>DASYIS010000416.1:0-5274 GCA_035997375.1 Chthoniobacteraceae bacterium
GGCGAAGCAGGAGACATCATTGAAGATGGGACCGAGTCCGCCCGCCGGCGTCTCGCGGTTGCGGAACTCCAGCTTGCCTGTCGCAAAGGCGGAAAGCTGATCTGCGGTCAAGCCACGCAACGGTTCGCCGGCGCGTGGCGCGCCGGTCGGCGGCTGCATGGCTTGCGGTGGTGGCTGGTGGCGACGGCGTGGAGGCGGGGTGGAGGTAGGCGGCGGCTGGGCGCCCTGCGGGGGCGGAGGTTGGGTGCCGGTCGGAGGCGGCGGCGGTTGGGTGCCAGTGGGTGGTGGCTGCGTATCGGTCGGCGGGGGCTGGGTGCCGGTGGGAGGAGGCGGCGGTTGAGTATCGGCTGGAGGCGGTTGTGTGCCAGTTGGAGGAGGCGGAGGTTGGGTGCCCGTGGGAGGCGGTTGCGTGCCAGTCGGGGGCTGGGTGCCGGTCGGAGGCGGCGGCGGTTGGGTACCCGCGGGCGGCGGCTGCGTACCAGTCGGTGGGGGCCGGGTGCCAGTCGGAGGAGGTGGCGGTTGGGTGCCAGTGGGCGGGGGCTGAGTGCCGGTGGGTGGCGGCTGGGTTCCCGTCGGAGGCGGTTGCGTACCGGTCGGCGGCGGACGAGTGCCGGAAGGCGGCGGGGCGGACTGCGCGAGACCGATCGCCGCGGAGGCGAGCAGGGCGCAGATCGAACCCAGCAGGGGGAATGGACGGGCTTTCAAACCGGGGTGAGCGGACTGGTGCGGTATGAGCGTAGGGGTTTTCATGTGCACCCATCCTAGCTGCCGAACCTTAAGAGAAGATGAAGCTGGAGCCGTTGCTGATAAAAAGTTCAAAAATCTTTTCGGGGTGTAATCTCGGGTATTTACTTAGTGGACAGTATGGACCTGATGGACTGAAAGCACGCCTTCGGCGGGGAGCCGCACCGCCATGGCTGTGCCTTGATCGATCTGCGAGGTTGCCCCGATCTCGCCGTGGTGCGCTTCCACGATCGCCCGGGCGATGGCCAGGCCGAGGCCGCCGCTCTCGGTTCGGCGGGACCGCGAGGCATCTCCGCGGTAGAAACGCTCGAAGATGTGTGGAAGTTTATCACTCGGAATCCCCCGTCCGTTGTCCGCCACCAGCAACACCACGCTGCCGTTTTCGCGCATCAAAGTGACCTGCACTTCGTCGCCAGCGCGGTTGTGCTGGATGGCGTTGGTGACGAGGTTCACGACCACTTGCGAGAGCCGCTCCGGGTCGCCCACGCACTCGATCGCCGGCAGATGCGCGGCCAGCGTGACGTTGCGTTCGCGAGCCAGCGGCTGCAGGAGTTCCACGCACTCCGCGCAGACCGCGCCGAAATTGAACCGCACCTGCGCGATGTCCGCCTCGTGCGCGTCGAGCCGCGCGAGTTGCAGGAGCGATTCGATGAGCCGGCGCATCCGCTGCGCCGCACGCTGGCAGGTTTCGATGCACTGCCGATACTCCTCCGGCGAGCGCTCGCGGTTCAGCACGGATTGCGCTTCCGTCAGCAGCACCGTGACCGGCGTGCGCAACTCGTGCGCCGCATCGGAGGTGAAGCGCGTTTGTTGCGCGAAGGCCTCCTCGAGCCGCGCGAAGGTGGAGTTGAGCACCCCGACCAGCTCCTTCAGTTCGCCGCCGGCCGCCTCGCCGGGAATGCGCTGGGCGAGATTCCCCTCCGCGATTTTGCGGGCCGCCGCGCCGATCTGCCCCAGCGGCCGCAGCGCGTGCGCGCCGAGCCACCAGCCGCCGAGCAGCCCGAGCAGCAGCACCGTCGCGCCGGCGGCGATGAGCCTCCATTTCAACACGCTGAGCTCGGCTTCCTCCGCCTCGGTCGAGCAGCCGACCAGGATGCAATCCATCGGCTCGGGATTCATAAAGACCTCGCGAAAAGGGCCGCGCTGCCGGGGGCTCGGCTCTTCCGGATGCGGCGGCAGCAGGTCCGCCGGCGCATTCGTCGAGCGTGTCAGCGGCGGCCCGTTGCGCAGCCAGACCATGTAATAGTAGCTCCGGTTGCCCTGCTCGCCGAAGAGCGCCGCTTCCTCCGCGCTGAGCCGGAAAAACCGCCGCGGCGGCGGTCCCGGGCGCTGCGGTGGAGGAATGCGCGGGCCGCCGCCCTTCAGCGCACCCGAGACGACCACGAGCCGGCGCTGCAACTCCGCGTCGAGCTGCCGCACCCGCTGCGCGCTTTGCAAATGGTACGCCGTAACGCCGAACCCGCAGAGCACCAGCACGAGCAACAGCCCGTACCAAAGCTGGAAACGCCAGCGGATGGAGCGAAACAAGTTCATTCGATGCAGTAGCCGTGCCCCCGGCGCGTAACAATGAAGTCGTGGCCGAGCTTCTTGCGGATGTTCGAGACATGCACGTCGAGCAGGTTGGAAAGCGAGTCGTCGTTCTCGTCCAGCAGGTGCTCGTAGAGCGCGGTCCGCGTGATGATCTCGCCGCGATGCATCGCGAGGAACTCGACCAGCGCATACTCGCGCGCCGTCAACGCCACCGCCGTCCCTGCGCGGCGGATGATCCGCGCCTTGGAGTCGATCTCCACCTCGCCGATCTGGAGGGTCGGCCGCGGCTGCTGGTGACCGCGCCGGATCAGGGCTCGCACGCGCGCTAGAAGCTCCGGCAGATCGAACGGCTTCACGAGATAATCGTCCGCCCCGAGATCGAGCCCGCGCACGCGGTCGTTCGTCGAGTCGCGCGCGGTCAGCATCAGCACCGGCGTGCGATGCGTCACGCGCAGCCGGCGCAGCAATTCCCACCCGTCCATCTCCGGCAGCATGGCATCGAGCACGATCCCGTCGTACTCGGCGTTCGTCGCCTTGTAGAAGCCGGTCTCGCCATCCTCCGCCGTGTCGACGGCATACCCCTCCTCCCGCAGCGTCCGCGCGAGGCCGCGCAGCAGGTCCGGTTCGTCTTCGACGAGGAGCAATCTCATAGGGGCAAACGGGTGAGAATAGCAGGCATGGATGAAGATGAGATGAAGCCGGATGTGCAATTCCTACCGTTTCCAGAGGAAATAGGCCCGTGAAACCGCGAATCCGGCGATCGCACGTTCAGCGTTGCCCGAGCGCCGAGAGGAATGACAAAGTTCAGTGGCATGCAAATTTTCGTCGCCCAATCAAACCGGCAGACCGGCCCCTTCTCGAGCGACCAGATCGAGATCATGCTGAATTCCGGCGCGATCACCCTCCACGACTCTGCGTGGTGCGAGGGATTGTCGGATTGGCAACCATTGTATCAGGTGCTCAACGTCCCGCCGCCCTTGGCGCAACCGCCCCTGGTTGCGCCGTCCGTCACCTGGAAGTCCCGGCCGATGTTTCTCTACATCCCGACGAGCCGGCTGATCGTGATGAGCATCGTCTCCCTCGGCCTGTACGAGGCCTACTGGATTTATCGCAACTGGCGCTATCTCAACGAGCGCGACGGCCTCATGATCCAGCCGTTCTGGCGCGGAATTTTTGGCGTCTTTTTCATTCACTCGCTCCTCACGAGGATCAAAAACGATCGAGAGACCAATCAGTTCGCGTCTGCCACCTTCTCCCCGGGCTGGCTTGGAACCGGTTGGATCGCGCTCATGCTTGTCGGACGCATCATGGACAACTCACCGGATGCCGCTGTCAATTTGGCCGGCCTGGTGATTTCCGCTCCGACCTTCTGCTTCCTCCTCCCCGCGCAGAAGTACATCAACGCGGTGAATGAAGCTTCGGGGCTCCAGCCGTCCTATTACCGCTTCTCCGGCGGCCATATCACCTGCCTCGTCATCGGTATCCTAGCCTGGCTGGTCATCATCGCTGGGATGTTCGCTTAACAAAGCACCGGCCCGTGTTTATATGAAACCATCCAAGCTCATCCGACTCCTCTCCATCTTCGCGCTTTGCTGCGCGGCTCAGGTTGCGCTCGCGAAGCCGCCGGCGATCTCCTTGGCCGGCGGGGACGGCTCGTCGCTCGAGAAAGCCATCGTCATCAAAGGCGCCACCGAGGAGACCGGAGTGCATGCCGAGTATGAGTACCTCCGGCAACATTTCCCCGGCTACAAGCGCGGCTCGCAATCGCTCCAGAACGCAAAGGGCCATGCGTATGACGTGCTCGAGTTCACGACCGCCGACGGCATGAAGAGGACCATTTACTTCGACATTACCGCCTTCTTCGGCAAGTGACGCTCCGCCGGGCGGCGGATTCTTCCTTTCACCGCCGGCCGGATGGATTAGACTGCCGCCGTCCTTATGAAAACACCCCTCATCGGATCGGTCTGGCTTGTCCTGTCGCTGGCGGCCATGGGAGCGCTGGATCAGGCGGTGGTGGAATCGCTGGAGGTGCAGGAGAACTACGCGCGGGGCGGCGATCCGTCGGCGCAATTCAATCTCGGAGTCGCCTATACGCGCGGGCAGGGGGTGGAGAAGGATCCGGCGAAGGCCTTCGCGTATTTCAAGGCGGCGGCGGAGCGCGGTTTTCCCGAGGCGGAGTATAACCTCGGCATCTGCTACTTCAATGGCGCGGGCGTGGCGAAGGACGAGAAGCAGGCCGTCCGCTGGTGCAACGCCGCCGCGCGGCAGGGGATGCTCGTCGCGCAGACGCTGATGGTGCGGAACTACGTGAGCGGCACGGGAGTGGAAAAGAGCCCCGCGCTCGCGCTCGCGTGGGATTTCCTCGCGCGCCGCACGCTGACCTTGCGCAAGGGCGGCGACATGGGCGCGCCGCCGGCGCCGGGGCAACTGCGCACCGATGGCGCGGTCGAGCAGACGGACGCCGCCGGCCGCAAAAGCTGGCTCCTGCCGGACGGCGGTCGCGAGACGGTGGAGACCAACGGCACGCGGCTGGTCGAGTACCCAAAGGGCATCAAGGCCGTCATTACGCCGGATGGCGTGCGCGAGATCAGCCTGCCGAGCGGCGACCTGGAGTGGCGCATGCCGGACGGGACGCAGATTTTGATGAACAAAGAGGGCGCCACGCGCGCGCAATATTCCGATGGGCGCGTGGAGAGCACGGACGGCCAGGGTGGCCTGCAGATCGTCTTTCCCGATGGCGCCAAGACGGTCGGCGGACCGGGCACGCTGGCGGGCGGCGAGAGCGTGCAAGTGCAGGAAAGCTACGATGCGCAGGGCAAGTTGAAGTCGAAGCGCGTCACCGAGCGGGACCGGACGGTGGAGGTGGCGCCCGACGGGACCTTCACCGCGGAGTACGCCTGCGAAGACCCCGCGGGGAAGCCGGTGAAGCTCATCGAGTCCTATAGCAAGGAAGGCGAGATCCTCGGCCGCGAACTGTTGAAGCCCGACGGCACGAAGCGG
>DASYIS010000417.1:0-16220 GCA_035997375.1 Chthoniobacteraceae bacterium
CCACCGCCGTTTTCACGCGCGGCTACTTCCCTATTCACGTTTTTAGGCTAAGAAAACGCTTGCGCAGAATAGGTATACTAGCTACCTATTATGCGCAACTCTTCCAAGCCCATGCTTTCCGACTCCACCATCGCCATCGTCAAGTCCACCGTCCCAGTGCTCCGAAAGCACGGCGAAACGCTGACGCGCCATTTCTATCAGCGGATGTTTCGGGTGAATCCGGAAGTCGCCTCCTACTTCGACCCTGCGAACATGGCGTCGGGTGAGCAGCCGAAGAAGCTGGCCGCCGCCATCTGCGCCTACGCGGCGAATATCGACAACCTGCCGGCGCTCACCGGCGCAGTGGAACGGATCGCGCAGCGACACGCCTCCTTGCAGATCCAGCCTGAACACTACCCGATCGTCGGCACCAACCTGCTCGCCTCCATCCGCGAGGTGCTCGGCGCCGGCGCGACTGAGGAGGTGATCGGCGCTTGGGGCGAGGCCTACGCCTTTCTCGCGGATATTTTCATCGCCCGCGAACAACAGATCTACCAGGAGCGCGCCGCCGCGTGAGGGCTCACCGGTTCACCCAAGTCCGCCGCGCTCCCGGACCCGGAAGTAGCCGATGATCTGCGCCTCTTTGCGGACGCAAAGCTGCAGGTGGGTGCGCGAGTGGAATCCGGCTCCTAGATAGAGAAGCGCGCCTTCAGTGAAGGGCGCACGCACCGAGTCGAACGGTCGATTGCCTTCTGCTTGCCGGTTAACATGCAGGTAGTTCATCACCGCACAATCCAGCCGGCGGACTGGATAGTCCGGTTTCGGCCCGGCGTTTACGGGCAGCGGTAGGTTCACTTCCGCAGCGACTTTTTCGAGATCGCCATAGGCGTCCCGAACTAGTCGGATGGACTCCGCTTCAAGTAGATCAAGACAATGCCCAAGGTCGATCACCGCCCCGATGACCGCTGGCTGACGGATCAGGTGAGCGGAGACCTGCGGGTGGTCCCGGACAAATTCCGCCCATTCGTGCGCCCGACTCGCGTCATTTTCCCAGAAGTAAATCCCGCTGCCCAACCAATCGTAATCGTTCTCGCTGACCTTCAAGTTCGCCTCTCCCGAGAGGACAAGCTCCGCGACTGCCAAGTCGCAGCCGTGATAGCCAACCACCCAACTCGGCGTCCACATCAGCCGCCGTATCGCTTGGTGAGCTTGCCGTCTTTCGTCATGAATCCGTTCTTGATCATGAATTCGCGCGCTTTCTTCTTCGACTTCAGCAACTTCGCCGTCCCGCGGTGGAGACTGGCGATCATCTCATCGACTTCTTCTTTGCTGCGCGGGTAGAGGACACCGTTTGCCATAGAGCCAGGGTACAGCGAATGGACCTGGCGCTCAATCATTTCGTTGCGCCTTTCAGCCCACCCCCAACCGCGCCTTCACCTCGCGGCAATACCCGCCAATATCCCCCGCCTGCAAAATCCCCGACACAATCACCACCCGCCGCGCACCTGCGGCGATCACCGCGTCGAGGTTTTCGAGCTTGATGCCCCCGATGCAGAAGATCGGGACGCCCACGCGCTCGTGCACCGCGCGGATCTCATCGAAGCCAATGGCGGGCCGCCCGAGCTTGGTCGGCGTGGCGTAGAGCGGGCCGAAGCCGATGTAATCGGCGCCCTCCTCGGCGGCGGCGACGGCTTGCGCGAGAGAGTGGGTCGACTTGCCGATGAGCGGCGGGGGCAACTCGCCGGCGAGCGAACGGCCGGCGCGCCAGCGGGCCTCGGCGACGTCGAGGTCGTCCTGGCCGACGTGCGCGCCCTGTGCGCCGATGGCGGGCACGAGCTCAGGAAAATCGTTGATGATGAACGGCACGCCCGCGGATTCCAGGATGGGCGCGAGGCGCTGCGCGTACTCCTCGATTTCGAGGTCGGTCGCGTTCTTCGCGCGGAGTTGGACGATGTCGACACCGCCCGCGCACATCTGCTCGGCGGTGCGCTCGAGATTCTCCGGGCGCACGTAACCGAGGTCGACGATGCCGTAGAGGCGTGCCTCGTGCAGGGTTTTCATGGCGGCGTGGGAGGTATGGGAAGCATGCGAAGAATAGGAGGCATCCGTCCCATTATTCCCCTTACTCCCATTCTTCCCATCTTCAGAAAACCCACCCTTACTTCCCAAACTCCGTCCCGCGCGCGTCGATCAGCCGTTGCACGAAACCGGTGTCGTACTTCCCGCGCACGAAGTCCGGATCATGCATGATCGCCTGCTGGAAAGGGATCGTCGTCTTGATCCCGCGGATGATGTACTCGCCCAGTGCGCGCCGCATGCGGGCGATCGCGTTGTCGCGCGAGGTCCCGACGGCGATCACTTTCGCGATCATGGAATCGTAGTGCGGCGGCACGGTGTAGCCGGCGTAGGCGTGCGAATCGATGCGGACACCGCGGCCGCCGGGCGCGTAGTAGAGCTCGAGCTTGCCGGGGCTCGGCTGGAAGTTCTTGAACGGATCCTCCGCGTTCACCCGGCACTCGATCGCGTGGTATTTCCGCTTCGAATCGCGCACGTAGTCGGAGAGCTTTTCGCCCGCCGCGACCTTGATTTGCTCCTTCACGAGATCGATGCCGTACGCCTCCTCGGTGATCGTGTGCTCCACCTGGATGCGGGTATTCATCTCCATGAAGTAGAAGTTCCCCTTGTCGTCCACGAGGTACTCGATGGTCCCCGCGCCGACGTAATTCACCTGCTTGGCCAGCTTCACGCTCGCCGCGCCCATCTTCTTGCGCAGTTCCTCGCTCATGATCGGCGAGGGGCACTCCTCGATGATCTTCTGGTTGCGCCGCTGCATGGAGCAATCCCGCTCGCCGATATGGACCACGTCGCCGTGCTCATCGCCCATGATCTGAAACTCGATGTGGTGCGGGTTCTCGATCAGCTTTTCAATGTAAACGCCGGCGTTGCCGAAGGCCTTCTCCGCCTCCATGCGCGCGCCGTGATACCCCTGCACCAGCGACACATCGTTGTGCGCGGCGCGCATCCCTTTGCCACCGCCGCCGGCGACTGCCTTGATCATCACCGGGTAGCCGATCTTCTTCGCGATCTTCAGCGCTTCGGCCTCGGATTCGACGAGGCCATCGGAGCCGGGCGTCGTCGGTACGCCGGCTTTGCGCGCGGTGTCGCGGGCGTTGTTCTTGTCGCCCATCTGCCTGATCGCGTCAGGGCTCGGTCCGATGAACTTGATGTTGCAGCTCGCGCAGACGTCCGCGAAATGCGCGTTCTCCGCCAGGAAACCGTAGCCGGGGTGGATGGCATCGACATCGCCAATCTCGGCGGCGGAGATGATGCTCGCGATCTTCAGGTACGACTGCGAGCTGAGCGCCGGCCCGATGCAGATCGCCTGATCGGCCAGTTGGACGTGGAGCGAATCGATGTCCGCCTCGGAGTAGACGGCGAGCGTCTTGATGCCGAGCTCCTTGCAGGCGCGGATGACCCGCAGCGCGATCTCGCCGCGATTGGCGATGAGGACCTTGTTGAACATGAGGCGCCTCTAGCGAACGCGGAAGAGGACCTGGCCGAATTGCACCGGCTTGCCGTTCTCGGCGACGACCTCGACGATCGTCCCGTCGATCTCGGACTTGATCTCGTTCATCACCTTCATCGCCTCGATGATGCAGACGACGGTGCCATCGGTCACCTCCTTGCCGGGCGTGGCGAACGGGGCGGATTCCGGCGAGGCGGCGGCGTAAAACGTGCCGACCATCGGGGAAGTGATCTCGCGCAGCTTCTCCTTGGCCTCGGGCGCGGGTGCCTGAGCCGCGGGGGCGGCCGGCGCGGGCGCGGGTGGAGCGTAGCTGAGCTGCGGTACAGCGCCCGCGGGCAGCGCCGGGAAATCGACCCCACGTTTCAGGGTGATTTTGAAGCCTTCCTGTTCGAGTCGAAACTCCGACAGGTCATTCTTTCTCATCAGGGCGATGAGCTCTTTGATGTCTTTTAAGTCCAAGGTGTGGTTGGGGCTCCGGTGAAGGGAGGGGAACCTTATGCGTTGTGACAAACGAGCGTCAAGCAACGGCTCACCCCGCCGAGTGGCGGAGTGGCGAGGGTGCAGGACAAAAAAGTTCCGCGGAAGAATAGCGCCTGGCAGGCGCTTCTTTTTTCTCGCATTGGTGTCTATGTGCATAGACACTGAACGGCCATGGCTCACCTCGATCCCACCCGCAAACGCGCCGCGCTCCTGGAGCAAATGGCGCGACTCGACTCCATGGAACGCGGCACCCTCTCCGAGGAATACCGGGAGCGCGCGGACGGCGCCGGCGGCACGGTGCGTCTCGGCCCCTACTTCAAACACCAAGTCTGGGCGGCGGGTGCCAACCAGAGCCGCCGGGTGCCGGCCGAGGAGGTTCCGGCGTTGCGGCAGGATCTGGAAAATCATCGCCGCTTCACCGCGCTGGCCGAAGCCTTGGTGGAGGAAACCGTGCAGGAGACGCGCGCCAGACGCGGCCGTGCGCCGGTGGGGGCAGAACCCGAGGCGAAAAAAAACTCCAGGAGTTAGGCTCAGAGGAGAGCCGCGCTCTACACTCGGTTGGAGCGCTGCGCGCAGTTCCGCGCCTTCCGGCACCGCGCGCCTACTTCCCGATCTTCCAAAGATGCCCTTCCGACCGCAGGTAGATCGTGCCATCGGCAAAGGCCGGCGAAGCCAGCGACCGCTCCCCGATTTCGTTCTTGGCGAGCAGCTCAAACGTCTTCCCCGCCTTCACCACATACCCGACTCCGGTCTCGTTTTGGAAATAAATGCGCCCTTCCGTAGCCACCGGCGAGGCGGAAAAATCGCCGCCGAGCCGCTCCGCCCAGTAGACTTCACCGGTCAGCGCATTCGCGCAGCTCGCGATACCGTTGTCCGAGACGTAGTAGAGCTCGTCGCCCACGACGACCATCGAGGGCGTCTTCGGCGCGCCCTTGCTCGCCTTCCACACGACGCTGCTTTCGGTCGCGTCGCCGGCCGCGCCTTCGGGGCGAATGGCGTAGACCCACGCCGCGTCGAAGCCCGACGAAAGATAGAGCAAGCCATGCGCGAAGATCGGCCGCGGAACGACGGAGTAGCCCTCGCCGTAATTGACACGCCAGAGCTCGCTGCCATCCGCCACGTCATAGGCGCCGACGAAGCCGCTGCCGGGCGATATGATCAGATTTTTGCCGCCGACCGTGACCGGGAGCGGCGTGCTGAAGGAGAACAACTTGCGCGCGGTGGAGTTGCGCGGCGTCTTCCACTTGAGCTCGCCGGTCGCCGCGCTCAGGCAAACCACGCCGGGGTCCGGCGCGCCGTCCGCGCTGAAGATCAGCGTGTCGCCGACGAGCGCCGGCGAGCCGCCGTTGCCATGGGTCGGCGCGTAGCCGAGACTCGTCTGCGTCCAGAGGACCTTGCCGGTGAGATCGAGCGCCGCCGTTCCCATGTGCCCGAAATGAACGTAGAGCCGGTCGGCCGTCACGATCGGCGTCGGGCTGGCCGGCGAGTTCTTACGATGCATCTTCGCCGACTCCGCCGGGTCGGGATGGATGACCTCGACGTTCCAAATCTGCCGGCCGGTGGCGGCCTCGAGACAGAACGCCCGCAGCGTCACGTCGTTCGCGGCGTCGGGCACCGCTGCGGTAAGGTATAGGCGCCCTTTCGAAAGCACCGGCGACGACCAGCCATGGCCCGGCATTTCCACCGACCAGGCGATGTTCTCGGTCGCACTCCACTGGATCGGCACCTTCGTGGCGGCGGAGATCCCCTGCCCCGTCGGTCCGCGAAATTGCGGCCACTCCGTTTCACCCGCCAGGGCGAGCAACGGGGATAGAGCGAGAGCGAAAAAGGAGGCGCGGAGTTTCATGGGAGAACGACGGAAGCGGGAGCGTTTTACGCGATCCCGCCATCATTCCAAGCTCGCAGCGCGGAGAATCTTAGTCGGTACGATTGCAGTTGGCGCGCAGCGGAATGGCCCGGGGAGCGCACGCGCCCTCGCGTGCTGGATTCGGCGCCCTCCGAGGAGGCGGAGGGGAATAGCGGGGGATGGCGGGCGGGCGAGCCGCCGAATCCCGTTGTGCGCTGCACCCCGTTTGATGAGTTTTCACCCGTAGTTTGTTGAACGCTGCCCGGCGAGGGCGCCGGGCAGAACACGCGAGGGCGCGTGTGCTCCCCGGGCCACGCTGCCTGCGGCAGCACTCCCGCGAAGGCCTCATCCGTCCTTCAGCGCGGGTTCCTTGGCCGCGACCAGCGCGTGGTCGGCCTCGCTCGGGAGTGCCCTGGCTTGCGGCGCGGCAAGGCTCAGGCTGCCGGGTCCCATCGTGATGAGCTCGATCTTCCCGTCGAAGTCCTCGACCAGCGCGGAGCAGCTCTCAACCCAGTCGCCGCAGTTGTAATACGTCACCCCGCCGATGTCGCGAATGGCCGGCGAATGGATGTGCCCGCAAAGGACGCCCTGCACCTTGTCGTCGGACGCATACCGGACGATCGCCTTCTCGAAGTCGCCGATGAAATTGACGGCGTTCTTCACGCGCTGCTTCACGTACGAGCTCAGCGACCAGTAGCCGAAGCCGCACACGCGGCGCATCCAGTTGATCGGCGCATTCATGTGGAGCAGCAGTTGGTAGCCGATGTCGCCGGCCACCGCGAGCCACTTGATGTTCTGGACCACCGTGTCGAGCTCGTGCCCGTGAATGACGAGCAGCCGCCGCCCATCCGCGGTGGTGTGAATGTCACGCGGCACCACGTGGACCGCGCCAAAGTCGCCGACGAAGTCCGCGATGAATTCGTCGTGATTCCCAGGGATGTAAACGATGCGCGTTCCCTTGCGGCCGGCGCGCAGCAGTTTCTGGATGACGTCGTTGTGCGATTGCGGCCAGTAGCGGCTGCGTTTCAGCGACCAGATATCGATGAGATCGCCGACGACATAGAGGGTCTCGAATTCATGCTCGCGCAGGAAGTCGAGCACCGCCTCCGCCTGGGCGCCGCGGGTGCCGAGGTGAATGTCACTGATCCAGCCGGTTCGTAGGAAACGCATAGGCGACCGTTCGGTATTGAGGCCGGTACGGTCAATCAATGAACGGGCGGTTTACCGAAGCTTAACCGCGCTGTGACACGGCTGTGACAAACCGTGCGTGATCCCGGGCACCGTACCTGCTCAATAACCGCCGCCTCACGCCTTGCGTTGATTTTTCCCCGGCGTGACCTACGGTGCTCCTCTTCATGTCCTGCTCCAAGATCGACCCGGCCCTCCATCAGGCGAAAAAGCCTGATTGGATCAAGGTGCGCCTCCCTTCCAATCCGATCTTTTTTTCCACGAAATCGCTCATCTCCGATCTGCGGCTGCACACGGTTTGCGAGTCGGCGCAATGCCCGAATCGCTGGGAATGCTGGAGCCAGGGGACGGCGACGTTCATGATCGCCGGCGACCGCTGCACGCGCGCCTGCGGCTTTTGCGCGGTCGCCACGGCGAAGCCGTTCGCGCTGGAAGCCGATGAGCCGCAGCGGGTGGCGGAGGCCGTGCACCGCATGAAGCTCAAGCACGTCGTCATCACCGCCGTGGCGCGCGACGATTTGAAGGATGGCGGCGCGGATCATTTCGCGCGGACGATCGAGGCGGTGCGCGCGAGCGACCCGGAAATGGTGATCGAGGTGCTGACGCCGGATTTTCACGGCAAGGAGGAATGCCTGCAAATGATCGCCGCGGCGCGCCCGCACATTTTCAATCACAACCTGGAGACGGTCGAGCGGCTGACGCCGGCGGTCCGCTCGCGCGCGAAGTATCCGCTCTCGCTCAAGGTGCTGAAGCGGATGAAAGAAATCGCCCCCGAGATCGTGACGAAGAGCGGCCTGATGCTCGGCCTCGGCGAAGAGGAGAACGAGATTTTCCAGGCGATGGACGACCTGCGCGACCATGGCGTGCAGGTGCTGACGATGGGGCAATATCTGCGGCCGAGCCCGCAGCATCTGCCGGTGATCGCGTACATTCCGCCGGCGACCTTCGACCTCTACGGCGACCTCGCGCGGCAGAAGGGCTTCACGCATGTCGCCTCAGGGCCGCTGGTGCGGAGTTCTTATCACGCGGCGGATTTCAATCCGGTTCCCCGATGACCACGCCGGCCACGCGCGCCAATGTGGTTGCGCTCATTCCCGCGTACCTCGAAGGGCGGCACATTTACGAGGTCGCCCGCCGCGTGCTCGCGGTGCTCGACCACGCGCTGGTCGTCGACGACGGCTCGAAAGACGCGACGGTGGCGGAAGCGCAACGCGCCGGCGCGGAAGTCGTGAGCCACACGGTCAACCAGGGCAAGGGCGCGGCGATCAAGACCGGACTCGCCGCGCTGGCGCAGCGTCCGGGCCTGGAGTACGTGATGCTGCTCGACGGCGACGGCCAGCATTTGCCGGAGGAAATCCCGCGCTTTCTCGAGGAGGCGAACCGCTCGCAGGCCGCGCTGCTGATCGGCAACCGCATGAGCGACGTGCGGACGATGCCGCTCGTGCGCAAGCTCACGAACCGCTTCATGTCATGGCAGATCAGCCGCGTCGTCGGGCAGGACATTCCCGATACGCAATGCGGCTACCGCATGGTGCGGCGCGATTTGCTCGAGCCGCTGAGCGCCGCCGCCAGCGCGCGCTTCGATTTCGAGACCGAGATGCTCTCGATCGCCTCGAGGCTCGGGCATGCCATCGCCGCCGTGCCGGTGAGCACGGTTTACGGCGACGAGAAAAGCAAGATCCGGCCGGTGCGGGACACGGTGCGATTTTACCGGTTGCTGAACCGGCTGCGGCGCTCCGCCGGCGCACCGTCGTAGCCCCGGCCCGTCTGTGACGCGCAAACGGCCCAGGGCCGTGGGGACCGCGCTACGGCTTCGGCGCCGCGGGCGCCGGGGCGGCCGGCTTCGGCGCGGGCGCGGGCTTCGGGTCCTGATTCGCGTTGAGCTCGTCCTCGGTCACGGTCGACTCCACGCCGCCGGCCGGCACCTCGCCGTGCGCGGTCCAGACGATGGCGTTCAGGACGAGCTTGCGCTGGTCTTCATTGCCCCAGCCCTTGTGAAAATGGCCGCCGGTGAAACCGAAACCCCGGCCGCCGTCGGGACGCTCGCACGCCCACGCGGTGGACTGCGGCTTCTTCGCGGCCACTTCTTCGCGGACCGTCGGGTTGCCTTCATGTGGGCCGTCCTTGCGGCTCATTGTGCTCTCCGGCGGGATCGCGCTGAGGATCGGCGTGGTCCCTTTCATCCCCTCGGGAAAGCGCATGTGGAAATACCACTCGTCAGTCGTCGTGAAGGGCTTCACGCCGTTGCTGATCGGGTGCTTCGGCAACTCCGCGAAGTTCGCCTCCCAGTGCGGATTCACCGACCAGTTGGCCTCGAAATAGCCGCCCAGCCATTTCAGAAACTCCGGCCCGCCCTTGTCCGCCGGGATCTCCGTGGCGTAGTGCAGGCAGACCAGGCCGCAGCCGCGGTTCATCTGCGTCGCGAGATCCTGCAGGTGCTGCTCCTGGATGGCGGGATGTCCGCCACCGCCGTCCGAATAGATCACGATCGAATCCGCCTTCGCGAACTCCTCGGGCGACGGCCACTCGGCATTCAGGTGGACCTTGATGTCGAGCTGGTTGCCTTCCTTCTGCATCAGCGCCTTGGCCAGCAGTTGGATGCCCGCATTGTGCTCATGCTGCCCGGGGCCGTGGCTCGGCTTGCCGGCGATCATGACGATGGTCTTCTTGTCCGCCGCCTGGGTGGCGACGGTGAGGGCGAGGAGTGAGGTGAGGAGAAGGGAGCGCAGCATAGGGGAGAAGTAATCAGTAATCAGTGGGGCAGTAATCAGAAAGCGAGCAGTAATCAGTGGGGCAGTAACCAGTGGGCGCGCGGCCTCGAAATACTGATTACTGCCCACTGATTACTGATTACTTCAGTTCCGTCAGGACGATGTCCTTGAACTGAACGGTCATCGCGCCGCCCTGGTGGAGTTGCAATGCGAGGACGCCTTCGGTCGCGCCTTTGGGCGTCTCGTCGGTCACGTCGACGGTCTGCTTGCCGTTGATGAAATGCTGAAGGTGCTTGCCCTGCGCGACGATGCGGTACTCGTTCCAGTCGCCTTCCTTGATCGAGGCCTGGATGGCGTCGGAATCGCCGACGCTGCCGACGACTTCGACCTGGGCTTTGTTCGCGTCGGCCGGGTCGGGCTTGACGACGGTCTTCTCGCCGCGCTTGGCGAGGATGCCGCGGCCCTTCTCCTCGTAAAGGATGCCGGAGAAGGTCTTGCCGAATTCGAAGTCGGCCTGGTAGCCGGAGATGATCGGGCCGCTCTCGCCGGGCTGATTCACCCGCGAGCGATACTGGACGCCGGAGTTGGCGAAGCCCTTGTCGTTCTGCGCCGTGATCTTGTACTTGAAGGTGAGCTCGAAGTTCTCGACCGTGCCGCCGGTAAAGACGAGGAAGGTGTTGTGCTTGGCGGGATTCTCGGGGGTCGTCTGCCCGGTGATCGCCCCGTCCTTCACCGACCAGAAGGTCTTGTTGCCGGCCCACCCCTCGAGGTCCTTGCCGTTGAAAATGGGCGAGGGCTTGCCGACCTTGCGCACCGCGAGATCGGGTTCGTTGGCGGCGTTGAGTTTCGGTTTGCCCTCCTCATCGGCGGCGCAAACGGCGACGGGGAGGAGCGCGAGGGCGAGAAGTGCGGGAAGCAGTTTCATAAAATGTCGAATGGGTTCAGTGAAAATCAGGCGCGGACCTATTTCTTAGCCACCGCGGTTTTGGCTTTCGCAGGCTTGCGGCCGAAGAACGCATGGAGATTGGCGAGCCCCTTGACCGCGATGTCCTCGCGCTTCGGCTCGATCTTGCGCCAGATGGCCGCGGCGCGGGCGATGACTTTCACGTCGGTGGTGAAGGACTCGATGACGACGTCGCCGTCGTACCCGACCTCCTTCAGCGCGGCGACGATCGGCTTCCACTGGAGCGAGTCGCCGCCGGGCGTGCCGCGGTCCGTGCCGCAGGCGTGGAAGTGGCCGAGGAGCTTGCCGGTGCGGCGGATGGCGTCGGGCTGATTCTTCTCCTCGATGTTCATGTGGAAGGTGTCGAGGTGGAGCTTCACGTTCTTCGCGCCGACGGCCTTGAGGAGTTTCAGCCCCTGGTCGACGGTGTTGAGGAAATCGGTCTCGAAGCGGTTGAGCGGCTCGATGCAAAGCTCGATCCCCTTCGTGGCGGCGTGCGCGGCGAGCGGCTTGAGGTTCTTCACCACGAGATCGAACTGCTGTTTTCGCTCCGCGTCCTCATGCGCATCCGCGAGGCCGACGACCGAGTAGATCGGTCCGATCACTTTCGGGCAGCCGAGCACGGCGGCCTGGTCGATGATCGCCTTGACGTAATCCGACCCGGTCTTCTGCTCCTCGGGGCTGCCGCGGAGATCGCGTCCCGGCCCCATGCAGGCGCAGACGGAGCCGATGGCGATGCCGGCCTTGTCCGCCGCGGCCTTGACCTTGGCGGGATCGATGTGGCTCGGGTCCTCGATCGGGATCTCAATCGTGTCGAACCCCCAATCCTTGAATTTCTTGAAGAGCTTCACGCTGTCGTTGGTGAACGGCGAGGCGAAGAGGAACGAGTTGAGACCGAAGCGCATGGGTTGGAGCGTTTTTGAAATGGAACGGGGGAAGTCGCGCGAAGAAATTCGCGGGCGGGCACTCTGGAGCGGTCGGGGAAGGAGAGTCAAGCAGGGAGGATGGGGCCGTTTCCGCCGGGGGTGCGCCGTTTCGCGCGAAGCGTTCCAAACATCGAAGAATGCGCCGCCGCGGCATCCGGTTGTAGCCACGGCCCTGTGGGCCGTTTGGACGCATCGAACACGCGGCGGGCGGAGCGTGGTTCGGGCCATAGCGCATTGGTCGCGTGCAGACGGCCCACAGGGCCGTGGCTACAACCGGAGCTTCGAATTCGCGCACCACGAAGGCGGGAAGGTTACGATGGCGACCGCGCCGCCGGCCGGCCGTTTTTCACCGACATTGACGCGAGAAACGCGCGCCTCCATGACGCTGGACGCCCGCAGGCTGATCGGTATTCTCGCCCGATGAAATTGCTGCCCCCCATCAGCCTCGCCGCCCTCGCTCTCTCGCTCCTGCCAGTCATGGCCACGGCCCAGTCCCCCGCCCTGCCGGGGGGCATCGAGCGCGTGACCTCGGTCGAGGGGATCAATGAATATACACTCCCGAACGGGCTGCACGCGCTGCTCTTTTTCGATCCTTCGCGACCGATCGTGACGGTGAACATCACCTATAAAGTCGGATCGCGCCACGAGGACTACGGCGAGACGGGCATGGCCCATTTGCTCGAGCACATGGTCTTCAAGGGGACGCCGAAGCGGCCGAACATTCCGCAGGAGTTGACGGAGCACGGCGCGCGGGCCAACGGCACGACGTGGCTCGATCGCACCAATTACTATGAGACGGTCGCGGCGACGGAGGAAAACCTCCGCTGGGCGCTCGAGATGGAGGCCGACCGGATGGTTAACTCCAATATCGCGCGCGCCGACTTGGAGAAAGAGTTCAGCGTCGTGCGCAATGAATACGAGCGCGGGGAAAACAATCCTTTCTCGGTGCTGCAAAAGCGCATGCTGCCGGTGATCTTTAACTGGCATAACTACGGTCATTCGACCATTGGCGAAAAGTCGGATATCGAGGGCGCGCCGATCGAGCGGCTCCAGGCTTTCTATAAGAAGTACTATCAACCCGACAATGCGGTCCTGGTCGTCGCGGGTAAGTTCGACGAGCCAAAGACGCTCAACCTGATCAAAGGCGCCTTTGGTCCGATCCCCAAGCCGGCGCGCGTGTTGCAAAAGACCTACACGCGGGAGCCGCAACAGGATGGCGAGCGGCAGGTGACCCTCCGCCGCACCG
Source organism: Chthoniobacteraceae bacterium (assembly GCA_035997375.1). Classification (GTDB taxonomy): domain Bacteria; phylum Verrucomicrobiota; class Verrucomicrobiia; order Chthoniobacterales; family Chthoniobacteraceae; genus DASYIS01. The sequence continues at coordinate 12,846 of DASYIS010000417.1, forward strand.
GCGACGTGCAAGTCGTCTCCTGCATGTTTCGCTCCGCGCCCGGCTCGCATCCGGACAATGCCGCGCTCGACGTGCTGGGCCTGCTGCTGGTCGATGAGCCGGCGGGCAAGCTGTACCAGGCGCTCGTGGAGTCCAAGAAGGCCGCGCGGGTGAGTCATAGCGTTTCCGGGTTTGCCGAGGCCGGCACCATCGGGTTCACCGCGGAAGTGCGGCAGGAGCAATCGCTGCCCGCCGCGCAAGCCGCGATGCTTCAAGTAATCGAAAGCTTGACCAAGGAGCCGCCGACCGAAGCCGAAGTCACCAGGGCTCGGACGCGCTTGCTAAAAGGATTTGAGATGTCGCTTAAGCGCTCCGACAGCCTTGGGTTGCGCTTAAGTGAATCGATCGCGCTGGGCGACTGGCGGCTCGCGTTTTATGAGCGCGATGAGTTGGAAAAAGTCTCCGTGGCCGATGTCACGCGCGTCGCGGCGACTTACTTCAAGCCGTCCAATCGCACCATCGGGCTGTTCATTCCCGAGGCGAATGCCGACCGCGCCGAGGTGCCCGAGGCGCCGGACCTGACGGCGATGTTAAAGGATTACAAAGGCCGCCCGCCGATCGCGCAGGGTGAAGATTTCGATGCGTCGCCGGCCAACATCGAGAAGCGGACGACCCGCGGGGCCGCCGAGCAGGGTTTGAAGTACGCCTTCCTGACCAAGAAGACGCGCGGTGAATCGGTCACCGCCACGATCACGTTGCGTTTCGGCACCCTGGAGACACTGCAAAACAAGGCGGTCATCGCCGAGTATACGGCGAGCATGCTGAACAAGGGGACCAAGCAAAAGACGCATCAGCAGATCAAGGACTTGCTCGATAAGCTGAAGGCCCGCGTCAGCATCGGTGGAGGCGCATCGTCGGTGACCGCCAGCCTCGAGACCGACCAGGAACACCTCGCCGAAGTGCTGAAGCTCGTCCGCGAGATGCTGCGCGAGCCGTCCTTCCCGGCGGATGAATTCGAGAAAATGCGGCAGGAGTCGCTGGCGGCGCTGGAGCAGCAGCGAACCGATCCGCAGGCGCTCGCCGGCATCACGTTTTCGCGCCTCTCGCGTCCCTACTACACGGCCGACGATCCGCGCTACACGCGCACGGTGGAGGAGGAGATCGCGGCCACGAAGTCGCTGACGGTCGCGCAACTGCAGGAGTTTCACCGCGCGTTCTACGGCGCGAATCACGCCACCGCCGCCATCGTCGGCGACTTCGACCAGAAGGCGATGGAGCCGCTGTTGCGCGAAGCGTTCGCCGACTGGATCAGCCCCGCGCCCTACAAGCGCATGGGTGAGGATTATCGCGACGTTTCCGCCAAGGCGGAGACGATCCTGACGCCGGAAAAGGCGAACGCCGTGTATGTCGCCGGCTATGGTTTTCCCATGCGCGACGACGATCCCGATTACCCCGCCGTGTCGCTCAGCGGCTATATGCTCGGCGGAGGCTTTTTGAACTCCCGCCTCGCCACGCGCATCCGCCAGAAGGAGGGGATTAGCTACGGTGTGGGCGGCGGTTTCGGTGCGAGCGCGCTCGATAAGAGCGCCAACTTCCGTGCCTCGATGATCTACAACCCGCAAAACGTCGCGCGGCTCGAGACGGCCTTCCGCGAGGAGATCGAGCGTGCGGCGCGCGAGGGCTTCACGTCGGAGGAGTTGGAGGCCGCGCGCAGCGGCTGGCTCAAGGCCCGCGAAGTCTCCCGCGCGAGCGACGGCTCGCTGGCCGGCACGCTGGCGGAATACCTGTACCTCGGGCGCGACTTCACTTTCGACGCCGGCCGCGAGGAGTTGGTGAAAAAACTCACCGCCGAACAAGTGAACGCGGTCGTGAAGAAGTATCTCGATTACTCGCGGATGATCTCCGTGAAGGCCGGTGATTTTAACAAGGCAGCGAAACCGTAGCGCCCGGCGAGGCCGGAAAACTCCAAGCCACAGGCACCAAGGGTCAAATAAACGAAGGCCAAAGGACCAAGGATCAAGCTCCAAGGAAACCGCAGCCGCGCGCTGTTTGGTCCGCGCTAGCCAAACGCCCTCGTGGCGAAACAGAGAGCCTGCGTGAAAACGCGCGCCGCAACAGGTGCAGTTGGCCCCGGGTAGGGTGGGCGTCCCGCCCGCCCCGGCGGGCATCTTGCCCGCCTCGATTCTTTCCGGGATGGTGCGTCTGCGTGGGGGCTGCTATTCGCGTCGGGCGAAGACGCCCTCCGCGGCGGGCGGGACGCCCGCCCTACCCGGGGCCGCCTGCACCTGCTCCGGCGCGCGTTTCCACACAGTCTCTCAGTTTCGTCACGAGGAAAGGACGAGCGATTGAGATCCAAGGGAACCACCGCCGCGCGCTGGTGCGTTTGGATATTGGCCTTTGCCTTTTGGAGCTTATTTGGTCTCTGGACTTTGTGGTTTGATCATTCGGCCACCGCCATGCAGCACGCCACATTTCTTCAAGACCTCGCCCTCGTCATGATCGTCGCCGCGATCGTGACGGTGCTCTTTCGCCGCTTCAAACAGCCGGTCGTGCTCGGCTACATTTTGGCCGGCGTCATCATCGGGCCGCACACGCCGGGGCCGCTCATCAAGGATGAGCATGCGATCCAGACGCTGTCGGAGCTCGGCGTCATTTTCCTCATGTTCTCGCTCGGGCTGGAGTTCAGCCTGCGCAAGCTGAAGGAGGTCGGCGCGACGGCGCTCATCGCGGCCATGTTCGCGATTCTGCTCATGGTCTGGGCCGGCTACGAGCTCGGCCGCGGCTTTGGGTGGAAGGAAATGGACAGCGTCTTCCTCGGGGCGATCCTCTCCATCTCCTCGACCACGATCATCCTCAAGGCGCTCCAGGAACTCGGCAAGGCGAAGGAGCCGTTTGCGCGGCTGATCTTCGGCATTCTCATCGTGGAAGACATCCTCGCGGTGGTGATGATCGCGCTCCTCTCGGGCTTTGCGGCCACCGGCAAGCTGGAGGCGGGGGCGGTCGGTTCCACGCTGCTCAAGCTCAGCGCATTTCTCGGGACGCTGCTCGTGGTCGGGCTGATCGCGGTGCCGCGGCTGCTCAATTACGTGGCGAAATTCCGCAGCGACGAGATGCTCCTCATCACGGTCGTCGGGCTCTGCTTCGGCGTCTCGCTGCTCGCGGTGAAGCTCGAGTACAGCGTGGCGCTCGGCGCGTTTTTGATCGGCGCCATCATCGCCGAGGCGCGGCAGATCGCGAAGATCGAGGCGCTGACGCATCCGGTGCGCGACCTGTTCAGCGCGGTCTTTTTCGTCTCGATCGGCCTGCTCATCGACCCGGTGCTGCTGGTGAAATACGCCGGCCCGATCCTCCTCATCTCGGCCGTGGTCGTGGTCGGGCAGATCGTCTCCTGCACCT
>DASYIS010000418.1:0-1551 GCA_035997375.1 Chthoniobacteraceae bacterium
ATTTCGGAGTCTGATTTCGGCCACGCCCAGGCGGACCTCGGCTATCTGCGCAACCTGCTGCCCTACGAATCGCTCGCGCTGCAAGTGTCGGCGGGCGAATGGGCGGCGATGAGCGCGACCGAGCGCAACAAGTTCGTCTCCAGTCTGGAGGCGCGCTTGCAGCTCTTCCAGAAAATCGACGAGAACAGCACCTACTGGAAGGCGTTGCGCGAGGGAGACGATCCGCAGGACTACGTGGCGCAGCTTCCGCTGGAGCAACTTCCCTGAACGGGTCATGGCCCCGAACCACCCGCAGTCTCCAGCCGGCGCGCCCAACGGTCGGGAGGCCGCGCCGGTTACCGAAGGGGACGTTCCTCCGCAACCGATCGTCTGCATTCGCAACCTCCGCAAAGTTCGGCGGACGAGCGACCACCAGTTCGAGTTGGTCGTTCCGGCCTTCGATGTCTTCCCGGGCGAATTCGTCGTGATCATCGGCTCGAGCGGGTGTGGAAAGAGCACGCTGCTCGATATGCTCGGGCTGATCCTGGCTTGCGACAAAGGCGAGGAGACGTTCAGCCTTGGTTTTCGCGACAGCAGCTACGCCCAGGTCAGGAAATTGTCGGAGCGGAGCCGGGCGCGTCTCCGGCGCCGGCATTTCGGGTACGTCTTGCAAAGCGGCGGCTTGCTGAAGTTTCTTTCCGCCAAGGCGAATGCCTTGCTCTCCTGCCGGCTCAACGGATTGAAAAACGGCGCGCGTGCCGTGGCGGACCTCGCGCGTCAGGTGGAGATGGAGAAGCACCTCGCTCCACGGCCGGCCAGCCTTTCCGGCGGGCAGCGCCAGCGCACCGCGATCATCCGGGCGCTCGCGCACGACCCCGAGGTGGTGCTGGCGGATGAGCCGACGGCCTCGCTGGACCAACTGCTGGCCGCCAAGGTCCTCGACGAGCTGCAGGCGGCGGCCCGGGAGCGGGGGACGGCCGTCATCATGGTGACCCACGACTCCAAGCTCGTCGCCGGCAAAGCGGACCGCGTCTATACGTTCACCGTCGAGACGGCCGCGCCGCCCAAGGGAGTCGAGGATGCCACGCGCTCGACCATGTTGGAAAATCCGGATCATCCCGCGCGGGCTCCGTGGCCGGCGCTGAACGGCAGCGCGGCGGCCGGGGACAACGGCGCCGAGGCGGCGCTGGACGACGGCGCCGAGGCGGCGGTGGAAATCGATCTGGCGGGCGACCTGGACGGGAAGCCCACGCCGGCCGAGGCGGCGGAAATCGCTGCGATCGACGGCTTGGTTCGGGTCCAGATGGAAATGCTCGGTGAAGCGGAGGGCGCGAGCGTCCAGGTCGAAGATCGTTCCGGCGCCCCGTTGATCGAGGAAGTGGAAGGGGAGCCGGCGAATCCCCCCGAGGATCCGCATGTCGGCACCCCCGGCGAGGGCGAAATACCGCCGGCCCCGACGCCGCCGCCAGCCCCGGCACCGAAGGCGAACGCGCGCGACCGGCACCGGCGTTCCGGGGGGCCTTCGGCGCTTTTCCGGCACATCGTGCTCATGGTGCGCCTCGCGCTGGCTGA
>DASYIS010000419.1:0-6505 GCA_035997375.1 Chthoniobacteraceae bacterium
CGAGCTTCGCCGCGTGTTGCGCCAACTCCGGCACGGTGAGGGGTTTGAAACACCAGGGGACGATCGATTGCTTGATGCGGCCGTGCTTCACGCCGGGCGCGGACTCCGTGGCGGCGGCGAGGAGGGGAGCGCCGAGCACGGCGGCGGCGAGGTGTTTCAGCGACGAGCGGCGGGAGAGAGGCATGAGGGGAGGGGGCTTTCCACGACATACACCAAATACACGAAAAGGAAATGAGTTGATGGCCGCTTCGTTTGTCCGAGCGAAACGTTGACGCGGATGAGGCCGGCCGTTAATCCTGCGGAAGGTCTCTCCAATGGAGTCCTTCCCCTCAACCCCTCGCGCCTGCGTCCACTATGAAACTCTCTCTTCGCCTCCTCCTCCCTTGTCTCCTGGCCGGCTCCGGTCTGCTGCTCCTGAGCGGCTGCGGCGAATACGGCGATGGGGATCGCGGGGGCGGCCGGGAGTACCATCGGCATGCGTATGGCGGCAGCTATCGCGAGCGGCCGTATGACGATGACGCCGGCCCGTACTATGGCCGTCGCTATGAGACGGTCGACCGGGGCGATCGCTATGACCGCTACGATCGGCATGATCGGCACTATGAGGATCGCTCGCGCACGGTCGTGGTCGCGCCGGAAGTCGCGCACTCGGGCACCTCGCGCACGCACACCTACGCCACCGTGAACTCCGGCAACCCGTATCCACCGCGGACCCACTCGGGAAATGGCGGCGGCTATGGACATGCGGGCAACACCACGACCGTGGCCGTCTCGACCCATCCGGGTTCGCGCGAACCGTATCGCCCGGCGCCCCACACCGGCACCCGCCCCTCGACGAATGTGGTGGTCAACGTCGCGCCCCAGGACAAGCCGAAGGGCAAGGACAAGAAGAAGTACCCGGACCCCGCCCACCCGTAAGGCGCGGGGCGCGGGCGAGGGACATTCGGTGGCAGCCGTGAGTGCGCGGATACGCGCCTCTTTTGAGTGCCGCGCCGCCAACTTCGACCCCGCCAACGCGCGGCGGTCTCACGAAGTAAGTTGCACCCGCATGGCTTCCCCTTCATTTCTCTCGCGCACCTCCCGCCTATGAATCTCGATCCCGATCACCGAATCGCCGGCGTGCTGGTGCCCATCTTCGCCATCCGCGGCGCGGGCGATCTCGGGATCGGCGATGCGGTGTCGCTCATCGAGTTCATCGACTGGGCGGCGGCGACCGGGTTTCGCGTGGTGAAAATCCTCCCGATCAACGAGACCGGCGGCGATCACAGTCCGTACAACGCGATCTCCTCGCGCTCGCTCGATCCGACGACGATCCGCACCACGCCCGAGCACCTGCCGGATCTGCGGGCCGACGAGTTCGCGAAGGCACTCTCCGGGGTTGATCGCGCCGTGCTCGACTCGACGAAGGTCGAATACAGCGTGGTGAAGCCGCTCAAGCACGCGCTGCTCGACGCGGCGTTCGTGCGCTTTCGCCGCAACCATTTCACGCGGAAGACGGCGCGCGCCGAGGAGTTCCGGCAGTTCGCGGAGAGTCAGGCTGAATGGCTCGACCAATACACGCTCTTTCACGTGCTGCTCGACGAGCACCACGGCGAGCGCTGGGACACCTGGCCGGCGGAGCACCGCACCTTTGCCGCAGCCCAGGCGTGGGAAGCGGCGCTCCCGACGCGCAAGGCGCACGCCCTCGCGCGGCAGCGACTCTACTACGCCTACGTGCAGTGGGTCGCCTTCACGCAATGGCGCGCGGCCAAGGCGCACGCGGAAAAGCGCGGCGTCGCGCTCATGGGCGACATCCCGTTTGGCGTCTCCTACCAGAGCGCCGATGTCTGGGCGAACCCGGAGCTCTTTCGCCAGGGGTGGTGTGGCGGCACGCCGCCGGACCGCATCTTCAAGCACGACGCCTTCGTGCAGAAGTGGGGGCAGAACTGGGGCATTCCGTTGTACGATTGGCCGGCGCATCGCCGCACCGGTTTCCATTGGTGGCGGCAACGCGTGCGCGGCGTGCGCGAGTTTTTCGACCTCTTTCGCATCGACCACGTGCTCGGCTTTTACCGCATCTACGGCTTCCCGTGGACGCCGGATCGCAATGGCGAATTCCTCCCGCTCACCGGCGACGAAGCGCGCGCGCGGACGAACGGGCAGTTCCCCGGTTTTCAGCCGCGTCCCGATGACACTTGGGAAAACAAGGACGCCAATCGCCGCGAAGGCGAAGAGTACCTGCGCGTCATTTTGGAAGAAGCGGGCGCCGGCCGCGTGATCGGCGAAGACCTCGGCGAAGTGCCCGACTACGTGCGCCCGAATCTCACGCACCTCGGCATCGCCGGCTACAAAATCCCGGCCTGGGAAAAGCGGCACGACGGGAGCCTCATCCCCGGCTCGGACTATGAGCGGCTCTCGCTCGTGATGTACGGCACGCACGATCACGACACGTTGAAAGCCGCGTGGGATCAGCTCAGCCGCGCGGCCGAGAAGAACGACGGCGGCGCGCGGCACGAGCTGCACCTCCTCGCGCGCTTTGCCGGCCTCCCTGAGCCGCCGCGCGAGTTCACGCCGGAGCTGCACCACGCGTTGTTGCGCGCGCTCTTCTGCTCGAATTCGTGGATCGCGGTCGCGATGATCACCGACCTCTTCGGGCGGACCGAGCGATTCAATCTGCCCGGCGTCGCCGGCTCGGAAAACTGGTCGCAACGGCTGCACGCGACGGTGGCCGAGCTTCACCGCGAGCCCATTTTGCCGACGATTTCCGGCATGCTGCGCGACTGCGGGCGGGTGTCCCGTTCGTAGTTCCGCCTTTAGGCGGCCAGGCGACTGCCGCGGCTCACGCGACGCCTACGAGCGGACGCCGTCCCGCGAGTGAACGCCTGGCCGCCTGAAGGCGGAACTACGAACCCGTGAGCTCGCGGCGCGCTCTCTTGCGAAAAAACCCTGATTTTCTTGGGTTTTTTGTTGAAGCCCTCGGTGCAGGAGAGATAAAGGCAGCCACCCTATGGCTACTCCCAAGATCCAACGCATGACCAAGACCCAGCTGCAAACGACGCTGGCCGAACAAGTCGGAACCGACAAAAAGACCGCCGTCGCCTTCCTCGACGCGCTCGTCGAGATCGCTTATCGCGAGACGAAGAAGAAGGGCGAGTTCGTTCTCCCCGGCATCGGCAAGCTCGTGAAGCAGAAGCGCAAAGCCCGCACCGGCATCAACCCCAAGACCGGCGACAAGATCAAGATCGCCGCGAAGACCGTGGTGAAAGTGCGTGTCGCCAAGGCCGCCAAGGACGCCGTCCTCGCCGCCAAGTAAACTCTCCACACCCCTCCGACAAGAATTTACGTCCGGCGCAGTCGGCGCACCTTCGTGGTGCGCGGCTGCGCCGGCATCTTTTGGGCTGCGCAAGCAGCGCAGGGGCCTCGGGTAGGGCGGGCATCTTGCCCGCCGCGGAGGGCGTCTTCGCCCGACGCGAATAGCAGCCCTGCAGCATCGACGCCGGCTTCTGAATAAATTGAGGCGGGCGTCTCGCCCGACGCGACGATTTGCTGACAGAGCGTGACTTTCGGGAGGGCCGAGGCGGGCAAGATGCCCGCCGGGGCGGCGGGACGCCGGCGGGACGCCCGCCCTACCCGGGGCCCCTGTCATTTCATCACCCGTGCCAGCAGCGACGTTCCGAGCAACGCATCGATCCCCGCCACCGGCAGCGCGCCAAGGATGAGTGGCCGGCGCAACGGCGCGGCGGCGACCGACTTCCAGACGTACGCGCACCCGAGCGCGAACCGCCGCTGCGCGAGCGCGTTCGCGGCGACGTATTCATAGTGGAGGCTGCGCACGGTTGCCGCGTGCGCCGAGCCGAGGCGCTGGAATTCCGCGGCGTGATTCTCCAGGAACCGCTCCGCGCTGTTCGCGAAGGTGACCGGATCGCGCGGACCCGAGAAGTGCACGCGCGCCAGCGGCTCCTCGAGCACGGTGTAGCGGAAGCGGATCGCGAAGCGCAGCATCCAGTCCCAGTCCTCGTAGATCCGCAGTCGCTCATCCAGCGGGCCGATTGCGCGCAGGCACTCGCGGCGCGCAAGGAGCGTGGTGCCGTTGCCGAGTCCGCAGCGGACGTGCAGTTCCTCCGCCCACGAAGCCGGCGCGGGCAGCGAGATGCGCTGCTCGCTCGCGCCGTCGACCGCCCAGTATTCGCACCCACAACCATCCGCGCCGCGCTCTTGCAGACACGCAAGTTGGCGTTCGAGCTTTTGCGGCAACCACTCGTCGTCGGAGTCGATGAGCGCGACGAATTCCCCCTCCGCCGCGGCGAGGGCGGTGTTGCGCGCGGCGGCGGCTCCGCGGTTCACCTCGTGCCGCAGCAGGCGAAAACGCGGATCGCCGGCGATCAAGTCCGCCGAGCCGTCGCTCGAGCCGTCGTCGACCGCGATCAGCTCCCAGTCGGCGAACGTCTGCGCGCGGATGCTCGCAAGGCAGCGCGGCAGCGTGTGCGCGCGATTGTAGATCGGGAGCAGGACGCTGACCTTCATGCCGGTTTTCGCAGGGCGCCGGCGCGTACGCCAGTTCTCGACCGCTGTGTAGAGGCGGCTCTCTGTGAGCCTAGGCGAACAGGTGCCGCCTCCAACTTTGTCTGGGTGCGCGTTCCATGGAAGACGCTCAAGATATTAGAGGCGGCACCTGTTCGCTTAGGCTCACAGAGAGCCGCCTCTACACAGGTTTTTGGGGCGGCTCCGCCGCAGCGGGTCTTGCTTGGGCGAGTCATCTTCATCGCCTCAGCACGGCGCCGGCGAGGTGCCGCAGAAAGTCGACCGGCCACTTGGGATTGCGCCGGACGCCGCGACGGGCGTAGCCGCCCGCCTTCTTCCACTCGCGATCGAGCACCGCGCGCGTCGCCGCTTGCGCGCTCTCGCGGAGATGCCACAGGCGCGCTCCTTCCACGGCATCGAGCGTGAGATCCTTGCGGTCGAGGTAACCCTCCGCGAGCTCCAGGTACTCCTCGCGCCAGCGCGCTTCGCGCTCGGGATTGTCGGAAAACGTCAGCGAGCCGGGGTGCCAGCGATATTGATAGAGCACCTGCTCGATCTCCGTCGCGCGCGGCCCGGCCATCAGCGCGCGAAAGAGAAACTCGCGATCGGCGGCCACGCGATACTTGAGATTGTACAGCCCGACGAGCTGATAGAGCCGCTTGCTGATGAAGCGCGCATTGGGGATGAGCGGGCCGGCGGTGACGTTGAAAAACGTGAGCCCGATCTCGTCCTCGTGGAGGTAGCGCTGCTTCACGCGATGCCCGTCCTCGAGAATCTCCGCGCCGCCGGAGACGACTTCCATCCCGGGCGTGAAGGCCTTCAGCACCGCCTCGAACGCGCCGGGCGTGTAGCAGTCGTCGCTGTTCAGGTGGCCGATGATCGTCCCCGTCGCCGCGCGGATGCCTTTGTTCAGCGCTTCGTAGAGTCCGGTATCCGGTTCCTGGATCACGCGCAGGTGCGGGTAGAGCGCGAGCACTTCCATCGTGTTGTCGGTCGACATGCCGTCGACGATGATGTGCTCCACGTTGTCGTGGCCTTGCTGCAGGACGCTCTCGATCGCCATCGGGAGATGGTCCGCGCGATTGAGCGTGGGAGTAACGATGGTGATGCGCATCGGGATGTTCAGCCGCCGTGTTTGGTCAGCACGATCATGGGATATTGAAAATGGCGCACGAAGAAATTCGGGAAGCGATCCTCCAGCGCGAAGAGCCGGCGCAGCAGCCACGCGCCGAGCGCATTGTCGGGCACGAGCCGCTTTTGCCAGAGCGCGTCGAACGAGCGCCACGGATAAAGCCGCACCTCCGCAATGTCCTCGAAGCGCCGCCACCACGCGACGGGGTGCGCATGGAAATAGAGGTCCGTGTCGCGCTCTCCGCCGCGGCGCAGCAGGAAGCGCTTGAGCCGGCGCGCGAGCCGAAAGGGGAGCGAGACGAGCGTATCGGGATTGCTGTAGACGATGACGACGGGCCGGCCCGGCTTCGTCACCGCGACCAGTTTGCGCACCGCTTTCTCCTGCTGATCGCGGTCCATGTGGTAGATGGTGTGCAGGCTGATCGCGGCATCGAAGAAGTTCTCCTCCAGCGGCAAATCGAAAAAGCTGCCGTGCCAGAAGCGCCCGTGCCCGCCGATCCGCTGCTTCGCTTTTTCGAGCGCCGGCGCGGAGAGATCGACGCAATGGCGCGTTTTGAAATGCCGCGAGAACTCGAGGTACTCCGGGTACTGGATCGGCCCCGAGGCCATGTCGAGGAGGTTCTCCCCCTGCGCCGGGAGATGCCGCAAGACGCGCAGCCGGCAGGCACTCACGTACGCGCGCGCATGCTCGCGCAGATCCTCCCAGCGCCGCGCGTCCTCGGTCACGCCCTCCACATCTTCCCAGCCCACGCCCGAGTAGAAGCTGGCAGCCTTGTGCTCGGGTTCGTTCATCGGGGCGAAAAAGCGTGCCCGCGGCGGAGCGGGAAGGGAATGGAAAAGGAGCGCGGCCAGCGTCGGGCGGCCGCCTCCGGTT
>DASYIS010000420.1:0-8219 GCA_035997375.1 Chthoniobacteraceae bacterium
CAAGGATCTCGACGCGACTCCAGTTTTCCCCGGCTGTTATCCGAGCCCCTTCATTGTGAATGTCGGCGCCACCGACATGACCGACGCGCTGCAGGGGGCCGGCACCGGCACGGCTTCGAATTATGGACAGGCGAGCGTTCACCTGATGGCGCCCGGCGACACGATCTGGAGCACCTGGTGGAAACTGGCCACCGCTCCCAAACCAACGGGATACATTCCGGAACACGATGCCGGCGGCGCGGAGGTCCCAACGCAGGGTTATCTCATGAAAACCTTCACCAGCTTCGCGGCGCCGCAGGTGAGCGCCGCGGCCGTGCTCTACATGATGAAGAACGGATGCGACGCGCCGTCGACCAAGCAGGCCCTCATCACGACCTGCCAGCCGGTGGCGGGGCTGGCCACCAAGTGTGTGGGCGGCGGGTATCTCGACGTGAACAACCTGCTGGCCCTGACCGTGTGTCCTGTCATCGTATGAACCCGGTGATTCTCAGCACGAGGGTGGGTGTTTCTTTCCAAGAGAGGCGGCGGTGCTGGGTCTGACATCGGTGTCCACCGCTTGTCCAAACGCCCCATGCGGCTCCGCCTATCCCACTTTCTCTCCGCTGCCCTGTGGCTCGCGGTTGCCGGAGCGCACGCGCAGACGCTGCTGCCGGAAACGCGGCGCGACGTGGCGGCACAGTCCGCTCCGCCCGCGCTCGCGCCTCTGCGGAATACGGCCGCCCAGTCCGGCGCGACGCTCACTGCCGGCTCCGGCAGTGCCGCGTATGGCCGCGATTTCGGCGAGCAGGAGATCGTGAATCGCAGAGCCCACCCGGAGCCATGGACGGCGAGCGCGGATGGGCAATTCTTTTATACGAACAACGTCGCGCTCACTCCCTCCGATCGCCACGGAGACTGGTACGGCCGCTATGGCGCGACGATCTCGTACACCAATCGGATCAAGGGTCCCGTCTTCCTGGACTTCGGCCTGCAGGAGTATTTTTTCCGCTACGCCCGATACAACGCGCTCGATTTCGACCTGACGCGATTTCAGGGCGGCTTGCTCCTGCAAGTGCCGAAGCTGGACGATACCTTCCTGTTTGCCCGTTATCGCTTGGAGCGCATTACGGAAGCGGGCTTCGGCAGCACGCTGCTGACCAGTCACGTGGCCGAGCTTGGCCTGCAAAAAGTGTGGAAGATCAGCCGCGGCCAGCAAATCTCCGCCGGGCTGGAGGCAGATCTTCCGCTGGATACGGACCCCCGCAGCGCGGCGCGTGAGGAGTACGGGCTGACGCTCGGTTACTCGCTCCGGCTGACCGAGCACCTCAATACCGTGCTCTCCTATCGCGGCGCTTATTACCGATACAGCCACACGTCGCGGACGGATTGGAACCATATCCTGGCGCTGGATGCGACTTATGATCTGACGGATTGGGCACGGCTGGGTGCGAGTGTGAGCTTCACGTCGGATACTTCGAACGCGGCCTTTGGCGATTATCAGAACCTCGTGGCCGGCGGCAGCCTGAGCCTCCGGCTCTCTTTCTAACCTGCAACCAATGCGCACTCCGCTCGCCCTCCTACTGCTCCTCTTTTCCGCCAGCCTCCCGGCGGCCGAGCCGGCGGCCGTGGTCCACCGCGTGTTTGGCCGCGCGAGCGCTCCCGTCGACACCGCGCTCCCGCCCGGCGCCGCCTTTACCACGGGCGCTCAAAGCAAATCCGAACTGACCTTGCCCAAGGGCCTGGCGCGGGTCGGCGAGCACGCGGCGGTGGAGACATCCGCGGGCGGTCTCGCCTTGCGGCAGGGCGTCACGCTCGTCGCGAGCGCCCCCGGCCAGTTCCGCAAGACGATCGAAGTCAGAGCGCCGGGCTATCGGCTGAAGGTCAAAGGGACGGTGCAGGTGGCGTTCGAACCGGGCCGCTCGCTGAAGGTGGTCGTGCTGGAAGGGAACGTCACCGTGGCCCTCGATTCGCTCGCCGGGGAATACGAGAGCCTGCGTCCCGGCCAGATGCTCGTGATCAATCCGAGCGACCGGCGTCTGCCGGAACCCGTGGAGGTGGACGTGCAGCGGCTGGCGGCGACCAGCACCCTCGTGGGCAAGGGTTTCAGCGAGCTCGCGACCGCCGGGAACATCAAGGCGGTCACCGGCCAGCAGGTGATCGGACTGCAGCGGGGCGACTTGCAGACGACCGACCTGCTGCTGCGTGGCTTGGACAACAGCGTCGAAATTCAGCGGCGTTCCCTCGTGGAAGCACGAACGGCCGCCCGCCTGGCCATTCCGGACGACCAGGCGTTCTTCGAGATTCCCGATACGCTGAGCGATCCCGCCTTCATCGCGCGCGAACGCACTTTTCAGTTCGCCCCCCGCGTCAGCGCGGTCCCGTCCGTCTCCAATAAAATCTTCGCGCGCAATCGCGACAACGCCGGCCGCACTCACGTGCTCAATGTGCGGCTGCTGCCCGATTACGTGGTCGAAGATCCGAATGCGACTATCCCAAAACAGCAGCCAGTCGCGAATCCGACCTTGTCCGGCCACATCAGTGTCTCGCGCACATTTTTTGCCAGCGACCCGATGGTCCTGCAGTTCAACACCGATACCAACGAACCGGGTTTCGACCGGCTCAAGATCAGCCCCGATGCACTGGTCCACACGCCGGCCGGCGTCGGTCTTTCGTTCAAGGTCGGCTACGGCCTGGAGATGAGCGGCGCGCACCTGCTGGCCGGAAATGCGACCAGGCGCACGGAGCTGCTCTCGATCAGCCCCGAGGCAGGCGATGTGCTGATCGACCAGAGCACGCTCACGGGCGGCTCGATCGCCCTGCGGGGTGGGCCCGCCGCCGGCACGATTCAGATCGATAACTCGAAGGTGGCGGCCCGCGGCCCGGTCTCGGTCGGGAGCGAGACCTATCACACGGGGATCACCATTCGGAATTCGAGCGAGCTCCGCTCGCTGGCGAGCAATCTCAAACTGGCCGCGCTCCGCGCCGGCATTCAGGTCGACACCGCCGCGCTCCTCCTGGCGCGGCGCAATTTGACGATCGATGCCTTCATCAAGGCCGCCGATGACCAGGGCAACGCGATAGCCACGCCCGGAGTGGTCCGGCTGGGCGATGCGCACCTGGTCGCCCAAGCCATTCGCGTCCGTGGGTTCGCCGACGGCACGGATGCGCTCGTCATCAATGGCACGCGGTTCAATGCCACCCAGTTGATCAAGCTTTACGCCGAGGGCGCCTCCACGCTGCGCTTCCAGGGAGACGTAAAACTGACGAGCAAGCTCTCGGTGCTCGCCGGCAAGACGATCCAGGTCGACTCCGGCGGCACGGTGACGCTCGGGGGCCGCGGGCTGATTTTCACCGATAACGAGCACTTCAACACCGGTGCTTGGGGAACGATCGAGCCTCGCCTCAAGCTCACGCACGACACGTTCGATCACCGCGAGAAGTTTAATCGCTAACGCGGTCGAACGCTGCTAACACCGTTGCCATGCCCGGCCTCGACGAGCGAAGCAATGCAGCGAGCCACAGCGCGGCCGATCATCCGACCGAGATCGATCCGCATCTCGCCGCCGCTCCGCCGGAGCCGACGAAGACCACGGCAGTCCCCCGCCCTGTCCCGCGGGAGCCGGCCAAAAAGGTCACTGGGCGGCCGGGTTTCACGGAAAGGGCGCCGCACTCCTCCGCCGGCGGCTCCCGCGACGGCAGCTATGGAGACCGCGACGGCGACGTCCTGGAGAGCCGGTACGTTCTCCGCGGCGTGGGCGAGCAGAAGGCCCCGCTGGGGCAGGGCGCCTTTGGCGAAGTCTGGCAGGCGTACGATCGCCAATTCGAACGCGAAGTGGCGCTCAAGATCCTCAAGCAGCGCATGTGCCGGCCGGCGACGATGCTCCGGTTCGAGTTGGAGAAACAGCTCGTCGCGCGCATGGAGCATCCCAACATCGCGCAGGTGTTCGAAGCCGGGACCTTGGGGGACGGGCGGCCGTTCCTGGCGATGGAGCTCATCCGGGGTCTGACGCTGACCGAGTATTGCGCGCAACGGCGGCTCGGGCTGCACGATCGCCTCCGTCTTTTCATTCCGATCTGCCGCGCAGTGCAGCATGCCCATGAGCGGTTCGTGCTGCACCGCGATCTCAAGCCCTCCAACATCATGGTGGTGGAGCACGATGGCCGGCCCGTGCCGAAGGTGATCGACTTCGGCATCGCGAAGGTGCTGGAGGAGGGCGAGTTTTCCGCCGACGCGTCGGACACGGTGGAGGGCTCGATCAAAGGGACGCCCGCCTACATGAGTCCGGAACAAACGCGGCGGAGCGGCGAACTGACCGTGCGCAGCGACGTCTACACGCTCGGCGCGATCCTGTTCGAAATGGTGACGGCCGACACGCCGCTGACGCATCGGCGCACGCGCGAGCTCGATTTCTTTCAGCTCGTCGGCCTCATCTGTCACGAGGAGGCAGTCGCTCCGAGCGTGGCGATGTTGCGGCGCAAGGCGGCGACGGTCGCCGCCACTTTCCCACCCGATTGCGAGCCGGCGGCGCTCGCCCGTCTGCTGCGCGGCGATGTCGATGTCATCCTCCTCCGGGCGTTGCAAAAAGAGCCCGCCCAGCGCTACGGGAGCGCGGCCGAGCTGGCGGATGACCTCGAGCGGCACCCGCCGACGAACCCATCCAGGCGCGCCCGCCGAGCGTCTGGTATCGCACCGGCAAGCTGTTCCGGCGACACCGGACTGCCGCCATCGCGGCGCTCGTCGTGCTGATGGCGCTGCTCGTCACCGGAGTGGTTTCCACGGTCTCCTATTTCTCCGTGAGCAACTCCCTCCTGCGCGAACAGGTGGCGCGGCAAAAGGCGGTGACGGCGGAAAAGGCGGAGGCCCATCATCGGAAGGCCGCCGAGATCGCCCGGAACCTCGCCGAGGAAAAGGAAACCGAGGCGCGGACCGCGCGCGATGCCGCACTGCTCGCGCGCGGGGAAGCCGAGGATCTGCTGAACTACATGCTCTTCGACCTGCGGCAACAGCTCGAGCCACTCGGGCGCTCGCGCCTGCTGGCCAGCGTCTCCGAAAAGGCGGAGCAATATTTTGCCAAACAGCCAGTCCTCGCCGGCGATGGCTCGCTCGAGCGCAATCGCGCGGTGATGTACTACAACCGAGGCTACATCCTGCTCGCGCAGGGCGATGTCCCGGGGGCGGTGGCCGCCTTCCGGTCGGCCCGGACCGGCACCGAAGCGCGCCTCAAAGAGAAAGACGATGCCGAGCGGCGGCTGGACCTCGCGACGGCCTCGCACGGGCTCGGCCTCGCCTTGCGCGCCTCTGGCGAAGTCGAACCAGCCCGCGCCCTATTCGAGGAGATTCTCCGGAGCCTCGCGGAGCAGCACGATGCGAATGCGACCCGCCTGCTCTCGGCCACCCTGGAGCAACTCGGCGAGCTCCAACTGCGGGCCGGCCAGGCGCCGGCGGCGGAAGCCAGCTTCCTCGAGCAGGAGAGCCGGTTGCGGGAGCTCGCAAAGTCCGCGCCCGAGGATCCCCGCACCCTGCGGGCGCTGGCGATCGCGTGTGAGAAGGTGGGCGGGGTCTTGCAACTGAGCGGTCGTCTGGACGAGAGCCTCGCCAAGTTCCAGGAGGAGGTCGACCTCTTGCGCACGCTCTCCGGCCAGCATCTCGACGATCTCATCCTCCGCCGCAATCTCGCCGTGGCGCTCGAAAAACTCGGCACCCTGCAGCTCGCATTGCATCGGCTCGAAGACGCGAAACCGCAATTCGAAGAACGTCTCCGCGAGTCCGAGCTGCTCGAACGCGTGGACCCGCGCCGCCTCGAGTTCCGGCGCGACCTGGCGGTGGCGCATCAGCGCCTCGCCGGAGTCCTGCTCGCGCTGCACGATCTGCCCGGCGCCCGGAGCCACGCGCAAACCGATCTCGAACTCACGCGCGGGCTGGCCGCGGAGTACCCGGTCGATCCCGGAATCCAGGGCGACCTCGCCGCGTCGAAGTGCCAGTTGGGATTCCTGATCCTGAAGTCCGGGCCGCCGACCGCGGCGCGCGTTGCCGAAGCGCGCGGCAGGCTCGAGCAATCCGCGGAGATTCTCCGCAAGCTCGCGGCCGCTGGGCAGAGCGACGAGCGGGGGAAAGCGGTGCTGAAGGAGATTGAGAAAGCGCTTCGTGAGTTGCCGGCGGCGAAGTAACCGACAGGGAACGGTCGCGATCACGACAGGCAAGTGTCTCGCGGCCAACACGTCGCCGCCGCGGCCGGTGGACGAAGGCAGTAATAATCAGCATTAAATTAATGTAAAAACGCATTGCCTGTGATTAAATCGCTTCCTATGCTCGCGTCCGTAACGAGCATTTCGGCATCAACCTTCAGCCCGAGTTCTATGAAAGCGACCTTCTTCCGTGTGGCGTCTGTGGTCATCTCCTGCCTTGTGGCGGCCCAAGGCGCGGACAATACCACCCTTCCGGTCCAGCCGGGCGGCAAATTGCCCAAGCCGGTCGCGATCAAACTGGTCAAAGTTGTGGACGGGTTGGTGGACCCTGTCCACGTGGCGGCCCCCAAAGATGGGTCAGGCCGCTTGTTTGTCTGTGAGCGGCCCGGGGTGATCCGCATTGTGAAAGGCGGCAAACTCCTGGAAAAGCCATTCCTCGATATCAAGGACAAGACCTTGAGCTCGTTCGTGGAAGAGGGGCTTTATTGCATCGAATTCCACCCGAAATTCAAGGAAAACGGCATCGTCTACGTGAGTTATGCGGATCTCTGGTTCAATGGCGCCACGCTGATCACGGAATACCACGTCTCGAAACAAAACCCGGACAAGGCCGATCCCGATTCGGCCAAAGTCATCATGCAGATCGACTTCCCGTACTGTAATCACCACGGGGGGAAGATCGCGTTTGGGCCGGATGGGTATTTGTACGTGGGCGTCGGCGATGGGGGTTGGGAGGGCGACGTGATCGACGCTGGGCAGGACCTGCACACGTGGCTCGGCAAGATCCTGCGCATCGACGTGAGCTCGACCACCCCGGACCGGGCCTACAATATTCCTAAGGACAATCCGTTCATTACGCCGCTGCAACAAATGACGCTGTTCGGCGTCAGCGAGTTGGCGTTTTCGAAGATTCATCCGCGAGCCAAACCGGAGATTTGGGCCTATGGCATCCGGAATCCCTGGACGTTTTCGTTCGATCGCAAGACCGGCGATCTATTTATTGCGGACGTGGGACAAAATCACTGGGAGGAGATCGATTTCCAGCCGGCGGCCAGCAAAGGGGGGGAAAACTACGGGTGGAAGCTGCTCCACGGGAGCCATCCCTTCCCGATCGAGTTGGAAAAAGGAGCGCCGCGCATCGGCACCCTGCCGATTGCGGAATACAACCACCTCGACCAGGGGACATGCGTCGTTGGCCTCGGCGTTTACCGCGGGAAGGACTATCCCTCGCTCGAGGGCACCTATTTCGCGACAGACTGGGGCAGCGGCAAAGTGTGGGGGCTCCAGCGGGACGATAACGGGAAGTGGCAAATGGAGGAGTTGCTCGACCTCGCCACCCGCATTTTGCCCACCGCTGGCGGAGAAGACGAGGCGGGAAATCTTTACGTGACCCACGCGGCGGCCACCTACGGCGGCCCGGTGGATCCCTACCAGAGCGACCGCGGAGCGTTATGGAAGATCGTTCCCGCGGATCAGGTCCCCAAGGGTGCAGTCACGGCGCCGCTCCAAGGTGAATAGCGGAACGCCAACGCTCCGGGGAACCTTCCTCCGACTCATGCTTTCGACCCTGGCGGGCTTCTGCCTCGCCGGGCGCGCGACGGCGGCGGATGGCACCGTCCACGATCCAGCGGCGCACCCCGGCGCAGGTTTGCACAAGGAGTTGATCGCCGGGATTACCGAGGCCGATTTCCTGAAGCTCGGTCCCGGAAAAAACGTGGTGTCCTTGACCCTGGTCGCCGCCTTTACCGATGCGAACCAAGGCATGAACCTAAACGGCTACCACCACGGCAAAGCCGTCTATGTTGTCCCCAAGGGTTGGACAGTGGAAGTCACCTTCATCAATCCCAGCCCGGTGCCCCACAGCGTGGTCGTGGTCGAGGCGGAGAAGGTGCGAGCGGTGCGGGTTGGCGAGCCCGCGTTCAAAGGCGCATCGACCCCGGACCCCGTGCTCGGCACCAGCGCAGCTAAAGTGAGTTTCCATTTCGTCGCGGACGAGGAGGGGGATTTCGCCTTGGCTTGCGGCATTCCCATCCACGCCACGGCGGGGCACTTTG
>DASYIS010000421.1:0-39677 GCA_035997375.1 Chthoniobacteraceae bacterium
GGCGCACACCGTCTACGGCCAGATCGGCGTCAAAGTCTGGCTCTGTAAGAAGCCCGAACTCGCCGAGGTCAAGGAAGTGGTCGTGCCCACCGGCGGCGACCGCCCGGAACGCGGCGACCGCGACCGCCGCGCCCCCGAGCCGGCGCCCGCTGCCTAAGCTCACCCGAATCCAACTTTTTCGAGGAGATTATTTATGCCTTTGATGCCTAAACGCGTGAAATATCGCAAGACCCAGCGCGGCAGCCGCGCGGGGACTGCGACACGCACCGTCAATATCGATTTCGGCTCGTACGCGCTGCAGAGCCTGTCGCGCGCCTGGATCACCAATACCCAGATCGAAGCCGCCCGCGTTGCGCTCACCCGCAACATGAAACGCAAGGGGAAGCTCTGGATTCGCATGTTCCCGGACAAATCCGTGACCGCTCGTCCGCCGGAGACCCGCATGGGCAAGGGCAAAGGCTCGCCCGAGTATTGGGTGGCCACCGTTCGCCCCGGCAACATCCTGTTCGAGCTCGACGGCGTGCCGGAGTCGGTCGCCCGCGAGTCCCTGCGGCTCGCCGCCAACAAGCTCCCGATCCGCGTCAAGTTCCTGCAACGCCACCGCGCCACGCCGGCGGCTGCCTAGTCATCGCTTATGAAGATCAAAGAAATTCGTGAGCTGACCCCGGCCGAGCTCGCTTCCCGCAAACAGGAGCTCAAACAGGAGATCTTTCACCTCCGCATCCAGCAGCAGAGCGGCCAGCTCGAAAAGCCGAGCCTCATCCGCTCCCTCCGTCGCGAAGTCGCGCAGGTTGAAACCATCCTCACTACCAAGAAGGCCGGCGCCCCAACCGCCGCGGCCAAGTAACGCCCTTACCCCATGCCCGAGACTACTGAAACAACTGAAGCCGCGGCGGCGCGCAATCTCCGCAAGGAGCGCGTCGGCCAGGTGATCGGCGTGAAGATGCAAAAGACCGTCGTGGTGGAAACCACCACCCGCGTCCCGCATCCCAAGTTTGGCAAGATCATGAAGCAGGTGAAGAAGTTCTACGTCCACGACGAGGAGTCGGTGGCGAAGCTCGGCGACACCGTCCGCATCACGGAGACCCGTCCGCTCTCGAAATTGAAGCGGTGGCGTTTGCTTGAAGTCCTGAAACACTAGCGTATACTCCGCGCCCCACTTTTATGCTGCAAATCCGCACCCGGCTCGACGTAGCCGACAACACCGGCGCCCGCCGCGCCAAGATGATCGGCGTCATCGGCAAAGGCGCCCTCATGGAGGCGCGCATCGGCGACGTCATCACCGCCCACATCCGCGAGGCCACGCCCGGCGGCACCGTGAAGAAAGGCGACGTCGTCCGCGCCGTCGTCGTCCGCACCCGCCAGCCCGTGGCGCGCGAGGACGGCTCCTACCTTCGCTTCGACAACAACGCCATCGTCATCATCGACAAGGATCTCAATCCTCGTGGCACCCGCATCTTCGGCCCGGTCGCCCGCGAGCTGCGCGAGAAGAATTTCATGAAGATCGTCTCCCTCGCTCCCGAGGTTTTGTAAATGAACCGTCCCAAGTTTCACGTCAAGAAGGGCGACCACGTCCAGGTCATCACCGGCAACCATCGGGGCGCCAAGGGGAAGATCCTGGCCGTGCTCCCGAGCAAGTCGCAGGTGATCATCGAAGGGGTCCGCCTCATCAAGAAGCACACCAAGCGCTCGCAGGAAAACCAGCAGGGCGGCATCATCGAGCGCGAAGGCCCCATCCACATTTCCAATGTGAAGGCGGTGGCCGCGGAAGCCCCCGCGCCGAAGGCGAAAGCCGCGAAGAAGCCGGCCAAGAAAAAAGATTAACCTCCACGCCTCATGGCTGCTGAACTCAATACATTTTACAAAGAGAAGGTCGTCCCGCTCTTGAGCGAGAAACATGGATACAAGAATATCCATCAGGTCCCGCACATCACGAAGGTCGTCGTCAACAGTTGCATCGGTTCCCAAACCGACGGCAAACAGGCGATCGAAGACTGCAAGAACGAGCTGGCGCTGATCACCGGCCAGAAGCCGGCCGAGACGAAGTCGAAGAAGGCGATTGCCAACTTCAAGCTGCGCGCCGACCAGATCATCGGCGCCAAGGTCACCCTGCGCGGCCAGCATATGTACGAATTCCTGGAGCGCCTGATCAAGACGGCCCTCCCCCGCATTCGTGACTTCCGCGGCGTCTCGCCCCGGGCGTTCGATGGCAATGGCAACTACACGCTCGGCGTGAAGGACCAGTCCATCTTCCCCGAGGTCGAGCTCGACAAGATCAAGCGCAACCTCGGCTTCGACATCACGATCGTTACTTCCACCAAATCCGACTCCGAGGCCAAATCCCTCCTCACCGAGCTCGGCGTGCCCTTCTCCGACAAGGCGAAGAAGCCCCAGGCGCCCAAACCGGCCGCCGCCTAATCTCCGGGATATCGAAATTACATGAGCAATTTGTCTGATCCCATCGCCGACTTCCTGACGCGCCTCCGCAATGGCTCCGTCGCCGGGAAAGCCGAGACGTCCGCCCCGTACTCCAAGATCAAGGCCGAGATCGCCCGCATCTTGAAACAGGAAGGCTACATCCAGAATTACGAGATCGACACCACCGGCAAGTTCCCGGAGATCAAGGTCACGAACAAGCTGGTCAACCGCGTCCCCGCCCTCACCGGCCTCAAGCGCGTCAGCCGGCCCGGTCTCCGCCGCTATGTCGGCAGCGAAGACATTCCGCGCGTCCTCGGCGGCATGGGCATCGCCATCCTCTCCACTCCGCGCGGCCTCATGAGCGGCCGGCAGGCCAAGCGCGAAAACGTCGGCGGCGAGCTCCTCGCCTTCGTCTGGTAACTAACCTAACTTTCCTTAGCTATGTCGCGAATTGGAAAAAAAGTCATTGAGATCCCGGCCAAGGTCAAGTTGACCGTGTCGCCCGAGGGATCGGTCGTCGTCGAAGGCCCCAAGGGCAAACTCGACTGGAAGCTGCCGCGTGAAATCAGTGCGCGCGTCGACGGCAATCACTTCGTCGTCGAGCGGGCGAACGAAGACCGCCAGACCCGGGCGCTGCACGGCCTCTCCCGAGCGCTCATCAACAACATGGTCAGCGGCGTCGCCACCGGCTTCGTCAAGGACCTTGAAATCCAGGGCGTCGGCTTCAAGGCCAACGTCCAGGGGGAAATCCTGAACCTCGCCCTTGGGTTCTCGCATCCCATCAATTTCCCGATCCCGAAAGGCATCAAGATCACCGTCGCGGACAACACCAAGATCAAGATCGAAGGCATCGACCGCCAGCTCGTCGGCCAGGTCGCCGCGAACATCCGCGGCTACTATCCGCCGGAGCCCTACAAGGGCAAAGGCGTCCGCTATGTCGGCGAGAAGATCAACCGCAAGGAAGGCAAAACCGTCCAGTAATTTATGGCTATCAAGAAGGCTTCTCCCAAGCTCATCCGCCACGAGCGGATTCGCAAAAAGATCTCCGGCACCTCGGAGCGTCCGCGGCTCAGCGTCCACTTCTCGGGCCAGCACATCTATGCGCAGGTCATCGACGACACCATCGGCAAGACCCTCGCCTCGGCCAATACGACCGAGAAGGAATTCAAAAGCGACAAGTCGACGGCGGCCAACGTGGTCACGGCGGTGAAAATCGGCAAGACGGTCGCCGAGCGCGCCGGCGCGGCGCAGGTCGCGAAAGTCGTCTTCGACCGCGGTGGCTCCCGCTACCATGGCAAAGTCAAGGCGCTCGCCGACGCCGCGCGCGAAGGCGGCCTTCAGTTTTAACTTACTTATTCTTTTATGGGAGAACCTCGTCAGAACCGCGGCCGCCGGCCGAATCGTGATCAACCTAAAGAGCAGTCGGACCTGACCGAAAAGGTCGTGTTCATCAACCGCTGCGCCAAGGTGGTCAAAGGCGGCCGCCGTTTCTCTTTCAGCGCCCTCATTGTCGCGGGCGACAAAAAGGGCGGCGTCGGCTTCGGCTTCGGCAAGGCGAATGAAGTCTCCGAGGCGATCCGCAAAGCCTCCGAGTCCGCCAAGAAGTCGCTGGTCAAGATGTCGACGCTGAACAACACCATCCCGCACGAGGTCATCGGCGAGCATGGCGGCGGCCGCGTCTTGCTTCGTCCGGCCTCCCCCGGCACCGGCATCATCGCCGGCGGCGGCGTGCGCGCCGTGGTGGAAGCCGCGGGCATCCGCGACGTCCTCGCGAAATCCCTCGGCTCGAGCAATCACGCGAATGTCGTGAAGGCCACCCTGGCCGCGCTCAAGCAGCTCCGCTCCAAGGAGCAGATCTTCAAGCTGCGGGGCATCACCCCGCGTCCCAAGATGGAAGTCGCCGACGCGGCGGCCGTCGTCTCGGCGGGAGTCTAAGTCAGCCACTTTGTTTTTATGGATCTCCATACTCTGAAACCCAACGTCGGGGCGAAGCATCGCGTGAAGCGGCTCGGCTGCGGCGAAAGCAGCGGCCACGGCAAGACCAGCGGCAAGGGGCACAAAGGCCAGAAGGCCCGCTCCGGCGGTTCGATTCGCCTCGGCTTCGAAGGCGGCCAGATGCCGCTGCATCGCAAGATGCCCAAGCGCGGCTTCAACAACGCCGAATTCAAGACCGTCTATGCGGTCGTCAACGTCTCCGACCTCGAGCGTTTCGACGCCGGCACGACCATCGACGAAGCGATGCTCCGCGCGGCCGGCCTGGTGCGCGGGACCATCGACGGCGTCAAGATCCTCGGCGATGGCGAGCTGACCAAAAAGCTCAGCGTCAACGTCACCAAAGTGACCGGTGCCGCCCGCGAAAAAATCGAGAAAGCCGGAGGATCGATCGCCTCCGCCTAACGCTGCCCGACGAAGCGGTATGACGCTTCGCTTGTCCACGAAATACACGAAAAACACGAAAAAGGGGCCAACGAATCGAACGAATTGAAACGAATGCGCAGGCAGACTGATTCGTTTCAATTCGTGTCATTCGTTGGCTTTCTCTTTCCCCTTTTTCGTGTCTTTCGTGTATTTCGTGGACCCTCTTCCTCAGTGACTCCCATTTTATGATTTCGGCCTTCACGAATACCTTCCGGATTCCGGAATTGCGGAACCGGGTGCTTTTCACCCTGGCCATGCTGATCGTCGTGCGCATCGGCGCCGCCATCACCTGCCCGGGCGTGAATGCGGCGGTCATTCAGACGTGGTTCCAGTCGCAGGTCGACAACCAGTCCGGCGGCAACGTCGCCGCACTCTTCAATATCTTCTCGGGCGGCGCGCTCGAGAATTGCGCCATCTTCTCGCTGGGCGTCATGCCCTACATTTCGGCGTCGATCATGATGCAGTTGCTGACCGCGGTCATCCCGCGCCTCGGCAAGCTGGCCAAGGAGGAAGGCGGGCGCCACAAGGTGATGCAGTACACCCGGTACGTCACCATCCTGCTCTGTATCCTGCAGGGGTACATGCTCGCCCGCACGTTCGAGAATCCCGCGAACAATCCCCTGCTCAGCGGCATCGCCGAAACCATCAAGAACATGGGAGTGAACCTCGTGGTCAACCCGGGGCTTCCGTTCGAGTTCATGACGGTGATCACCCTCACTGCCGGCACCATGTTTCTGATGTGGATCGGCGACCAGATCACCGATCGCGGCATCGGCAACGGCATGTCGCTCATCATCTCCGTCGGCATTGCGGCCCGCCTCCCGGCGGCGCTCATCCAGGCGTGGCGCACCTTCGTCCCCTCCGGCGGCGGCGGCAGCCAGGTGAATCCGCTCGTCCTGGTCGTGATGATCGCCTTCCTGGTGCTGGTCATCGCGGCCGTCATCTGCGTCACCCAGGCGCAGCGCAAGATCAGCGTCCAGTACGCCAAGCGCGTCGTCGGCCGCAAGGTCTACGGCGGGCAGACGCAGTACATGCCGCTCAAGGTGAACTACGCCGGCGTCATGCCGATCATCTTCGCCCAGGCGCTGCTCGTGTTTCCCTCGACCATCCTCGGCCAGTTCCGCGGCGCCGTCTGGGCCAACAACCTCGCCCACGCGCTGACCTCGGGGTTCTGGCACTACCTCTTCTACGGCGGGATGATCTTCTTCTTCTCGTACTTCTGGGTCGCCACCCAGTTCCAACCGTCGCAGATCGCGGACGATCTCAAAAAGTACGGCGGCTACATTCCCGGCATTCGCCCGGGCCGCGAGACGGCCACCTTCCTCGACAACGTGATGACGCGCCTGACCTTCGCCGGCGCCATCTTCCTCACCATCATCGCCATCCTCCCGCAGATGCTGTCGAACTACATGGGCGTCCCGTACATCGCGGCGCAGTTCTTCGGCGGCACCAGCCTCCTCATCATGGTCGGCGTCGTCCTCGACACCATGCGGCAGATCGAGACGCATTTGATCCAGCGCCATTACGACGGCTTCCTCCGGAAGGGCCGCATTCGCGGGCGCTTCGACAGCCCCGCCGGCCGCGGCCAGGCGGTGCAACAGGACGCGCTCCTCTGGCTCTACGTCGGCATCGCCATCCTGCTCCTCGCCGCGATCACGATCTTCGTGGCCCAACACATGAAGTAAGGTGAAGCGCCGGATCGCACTGCTCGGCGCGCCGGCCTCCGGCAAAGGGACGCAAGCGGAAATGATCGAGTCCCGCTACCGGATTCCGATCACCTCGCCCGGAGCCATGCTCCGCGACGAGAAGCGCCGGCAAACGCCGCTCGGTCTCGAGAGCGCCGAGCTCACCCGCCAGGGCAAGCTGCTCCCCGATGCCATCATCGTGCGCCTAACCGAGACGTGGCTCGATGCGCACGACAGCGAGTTCATCCTGGATGGCTTCCCGCGCACCGTCGGCCAGGCCGATGCCCTGGAGGCGATGTTGGCCAAGCGCGGCGCGCCGCTCGACGTCGCGCTCGCGCTGGAGGCGGACCTCGAGACCTTGCAAAAGCGCGTGGCGAGCCGGATGTTTTGCCTCACCTGCCGCGCCATCGTCAGCGTCGGCCTCCATGTCCGGGACGCCGGCGACCCGTGTCCCCGCTGCAGAGGTGTCCTCGCCCGCCGCGACGACGATTCGCCCGAGACCCTCGCCGCCCGCCTCGTCGAGTACGAGGAAAAGACCGCGCCCCTGCTCGCCTACTACGAGCAGCGCGGACTGCTCCAGCGGGTGGACAGCTCCCGGCCGCCGGACGTGGTTTTCCAGTCGATCATCTCCATTCTAGAAGCGTGAGCATCCCCATCAAAAACGACCGCGAAATCGACAAGATGCGCATCGCCTGCAAGACGGCGAGCTCCATCCTGGAGCGCGTCTGCACGCACGTGCGCCCCGGCATCACCACCCGCGAAGTCGACCAGGCGGCGGCCGATTACATGGCCGAGGACCACTGCAAGAGCGCCTTTCTCGGCTACCGCGGATTCCCCGGCAACATCTGCATCTCGATCAACGAAGAAGTCGTCCACGGCATCGGCGGCGTCCGGCGCATCCAGTACGGCGACATCGTAAAGCTCGACATCGGCGTCATCAAGAATGGCTGGGTCGGCGACACCGCGACCACCGTCCCCGTCGGCGTCATCGACGAGAAAACGCAGCGCCTGCTGCGCATCACCGAGGAGGCGCTCGACCTCGCCATCGGCTATGCCCAGCACGGCCGCCGGCTCGGCGACCTATGCGCCGCCATCGAGGCGGAAGTCGTGGCCAACGGCTACAGCGTCGTCAAGGAATTCGTCGGCCACGGCGTCGGCCGCGAGCTCCACGAGGAGCCGCAGGTCCCGAATTTCGGGCGCAAAGGGAGCGGCCCGAAGCTCAAGGCCGGCATGACGATCGCCATCGAGCCGATGGTCAATATGGGCTCCAGCAGCGTCCGCATCCTGGCCGACAAATGGACCGTCGTGGCCAGCGACGGCAAGCCCTCCGCGCACTTCGAGCACACCGTCCTCATCACCCGCGGCGCCCCGGAAATCCTCACCTGGCGGGCGCCGGTGTTTGCGAAGCGGTGAGGTGGCGCGGGCGGCGCCGCCGGCGCAACCCTCCGCGAGTGCGGCGACTGACCGATTTCGCGCCCCGCTGCCTACGAGAGCTTGCGCCCGCGCTTGGGATCAGGGAAACAGAGCGCCGGCCCCTGCGCACCTTCCGGTATGAGTAAACCCTCCAAACGTTTCCGCGTGGCTTTCTCCTTTGCGGGGGAAAAGCGGGACTTTGTCGAAAAGCTCGCCGGCTTGCTGGCGATCGAGTTCGGCAAAAAGGCGATTCTCTACGACAAATATCACGAGGCCGACTTCGCTCACATCGATCTCGGGATCGACCTGCCCGACCTCTATCACAATGCATCGGACCTCGTCGTCCTCGTGATCTGCCGGGACTATGAGACCAAGGAATGGTGCGGCCTGGAATGGCGCGCCATTCACGCGCTAATCAAGGAACGCGGGGGCGATGGGGTCGTGCGTTGCCGGTTCGATCACGCCCTCATCAAAGGAATCTACTCCAACGCCGGCTTCATCGAGCTGGACGGCCGAGCCGCCGAGGAGATCGCGCCGCTGATCCTCGAACGCCTCGCCGCCGTCGACCGGCGGCGCGCGGAGGCGCAAGCCGCCCTCGTGGCGCAAGCGCAGAAGGCCCCCACCACCTCCATCCCGCACAACCTCCCCTCCCTCCAGCCCTTCTTCGGGCGCGAGGAGGAGCTGGCGAAGATCGCCGATGCCCTCGACCCCGAGAGCCGCGGCTGGGGGGCGCTCATCGATGGCCCGGGCGGCATGGGCAAGACCTCCCTCGCCGTCCGCGCCGCCTACGACGCCTCGCCCGCGGTCTTCCAGAAGATCATCTTCGTCTCCCTCAAGACCCGCGAGCTCGACGACGACGGCTTGCGCGACTTGAGCGGCTTCATCCTCAGCGGCCTCGCCGAGCTCTTCGGCGAGCTGGCCCGCGAACTCGGCCGCCCGGAGATCCTCAAGTCCGCCGAGGACCAGCGCCCGCGCCTCCTCCTCGACGCCCTCCGCGGCACGCAGACCCTCCTCCTCCTCGACAACCTCGAGAGCCTCCTCAAGCGCGAGCGCGACACCGTCTTCACCTTCGTCAACAAACTGCCCCCCGGCTGCAAAGCCATCCTGACCAGCCGCGGCCGCATCGGCTCCGGCGCGCAGGAGCTCATCCTGGAAAAGCTCAGCGAAGCCGCCGCCCTCGCCACCCTGGCCGAGCTGGCCACGCACAATTCCCTCCTCGCCGCGACCAGCGAAGCCGAGCGCCTCGTCCTCTACCGCGAGACCGGCGGCAAACCGCTCCTCCTGCGCTGGACCGCCGGCCAGCTCGGCCGCGGCCACTGCCTCACCTTCACCGACGCGCTCCACTTCCTCCGCTCCTGCCCCGAGGGCAACGACCCCCTCGAGTTCATCTTCGGCGACCTCGTGGAGGACTTCAGCGAAGCGGAGACCCGCGTGCTGTGTGCGCTGACGTACTTCACCCTGCCGGCGAAGGTGGAGCACATTCGCATGTTGACCGAACCATTCTCGGAGGGGGAGACCCTTGTCTGGGAAATCGACCTCAAACATTTGAAGAACGCACCCCGCACTACCCGGGATCTTGCAGGTGGAAGAGAGAAGCGCTCCCTCTCCGAACCCGATGTCAACCGAGCTTTGCGCAGTCTCAGCGTGCGCTCCCTAGTCATTCCCAGCGACGAGATTCGAACTTTCGCCCTCGTACCGATGGTGGCGGACTTCTTGCGGAAGAAGAAGCCCGAGGTTGTCGCGGACACCGGCAGCCGCCTTGAAGCGCGCGCCTTTGTGCTGATTATCCAAAATGGCGCGGAAGAGTATGAACACTTCTCAGTTCTCGAGGACGCTTGGCCATCGGTGGCGGCCGCCTTGCCGATTTTTCTCTGCGGACCAAATTACCGTCTCCAGGCGGTGTGCGATGCACTTGGGGTTTTTCTCGACTTCACTGGGCGCTGGGATGAACGGCTTTCGCTCAATCAGCAGGCTGAACGGATAGCTTTGACGGCCGGCGATCATGTTAAGGCGGGCTGGCGGGCATACACTGCGGGTCGGGTTCACTCTCTCCGGAAGCAAGCGGACGCGGTACTGGCGAGTGCTGACCGAGCAGCGGGATACTGGGAAAAGGCGAACGCGGGTTTCCGCGAAAGGAGTGCCGCTGTAAGCTTGCGCGGACAAGGTTATCAAATAAATCGCGATTACCAAGCCGCCGTCACGGCATTCCGCGAAGCGCTCGCTCTGGAACATCGGTTGGCCGCCGAAAGTTTGAATGTAGCAATGGCCTTAAGCTACCTTTCGGTTGCCGAGAATCAATCGGGCGACTTCGATGCCGCGGAGGAGCATTGTCGCGCACCGCTGCGCGTAGTCAGTGCAATGAAGAATGCATACGGTATCGCCACTTATACGGGGAACCTCGCCGACATTCGGCTAGCTCGCGGAGATTGGTCGAGCGCTGAGGAGCTTGCGCGCGAGGCGCTGCCGCTGGCCGAGGGCATTGGCCGACAGCTACTCGTCGGCAGAAATTCACATCGCCTCGCGAAAGCCCTTGCTAGGCAAGGTAGAGCTGTCGAGGGCCTATCCCACGCACTGCGGGCCGTCGAAATCTACACCCGACTCGGGATCCCGGAAATCACGGACGCCCTCGAAACCCTCCGCGCGTGCGGGGGCTGACATTATTCTCCGCGCGGGCCCGTGCGGGCTTGCGCGTGGGCGCGGGATCGGAGAAACAGGGCGCTGGACGCTATGATCCTTCCGGTATGAGTGCATCCCCCAAACGTTTCCGCATCGCCTTCTCCTTCACGGGAGAGAAGCGCGACTTTGTCGCCCAGGTCGCCGCTTTACTCGCGGCGCGCTTCGGCGAGGACGTGATCCTTTACGACAAATACCACAGCGCCGAGTTCTCGCGGAGCGACCTCGCGTTCTACCTGCCGGACTTGTACGAAAAGGAGAGCGACCTCGTCGTTGCCGTCTTCTGCCCGGATTACGAGAGCAAGGAGTGGTGCGGCCTGGAGTGGAACGCCATCTACGGGCTGCTCAAGGCGCGCAAGGTCGGCGAAGTCATGCTCACCCGCTTTGGGCGCGTCGACGGCCGGGGCCTGCGCGGCCTCGCCGGTTACACCGATCTCGATGACCTGACTCCGCAGGCCGCCGCCGGGGAGATCCTCGAGCGCCTCGCGCTCAACGAGGGCCTCCCCAAGGACTACTACACCAAGGCCGCCGGCCAGGGCGCCGCGCGGCCGGCGCCGGCCATTCCCCACAACCTCCCGCGGCTCCCCTTCTTCTTCGGGCGCGACGTCGATTTGCAGAAGATCGCCGCGGCGCTCGCGGCCGATGCGCGGGGCTGGGGGGCGCTGATCGATGGGCCGGGCGGCATCGGCAAGACCGCGCTGGCCATCCGCGCCGCCGAGTTGGTCCCGGCCGGGCGCTTTCGGCGCATCGTCTTTCTCTCGGCCAAGGAGCGCGAGCTCACCGCCGACGGGCAGCGCGCGCTCGGCACATTCGTGCTGCCGACCTGCTTCGAGATGCTCAACGCCATCGCCCGCGAGCTGGGGCAGCCGGAGCTGGCGAAATCGACCGAGGCCGAGCGGCCCGAGGCCGTCCTGCGCGCCCTCCGCGAGCAGGACGTGCTTCTCGTCCTCGACAACCTCGAGACCCTCACCGCGCCCGATCGCGACCAGCTCTTCGCTTTCCTCAACCGCCTCCCGCGCGGCACCAGCGCCCTCGTCACCAGCCGCCGCCGCGCGGATGCCGGCGCGGTGAGCATCCGGCTCGACCGGCTCGACTGGGAGGCCGCCCGCCAGCTCATCGCCGAGCTCGGCAGCCAGTTCACGCGCCTCGCGCAGGCCACCGACGCCGACCGCCGCGCCCTCTACGACGAGACCGGCGGCAACCCGCTCCTCATTCGCTGGGTCGCCGGCCAGCTCGGCCTTGGCCGCTACCGCACCGTCGCCGCCGCGCTCGGCCTCCTGCGCAGCCCCGAGGCGGTCAACCACCCGCTGGAGTTCGTCTTCGGCGACCTGCTCGACACCTTCAGCCCGCCGGAGACCCAAGTCCTCGCCGCGCTGACCCACTTCACCCAGCCGATCGCCACCCGGCACATTGCCGAGCTGGCCGGCCTCAATGAGGAAGCCGCCCTCGGCGCGCTGGCCGATCTCTCCAGCCGCGCGCTTGTCCTGCCTGACCTGGAGGAGCAGTGCTTCGCCATCGTCCCCCTCGTCGCGGACTTCCTGCGGCGGAAAAGGCCCGAGGCCGTGGCGGAAACCGGCGACCGCCTGGAAAAGCGCGCCTACGCGCTCATCGTCGAGAACGGCTACCGCAAGTTCGAGCGCTTCCCGGTGCTCGATGCTGCATGGCCGTGGTTGGCATCCGCCTTGCCACTCTTCCTCGCCGGGCCTAACCCACGCCTCCAGACCGTGTGCACCGCGCTTAGGTTTTTCCTCGAATTCACGGGGCGCTGGGACGAATGGCTCTCGCTCGGCAGGCAGACGGAAGGCAAAGCGGTGGCCACGGGCGATCACCAGAACGCGGGCTGGTGCGCTTTCCATGCGGGCTGGGTCCACTATCTGCGGCAGCAGCCAGCCGAGGTGCTGGCGTGCGCCAGCCGGGCGGCGGGGCACTGGGAACGGGCGAAGGCGGGGAATCGCGAGCGTGGCTTCGCTCTTCGCTTGCACGGGGTAGCGCTTCAGTTGAAGCAAGATTACCCCGGCGCTATCACGGCCTACCGCGGAGCCCTCGCCCTGCATCGCACCAGCGCGATAGAGAGTGTCGATGTGGCGACAGCTCTGAATTCCCTCGCTGGTGCCCAGCGGCTCTCCGGCGACCTCGACGCGGCGGAGGGGAACTATCGAGAGGGGCTACGCGTGGCACGCGCGGTGGGGGATGCCGAAGCCGTGGCCCTCTGTACCGGTAATCTTGCTGGCCTCGCGCTGACTCGGGAGAATTGGGCGGTCGCTGAGGTTCTGGCCCGCGAGGCGCTTACTTTGTCCATGAACGTGGGCCGTCAGGAACTCATCGGTCGGGACTGCCGCCGCCTCGCAAAATCCTTGGCACGGCAGGGCAAAGCCACCGAGGGGCTTTCGCACGCCCAGCGCGCGGTGGAAATCTACACCCGCCTCGGCTCGCCAGACTTACTGGACGCCCTCGAAACCCTCCGCGAGTGTGGAGGCTGAGGCGCGGGGACGCAGGGCGGCGGCCCGCGCGATCGTGCGGGGAGAACGAAGCGCCAGCCGGTCGCCCTGCGGTGCTGCGATCGGGGTCAGGCTTCCCGTGCGGCCTCCCGCTCGCGGGCGTGGCGCTTCCGGATCGTGAGGGCCACTCCCGTCAATCCCAGAACGCCCAGCGCGGCGGAACCATACAGCACGACGCCAAAGAACTGCGGATGCGACGCCTCCGTCACGGTCGTCGAGTGCACCCGGCGCGCCCCGGTTCGCCACTGGAATCTCTCCTCCGTGTAAATCGTCACCGCCAGGCCGAGGAAGATCAGGGACCAGACCGCCAGGAAGACCGTGCCGGCCCAAAACTGCTGCGGAGTCTGCGGCTTTTCCGGCCCGAAGCTCCAGCCTGAGTCTGCCTGGCGACGCTTCTTCTTCCGGCGTTTCATGGGGGCCATCATCGGTCCAATCCGCGCGGGGCGCAATGTCGGACAAAGCGTTGCGCCATCGCTCCGGGATGGCTGGACCCGCCCGGCCCGCGCCCGAGGTGATGGTATGGTTCGAAAAGCTGGCAAATCTCCGGAAGCTCGCGCAGACTCGTGGCACGGACGGCAATCCGCCAGCGCCCCGTGCGGGCCGTCCCCAGCGCCCGCGCGTTTGCATCTTTCGCGCGCGGAGCGTTGGGTGAAAGTAGCATCGGGCCGGACGATGTGTAACGGTGGCGATCCGGCATTTGCTCGTTTGATCCTGCTGCCTCGCCCGCAGGGGGCTCCGGTACCGCTTCTTACGTGTGTTTCCGTGGCTTCCGTGGACAGCTCTTCCGCTTTCGTGGCCCCGGAGGCGCCGCCGGCCGCCTCGGGAATGCCTGCTCAGGGAGGCGCTCCGCCTTCGTGCTTCGAACGCTCTGGCTCGCTCCCCAAGCGGGACCGCTTTCTCATGCCATGCATCGGCTTTTTCCGTGTCTGCTTTCATTGCAGAGCCACAAAAAGCCGTAGCGGCATCGCAGAAAGCTCCGGCGAGTCTAACAACAGCGGTGCCGCCGATTTCGAAAGTCAACGCGGCGGTAAAATATGGCTTTACCTTTTGGCCAGAAGCGCCCACGCTCCTCGCAGGCGTCGCGGTTTCGCCCTACGCAGGCGGCGCTTTTCCCCTTCCAGCCATGTTTCACCCTCTGCCCGCCATGCCGCCGGTCTGCCCGGACGCGGACGACGCGTGGCTTGGCACGGGGCGCCTTCTCCCAGCGGGACGGACGGATTTTGCCAACGAATCAAACGAATTGAAACGAATGGGGCATGAGCCCGACGCCGACCGGGAAGCCACGATGACCCGCGAGTGCATCCTGCCCGGCCTTCATTCGTTCCCATTTGCGCCATTCGTTGGCAAAAAAGTCCCCTGCGCGTTTACCCCTCCCGCCCATGCCCGACCCGGAGCCTCCTCGCTGGAATCAAGTGCGCTGGGGAGAGTTTCGCTGGAGTGGCCCGGCGACCGGCCAGCCGGCGCCTGCGCCCCCGCTTCCGACTCGTAGTTTCGCCCTCAACCAACACACTGATATGGAATACTGGGAAGTCACCCTCGACCGCGCGCAGAAGACCCTTGCCGTCTGGCTCGCGCTAGTGGCGTCGCTCAAGATCGGCGCCTCGGGCGCAACGGCGCTGGAGACGCTGATCGACGGCTTTGAGCCGCTGGTGCAGGCGCGCACGGCCGCGCAGAATGCGGTGGATGAGGCGTTCCGCGATGTCCAGGCGTCGCTGCTCATCATGAAAATCCTCGGGACGAAGGTGCCGAAGATCATCGATGGGCACCTGGCGGAGAACGAGCGGCTGATGAAGGGGGGCGGGGTGTGTAGGATGCGGTGATGACGAAGCAAGAACAGCAGGCGTATGATGAGGCGCTGAAGAGGATCGAGGAATGCCGGCAGAAGAAGGGGCGGCGGCTCGATTTAAGCGGCCTCGGTCTGACGGCAGTGCCATCGGAGGTCGGCCGGCTTACGTCGCTTACTTCACTTTATATCTACAAAAATAACCTCACGACGCTGCCAGAGGAAATCGGCGAGTTAACGTCCATGGAATGGATTTGGGCTTCCGATAACAAAATCACAGACTTGCCCGCTACCTTTGGCCGGCTCGCCAAGTTAGAAAAAATCGAACTCCAAGGTAACTCGCTAGCGGTTTTCCCATCGGCTCTTTATTCGCTCGAGGAGCTAACCACGCTTTACCTTTACGGGAATAAGCTTACCACGCTCTCCGTGGAGCTTGCACAGCTTACAAAGTTAAAGAAACTGTGGCTTGGTCGCAACCGACTCACACATGTATCAGTAGTGATCGGTCAGCTCACGGCGTTGTTGGACCTTGACCTCAGCGGGAATCAACTAATCGCTTTGCCGCCTGAAATCGGTCAGCTTACTGCGCTAACTGAACTAGATCTCACAGAAAATCACCTCGCCGCGCTGCCGCCTGAGATTCGCCGGCTCACTGCA
Organism: Chthoniobacteraceae bacterium; assembly: GCA_035997375.1. Taxonomy (GTDB): domain Bacteria; phylum Verrucomicrobiota; class Verrucomicrobiia; order Chthoniobacterales; family Chthoniobacteraceae; genus DASYIS01. The sequence continues at coordinate 15,546 of DASYIS010000421.1, forward strand.
CTGAAAAAACTGTTTCTTCATGACAATCCGACATTGGGTCTGCCGCTGGAGATACTTGGGCCGACAAGGTTTAGGCGGGAAGCAACGCCAGCAGATCCGAAGACGATCCTAGACTACTACTTCGAGACCCGTGGCAACCAAGGTCAGGCTTTGCGCGAGGTGAAGCTCATCTTCGTCGGCCGGGGGGAGGTGGGGAAGAGCTCGATGGTCGATGTTTTGCAGGGAAAGAAGTTTGTCAAAGACCGGGCTCGGACGGACGGGGTCGCAATCACGACGTGGCCGCTGGATTTGCCGGACGGCAAGGCGAAGGTGCTGATGTGGGATTTCGGCGGGCAGGAGATCATGCACGGGACGCACCAGTTCTTTCTCACGCATCGCAGTCTCTACGTGGTGATGGTGGATGGGCGGCACGACCGGGGGAAGCAGGACGCGGAGTACTGGCTGAAGCTGGTGCGGGCGTTTGGCGGAGAGTCGACGGTGCTGATCGTAATGAACCGCCAGCGGGCGCATCCGTTCGACCTCGACCGGCAGTACCTCGCGGACAAGTACGGGGTGAAGCTGGAGCATTTCTTTCGCACGGATTGCGAGCGGCCCGAGGAGATCGCACCGCTGCGCGCGGCGATCGAGGAGGAGGCGGCGCGGATGCTGGCGGTGGAGGAGCGCTTCCCGGTGAAGTGCTGGGAGGTGAAGGCCTGGCTGGGGGAGATGAAGACGAAGGGGAAGGATTACCTGTCGGATGAGGAGTATGCGGCGATCTGCGCGCAGCGCGGGGTGGCGGATGGCGGGGAGCAGCAGAAGCTGCTGCGCCGGCTGGCCGATCTCGGGACGGTGGTGAGCTTCCCCGAGGATGTGAAGCTGGCGGCGCTGAGCGTGCTGAATCCGGAGTGGGCGACGGACGGGATCTACCGGGTGGTGACGAACGAGGCGCTGCGCGAACTGCGGCACGGGCGCCTCGCGCGAGCGGCGCTGCGGGAGCTGCTGCCGCGCGACCGCTGGCCCCAGGCGAAGCACGTGCAGTACATGCTCGACCTCATGGAGAAGTTCGAGCTCTGCTTCGCGGTGGCGGAGGGCGACGGCGCGGTGCTGGTGCCGGAGTTGCTGCCGGACAAGACGCCGCCGCTGGCGGATTGGGACGCCGCGCGGTGCGTGGTTTTCCTGTACGAATACCCGGTGCTGCCGCACGGCGTGCTGCCGCGCTTCACCACGCGGACGCACACGCTGAGCGAAGGCCGCGAGCGCTGGCGCAGCGGAGTGGTGCTAGCGGACGACGGCGCGGAAGCGCTGATCAAAGCCGACTACGATGCGAACCTGGTGAGCGTCTGGGTGCGCGGCGATCACGCCGATGCACGGCGCGCGCTGCTCAAGGTGGTGCGGCATCATTTTGAGCACATCCATGCGCGGATCAAGAACCTGCAGCCGCGCGAGCTGGTGAGCGTGCCGGAGCATCCGGAGGTGACGGTGCCCTACCGCGACCTCGTCCTAGACGAGCGCGCCGGCGTGCGGACCACGCGGGTGACGATCGCCGGCGCGCGCGTGGAGATGGAGATCGCGCTGCTACTCAACGGAGTGGAGTCGCCCGCCGAACGCGCCGGCGCCGGCGACCGCCTGGAAAGGGCTCCCATTCACGTACACGGCAACTACATTGAACACATGACGACCGACGACCACAGCAGCCACATCACGGCTCGCGACATCACAAACAGTCAGGTGGGCCAGACGCTGACGAATTGTCAAAACATGGTCCAGCAGCAGCCCCCGTCGCCGCAAAAGGAGCTGCTGACGACCCTGACCAGCGACGTGGACCAGCTGGTAAAGCAACTCCCCGCGGCCAAAGCGGACGAAGCGCCCCAAGTGGCGGAGAACCTGGAGCTGCTCGTCAAGCAAGCCACCAGTGCCAAGCCAAACCGCAAGTGGTATGACCTTTCCACCGAGGGCCTGCTCGAGGCGTCGAAGTGGGTGAAGGATTTCACCGGCAACATCGCCGGGACGATCGGGCAACTCGGGAAGCTGCTGTGGCCGGGGTACGCGCTGCCGGGGGCGGGGGAGGAGAAGGAAGGGGCGGCGGAGAAGGAGAAGAAGAAGATCGGGTGAAACTCGATCCGGCGCGCCAAAGACGCAGACTTAAGGGCTTCCGCGGGGCTCCGCACCGCCGCGGCCACCGAGCACCGACGGCGCGGTGCCCTCCAAGCGCGCCGTCCGCGTCGCACCGGCCGGCCCGCCGGGCAACCGCCGGGCGCCGCCCGCGCATTCCGGGAAAAAGCTCATTGACGCTCGGAAACGCGGGCCGCTACGGTCTCCGTCCACTTTTAATCCCACTGTTTTAGCGAAAAACCTCCCCGCCTGCGTCGTTGACCGCCGGAAAACCCCGTTTCCGACGCCCCCGATGCAGGCCATTTTTATCTATGGCTGAAGAGCTCTCCTACGTCCTGGTCACCCCGTACTCCATCCGCAAATCGCGGACGGGCGGCATTCTGGCGCGGCTGATTTCGCGCACCGGGCTGGAGATCGTGGCGGCGCGGATGTTCGCCCCGAGCAAGGAGCTGGTGCAGAACTACGCGGCCGGCATCGTGAGCGACCCGGACCCGCGGCATCGGCCGACGCAGGAGCTTATTCGCAAGTACGTGCTGGAGCGCTTCACCCCCGCGGCCAACGGGCGCCCGAAGCGCGTGCTGCTGCTCGTCTTCAAGGGCGAGGACGCGGTGCGCAAGCTGCGCTCGACCGTCGGGCACATCGTCAATGAGCGGACGAGCGGCGAGACGATTCGCGACACCTTTGGCGACTACCTGGTCGATGCGAACGGCGAGGTGAGCTACTTTGAGCCGGCCGTGCTGGCGCCGCCCGATACCGAGAGCGCCGAGCGCGACCTGAAGCTCTGGGCCCAGTACTCCGACAAGGAAGGCGGCCTGCTCAATGACACCGTAGAGTTCCCGCCCGGCGTGAAGGTCGAGAAGACGCTGGTGTTGATCAAGCCCGAGAATTTCCGCTTCCCAAGCGCGCGGCCCGGCGGCGTGATCGATCTCTTTTCGCGCACGAATCTCTACATCATCGCCTTCAAGGTGCACCGCATGTCGGTCGCGCAGGCGGAGGAATTCTACGGCCCGGTGCTCGCGGTGCTGCAGGACAAGCTGCGCGGCCGCACGGCCGAGCAGGCGCAAAAGGTCCTGGAGGAGCGCTTTGAAATGAAGTTCCCGCCGGAGATCGTGCAAGGCCTCGGCGACCTCCTCGGGCCGACGATCGGCCGCGACAACTGGGAGCAAATCATCGCCTTCATGGCGGGCAATCGCCCGAGCAACACGCCGGCCGACAAGCGCCACGACCCGGGCTCCGAGAAGTGCATCGCCCTCGTCTACCAGGGCGTCGACGCCGTGGCGAAGATCCGCGAGGTCCTCGGGCCGACCGATCCCTCGAAAGCGCCTCCCGGATCGATCCGGCGCGAGTTCGGCTCGACCATCATGGTCAACGCCGCGCACGCCTCCGACTCGCCGGACAATGCCGTCCGCGAAATGGGCATCGTCCAGATCGCCGAAAACAACCTCAAGCCGCTCGTCGAGCGCTGGTACTCGAAAAAGTAATCCAGCCCCCGCGGCTGGAACTCCGATTACTGATTACTGCCTACTGATTACCGCTCACTTTCTTTCACTCTATGGAACTCGCCCATCGCTCCACCATCCTCACCCCGTCGCTCACCCTCGCCATCGATTCGAAAGCCAAGGCCATGAAGGCCGAGGGGCTGGATGTCTGCGGCTTCGGCGCCGGCGAGCCCGACTTCGACACGCCCGAGCACATCAAGCAGGCCGCGATCAAGGCGCTGGAGGGCGGTTTTACCAAGTACACGCCCTCGAGCGGCATTGCCGACCTGCGCCAGGCGATCGCGGAGAAGTTCCTGCACGACAACAAGATCGACTACAAGCCGAGCCAGGTCATCGTCTCCAATGGCGCCAAGCACTCGTGCATCAACGCCATTCTCGCCACCTGTCAGCCGGGCGATGAGGTCATCATTCCCGCGCCGTACTGGCTGAGCTATCCCGAGATGGTCCGCATCGCCGGCGCCGAGCCTGTCATCGTGCAGACGAAGGAAGAGAACGGCTGGAAAATGACGGCCGAGGAATTCGGCGACGCGATGACCCCGCGCACGAAGATGGTCATCATCAACAGTCCCGGCAACCCGACCGGCTCCGTCTACACGCGCGCCGAGCTCGAGGCGATCGTCGAGATCGCGTCCGACGAAGAGATCGTCATCCTCTCCGATGAGATCTACGAGAAGCTCACGTACGACGGGACCGAGCACGTCTCCGTCGCGTCGCTCTCGCCCGAGGCGTACGACATCACGATCACGATCAACGGCTTCTCCAAGGCCTACGCGATGACCGGCTGGCGGCTCGGCTACCTCGCGGCGCCCGAGGCGATCGCGAAAGCGATCGACGCCATCCAGAGCCACAGCACGTCGAACCCGTGCTCGTTCGCGCAGGCCGGCGGCCTCGCGGCGCTCCGCGGCGACCAGACGGCGGTGGAAGACATGCGCGCGGAGTTCGACATGCGCCGACAGTACATGGTGAACCGCCTGAAGGCGATCTCCCGCGTGAGCCTGGTCAACCCGCTCGGCGCTTTTTATGTCCTGCTGAACATCAGCGAGCTGAGCCTCAACAGCCAGAACTTCGCGGATCGTTTGCTCAGCAAACACAACGTCGCCGTCGTCCCCGGCATCGCCTTCGGCGACGACCGCACCGTGCGGCTGTCGTATGCGACGAGCCTGGATGTCATCCAGAAAGGCCTCGACCGGATCGAACAGTTCTGCCGCTCGTACTAGGGTGCCAGCGGCCAGAAATCATGCAAGCCGCGCTGGCCCAACCAGCGGCGCTGATCTTTGACGTTAGAATCGAAGTCGATTCCGACCCAGCGCCTACCAGGCGTCCGCATTTTCCCCGCGCAGCTCGGCGCGGTGCGGTGCGTTCATCTTGAGGAGAAAGACGGTGGCGCGCCCGATGGAGGTCCGGCCGCGTATGGAATCGCCCTTCCGGCGAAAATGCTTGTCCCACGAGGCGGTGCGCGGATTGAAAAGCGCCGTGACCTTTCCCGTGTCGGGGTCGACGCTCGTGAGGTTCGGGCCTTTGATGAGATTGCAATGGTTACAGGCAAAGGCCAGATTGCCCGCCGCATCACTGCCGCCGTGCTGGGTGGCCACGATGTGCTCGACGTGATAGCTGAGTATGGCTCCCACGCTTCCGCCATCCGGCAATATTCGCACCGTCCATGGGCTCGCACGCGCACCAACCGCCGATCTGCCGCGGAAACGGCCATCACCTTGCGGCGAGTTTTCTGCGCGCTTTCGACTGTAGTACTCCGAGGAAATTGGCGAACAGGATGCAACTTTCGTACTCTGCTCGCTCGTCCACGGTCAGCAGACCCTCATTGGCCCGCTCGGCCAGCCACCTCATGCGCTGCGATGCTTCCGGCGAGGCGCGCAGTTCCGAGAGTGAACGCAGCGCCGTCGCATTCAGGCAATTCGTGACCGGCGACATCAAGGCATCGAGGGTCATGGAGATCATGGCCACATTGAATCACGCGCCGGCGATTTTCGCAAGGCTCCCGGCCCGCTTATGCGCGCCTTCCGGGCCGGCGGATAACGTCACACGCCCCTCACTTCTCCCAAGGCGGGTGCGCGGGGTGGTCCGGAAAAAGCTTGTTCGAGACATCGAACAAATCAATCGACTCCTGCTCCAGGACCCTAAGACGGAAGTAACTCCGCCTCCCATCCACGCCGATGATGACGTTCTCGCAACCCCAGCAAATGCTCGTATCGTACAGGAGTATCTTGCCGGCAAAAAAGCGGTACGCGAACGGCGGGAAATGGCAATTGGCTCCCATCATGACTTTGGACATGTGCGCTTCGCGCACGCCCGGCGGTTGGTCCTCCGGGATTAAATCGGGCAATGACCGAATCTCAAATGGCCTTTGCTTCAGTCCACGATAGAGGTTTGCCAACCGCTCCGCATCCGGCCCGGTGACGGTCTTTTGCGCGGCGATCTTCCACCATTCATCGTACGGCTGCACGTGGTAGAGCTTCCCGGTTGGATCGGGCCCTTGTGGGAGGTCCTTACTCTTCGGCCGGCCCTTCTTTTCGACAGGCTCATCGGCCGGCTTGCCAATCCGAATCACCACGACGCGATCGCAAGGCGGCAGGTTGACGATGAAACGCTGGTACTCCGCTTCCGCCTCCATCCGGTCGGCCACCGCCCGTCCTCCGAGCAAAAACAGCATGCCGGTGATCGCCTGACGTCGTTTCATGTCTAAAACTCATCCGCTCCGATGTCGACCGCCGTCCCATTGACCCGCGCCGCCCCATCCAAATCAGTCTCCCCCGCCCCAGGCGCAAAGGCGGGATCACCCGCATCCTTCGCCGGCGAGTTCGCGCCGAGATGGAAATTCAGCCGCGCGGCGTTCACGAACTTCGGATCGGCGAATAGCGAGTGCGCGTCCTCACCACTCTTAGTCTGGTACGCACCGAGGCCCGTCACTCCGTCTCCCGCGACCTGCCACTCAGCGTCGGCGGCCGCACCGGGGGCGAAGTACAGGTTATAGTCGAAGTGATTGTTCGCTGAATCCTGATAGGGCGACCCGATGAGCAGCTTCTGCAGATACGCGGAAAATATGTTATGCCGAATGGTGCAGCCGGTGACAAAGTGCTGGAAGTAAAGCTCGCCGTTTCCATCGGACCGCGTGTCGTTGTGATAGAACGTATTGTGGTGAATGTCGCAGTTGATCGTTTTCCCGCGCTGCTCGTCATAGCCGCCGAGAAACAAGCCGCCGACCCGGTTGCCGTATACAACATTCTCGCGGAGCTCGACGCCCTCAGTCGTTCCATTCGCATGCTCGCTGGCCAACTCCACGCCGATGTCGCAATGATGCACGACATTTCGCTCGATGACGATGCGGGCGCCGCCGTCGACATAGATCCCATCCGCCGCGAAGACCCGGCCATATGCGGGGTTGCCGTTGCTGGTGATGTAATCGACGATATTTCCCCGGCAAACACCGTCGCGCGCGCGGTCCTGCGCGGGGTCGGGGCACGTTCCCTCGAAGCCGGCGAAGTCGATGCCGATGTTGTTGTTGTGGTGGACGTGATTGTTCGTCACCTGGAAGCCGGTCACGTTGCCGTTGAGCACCAGCGATTCGCTGCTGCCGAGCCGGCAATTGCGCACCTCGTTGCCGTCGATCACCAGATTCGTGATCGGCGTCGCCGAGTCGCCGTACACCGCCAACCCGAGCGCGTTGCCGTCTTTGCCGAACGTGTTGATATGATGAATGCGATTGCCGAGCAGCTCGATGTGGTCGCATGCACCGGCCACAAAAATCCCGCACGGCGTCAGATCGCCGCGCAGCGTCGCGAAGTTCCGAAGTTCCAAGCCCTGCACCCGCACATAGCTGCGATCACGCAGGAGAAACACCGCGCTCTCGCCATCCTCCGACGGTCGCAGACCGGCGGCGTCGAGCACCGGCTTCTCCTTTCCATACGCGCGGTAGGTGATCCAGCCGTCCGCCGCCGAGCCGCTCTGTTTCGGCGTGACGAGTTCGCGATAGAGTCCGCCGCGGATCCACACCGTGTCGCCGGCGACCAGCGTCTCCGCGGCTTTCCGCACCGTGCGCCAAGGCGCGCCGAGCGTCCCGGCATTCGTATCACGACCGCGCGTGGAGACGTAGTAGTCGGCCGCCGGAGCGACCGCGGGCCAGAAAAACAGCAGAGCCGCGGCGGCGGGAACACGGAGGGGAAGGAAGCGCATGACCTTCTGCGAGTGTCCGCTCGTGCCCTTGCCGCGGCAACCGCTATTCGCGCCATTCGTCATTCGTCATTCGTCATTCGTCATTTGCCCCCTTTTTTCCGCCCTCGACCTCACCGCCCTTTCACGCTTACTCTTCCTTCCCGCTCATGAAATCAGCCGCTCTCCTTACCCTGCTGCGCCGCAATGCGCGGACTTCCATCGACGATCTGGCGCGCGAATTGAGCGTCGGTGAAGAGACCGTCGCCGCCGAGATCGCACGCCTCGAAAGCGAAGGCGTCATCCTCGGTTACCATGCCCTCATCGATGGGCAGAAGCTCCACGCGGGCCTGGTGACGGCGGTCATCGAGGTGCGGATCACGCCGGAGCGCGGCGGCGGCTTCGACCGGCTCGCGGCGCGCATCGCGCGGTTCGACGAAGTGCAGAGCTGCTACCTCATGTCGGGCGCGTACGACCTGCTCGTGGTCGTGGAAGGGCGCACGCTGCAGGATGTCTCGAGCTTCATCTCGGAGAAGCTGAGCACGATCAAAGGCGTCATCTCGACGGCCACGCATTTCAAGCTGAAGGCCTACAAGGAGAACGGTGTCTCGCTTCGGCAGGAGGAAAAATCGGAGCGCCTCGCGGTCTCGCCATGAGCGCGCTTCATCACGACACGGACCGCGGACTCCGCTGGATCGCGCACGCCCGAGCCGGCGGGCTGCCGCCATCCCCTCTCCCGCCGTCCCGTTTACCATCCGTGTCACATTCCACTTTTCATTTTTCTTTCCATGACTCCCAACCGTTACGTCGCGAACCATGTTCGCGGCATCCCCAAGTCAGGCATCCGTGAGTTTTTCGACATCGTCGCGCAGGAGAAGGAGGTCATCTCCCTCGGCGTCGGCGAGCCGGATTTCGATACGCCCTGGCACATCCGCGAGGCGGCGATCTATTCGCTGGAGAAAGGCCGCACGCACTACACGAGCAACCTCGGCCTGCCCGAGCTGCGCTCCTCCATCTGCCGCTACGTGCAGAAGCACTTTGGCATCGCCTACGACCCGCGCACCGAAGTCATCATCACCGTCGGCGTCTCCGAGGCGATCGACCTCGCCCTGCGCGCGCTGCTGAATCCCGGCGACGAAGTGCTCTACCACGAGCCGTGCTACGTCAGCTATTCGCCGAGCGTCGTCATGGCCTTCGGCGTGCCGGTCGCGATCGCGACGCGCGTGGAGGACAACTTCACCCTCACCGCCGCGGCCCTGAAGGAGAAGATCACGCCGAAGTCCAAGGTGCTGATGCTGAACTTCCCATGCAACCCGACCGGCGCCACGCAGACCCGCGCGGAGCTGGAGAAAATCGCGAAGCTCTGCATCGAGCACGACCTCATCGTGATGACCGACGAGATCTACAGCGAGCTGAGCTACGAGGGCGAGCATGTCTCCATCGCGTCGCTCCCCGGTATGCGCGAGCGCTGCATTTTCCTCCACGGATTTTCCAAGGCCTTCGCGATGACCGGCTTCCGCATCGGCTACGCCTGCGCGCCGCCCTGGCTCACCGACGCGATGATGAAGATCCACCAGTACGCGATCCTCTGTGCGAACACGATGGCGCAGGATGCCTGCATCGAGGCGCTCGAGCACGGCGCGAAGCACGTGGAATCGATGCGCCGCGAGTACGAGACGCGCCGCAACTACATCGTGCGCGCGCTCAACGACCTGGGGCTCGAGTGCTTCCAGCCGCACGGCGCCTTCTACTGCTTCCCCAGCGTCGGGAGCACCGGGCTGAGCAGCCGCGAGTTTTCGCTCGGCGTGCTGGAAAAGAAAAAGGTCGCCTGCGTCCCCGGCGGCGCCTTCGGCGCGAGCGGCGAGGGCTACGTCCGCTGCTGCTACGCCACGAGCCTGGAGCAAATCAAGGAAGCCATGTCGCGGATCGGCGACTTCGTGAGCGAAACGCGCAAGCGCGACCTCCCGCCGGTGCCGGCGGCGGCCGCCAAGCGCCCGCAGCTCGCGAAAGCGCGCTGAGGTCGGAGGCGCAGCCGCTCATCGTCGAAAGCGACGACGTGCTCCCCCGTCACGGTTGGCTCAATGAAATCCGTCCGCCGGTGGTCTTGCCGGGAAAGTAACCCCAGGCGGTCTGGCTTTTTGGGAGGTAGAGGCCGCGGCCGAGAGAGGCCCGCGGCAGGCCGGGGATTCGCACGCCCGCCAGGAAGATCCCGGAGCGCGGATAGACGATCCAACGTTCCAGGGCGGCGACGGCATCGGGACGGCCGGCGGTGACGGTCACGGTAGACCGTTGCCCCGGCACATCTCCGCCGCTGAGCTCGAGGACACCGGTGCCGGCGGCCGGGATTTGTCCCCGATAGAGGCTGCCGTTGGCGGTGAGAATCGTGTCGGCCCAAATCCATTCGCCGGTGAGATCGGTCGTGGGGAGATCGGCCAGGACCATTTCACCCGCCACGTCCACCGGCGCGCGCACCCCGCGCCGGACGGCGGAGAAAAACGAGATCGTCTCGTTCTCGCGCAACGAGGTCGCCGCACTGAACGAGCTCCCGTTCGGCAGCACGCTGGTCACGAGGACGCTGCCGTTCGCCAGGACGTGGACGATCGCAAAGCCGCCGCCGGGAACGGTGGGTGGGTAGTACGGAGGGTTGGGCGGATCGCCGATCACAATGACCGGGTGAGTATAGGTGCCGGCGAGGGCGACGTGATAACGCCGGGGCGCGCCGGCGGCGTGCCGGGCCTGGAGGACGCCACCACGGATGACATCCGGCACGGCCAGTTGACAGGTGACGGTGCCGTCGGCGTTGCGCGTCAGGGTCACGGTGCCGAGCGGTGTCTCTCGGGTGGCCGTCATGCTGCCGGCGGGGAAGACCACGAGGCGGCGGACGATCGACGGACCGGTCTTGAGCACCAGCGAGGCGACGCGGCCGTTGGGGCTGATGGTCACATCCGCCGAACCGACGATCACCGGCACCGACGGCAAACGAAACACACTCGTCAGCCGCAGCAACCCGCTGAAGACGCGCGCCCGGTTCGCGGGCGTGCCACGGGTGACCGTCACCGACGCCTGGCCGGTCTTTGCGCCGTCGGAAAAGAGGTACGTGAAGGTCCCCTCATAGCTCGCGGGAATGATCAGCGACCGGCCGTCGATGAGGATCGCGGGGTCGCTGACGCCGAGCAGTTGGAGCGGCGCGCCCGTGGGCGGGACTTCGTTGGCGAGCGGGTAGATGCGCGTTTCGCCGCGCGTGGTGATCGCCGTCTCGTCAACGCCCTGGAAGTCGACCTCGCCCAGCGTCGTGAAGGTCGACACGGGCGTGTAGGTCGTGCCCGCCACGTTCGTCGCGTAGGTCCGGCAGGAGTATTGCGTGTCGGGGTCGAGTCCATTCACCAGCGTCAGAAAGATGCCGGTGAGCGTGCCGCCAGTAAATTTCCGCACGTTTGGCTGGCCGAGCCGGGGATCGGCGGTGTCCGAAGTCCGGGCGATGACCACCCCACGCTCGTAGATCGGCGCGCTGCTGTCCTCCTCCACCACCCCGCCGATCATGGCGCTTTGTTTGGTCACGTGTGTGAGCAGGAAGTCCGGCACCGCCGGCGGCTCCCGCGGAGTCGAGAGCAACGCAAGCGAGCGGACGATTTCCGGCAGGTAGGCGGTGAGAGTGAGCTCACCGGTCGCCAGATCCAGGCGCCCGGCGCGGGGTTGACCCCCATCGGTCACCAGGGTGACGTAGGCGTAGCCTTTGGGCGCCGGCCGGTTCGAATTCGCCGCGACGACGTTGGCAGGCATGTCCAGGCCGAGGATCGAGAATCCGGGCAACGGGTCGCCCGAGGAACGGGGGGCGGTGGGGTTCGTGGTGGTGCCGCTATCCGGCGGATTTTGAATGAAAAAGATACCACGCTCGCTCACCGTGTAGAGCGTCGTCGCCGCCGCGCCGGGGAACGAGTTGGTGTGAGCCGCGCCCGCGATCGCGAGACCCGCCGGACCGTTGATGGGGCCGTCCGGATTCACGCCGGGCATACGGCCATTGAGGCCGAGGTCGCCGTCGATCGGCTGCCCGCTGACGGGGTCGATCCGGAAATTCAGCCCGCCCGTGGTGACCACGCGCACCTCGCCGGTCACCGGATTGACGTCCATGTCGACGACGTTGGCCGCCAGGGTGACCGCGTTGCCGCGGAGATCGACGAAGGCGACACGGCCCGGCGCACCGATGGGCGTGGCGATGCCCGTGACGGGATCGAGCGTGTAGAGCGTCCCCTGGTTCTTCGCGGCATCCACGCCGAGGGCCAGGAGCGCGTCGTTCGCAGGCGCCTTGTCGAGGGCCACGAGTTCCTCACCGTCCACGACCCCCGTGACCGTTTGGTTTTGCGTCCAGTTGAGCGCGATCGCGGGATCGAAATTCACCAGCGTGTTTTTCAAGGTCGTGCTCAGACCCACCGCCACGCCGGGGATGAAGACACCCGTCCCCTGGATCGCGAAGGTGAAGGTTGGCTGGTCGGGATCGTCGCTCTCCACCGAGACCGTCGCGGTCTGCAGGCCGGAGATGGTCGGATGGAAGACGATCACGATGCTGGCCGTGCCGCCGGGCGCGATCGGGGTCGCCTGACCGTCGCCCAGCATGAGGAAATCCACCACATGCGGGCCGGAAACCTTGACCCGCTGGGGTGTGCCGGTGAGCGTCAGCGGCGCATTGCCCTTGTTCGTGATCGTGTAGGTGATGAAGGAGCCGCCCGTCGTACCCACCGGGGCCGTGAGAAAATCCGTGCCATCCAGAAAGGTCGGGGTGGTGTCGCCGTTGGCGATTTCCACGCCCAACCAACTGATTGAGATCTTCGGCGCGGGCGGCGCCGCCGGCGCCGGCATCAGCGCGAGCAGGAAAAGCAGCGCGCCGAGCACCAGGGCGGCCGTGAAGCGGGATGCGACAGTTCGTTGTTTCAAGGGGAGATTGGTTTTGGGGCGACGATGATCCGCCAGTTCCGAAGGAATCCCGGCATCCATCTTCCCCTCAACCGGAAGCCGCGTCTGGAGGGATAAATCATCCGACGAGGGGGTGAGGCATGAGTAGCACGCGCCCTCATTTAGGCAAGGGAAACGTGACATAATATTAATACTTCACCCCCCCCCCCGCGCGCTCTTCCGTCCCTACCGAATGGGGAAAAGCATGGTGGTGCGCACCGTCTTTTGGCCGACCTTGAGCCTAGTGCCGGGATTCTCCCATTTTCTCCCTAAAACTTTGGCCAAGAATGGCAGCATTTTGGCAACAAGGCAATCGGTCCCTCGGGAATCTCGGTTTTCTAACCGATCATAGTGGGTTCGATTCCCGCCGGGCGCAACCCGCCTCACCTCACGGGAGCTTTTCCCGAGCGCGGAGCTTTCGGAGAAAAGCTGAACCAAGTCCAAATGAAGATGCCGAGCGCACACAAGGCGGAAAGGACGGCCAGCAGCGGCAACAACCATTCGTACCGCGGTGGCACTTCGATCTTGAACGGCTTGGGAGTAATCCCCTGGCCTGCTTCGTCCTTGGGGGCAACTTGATAGTCGGAACTGCCGGCTTCTTCCAAGTCAAGCAGCGCGGTCTTGGGGCCGGCCACCCGCGGCGACACGATGGATCCCGCGACAGGCGCCCACTTGCTCCCGCTCGAGCTCCTCGGTTGGACCCCAAATTTGGCGCCGCTCAACCCCGTGGCCTCGCCAAAGGGCGCCTGCCAGATGATCAACGGATTCGCATATTTGAAGGGCTTGGGTTTGGTCGCCGAGCCTTCCAAGCCGCCGAGGAGGGCGATCTTGGACGGGAACTCCGGTCGCACGAGTTTCTCGCCACCGGTCCCCGGGCCCGGGTCTCGAATGGGCTCGATGGATTTGACGCCCATGGCGTACCAGGAGAGCCGAATCTTGTGCTCGTCGTGGCGATCCTGGTTCTTCTGAAAAATATGCGCGATGAGGGTCATCGGGAAGTCGTCCCGTGGGCGATAGCCGTTGAGTCCGCTCCACTTATCCCCAACGCTTTGCGGCTGCTTTTCGAAGTGCTTCTCAATCGTCGCTTTGAGCGCGTCCGGAGGATACTGATTCCTCAGATTTTTAACGTAATTCAGATAGTCGCCCTTGCTGTGGTCGTGTGCCCCAAACTCGAGATAGTCGGGATCGTCACTTTCGTCCGAGACGACGAACAAGTAATATCCTTGCGGCGAGCGTTCGCGCAGCAGATCGGCGGTCCGAGCCATGGCGTACCAGTAGCAAGTGCTCCCGTCTTCATAAACGCGTGGGTAGGCCGCCCTGACCAAATCCCCGACATTCGACGCGCTGACTTTCTGGCCTCCGGCATTGGAAGCGATGACGGTGCGCAGGTTGCCGACGGGCAGCACGAGCAAGTTGTGGCCTTCCGAGGTCAGCGGTTCCGGCGGAACCTCTCCGGCCCGCCCCAATAACTGGCCAAACAGGCTGAGCAAATTCGAATCGACCGTCGGTTCGACGGTCCAGTTGTTATCAGCCGAGCTGATGGGGGCACCAGTGATCAGCCGAATGATCAGATCGCGCGCTTCATCGTGCTTCCCCTTCCGCGCGTCTTCGCGCACGGATTTCGAAACGTCCGCGAGGATGGCAACATCCTTCCGCGGGATCCGAGGTTGCGATTGCGCGACGACCGATGAAGTCAGAACGCCGAGGGCGGCGGCGACGGTTAGCGTCCCCAGCAGCGTGCCTGAGATGCGGATGCTCGACCAAAAAGAGTTCATCGTTTGGCCATGGCTGACGGCACCGTGACGGGGAGCTTTTTCACCGCGTCATCCAGATATTTCAATCGCTGCTGCATGCGATCGGGCGGCACGCCGGGCAAGGCCGCCACGGCCGCGCGAAACGCCTTGAGATCGTTTTTGACGACCGCAGGCTGGAGGCTGTGCCGGCTCTTTCCCGTGTAATCACCCCGGTAGCAGAGGTCGACCAGCATTTCCTGAATGGCCGGATTGAGTTTCTCGTAATCGCTTTTCCCGTAGGCCTTGGCGACATCGGCTTTGGTCAGGATTCGCTTGATCGTGCCCACCTTTTCTCCATACGTGCTCTCGAAGAGCTTCCGCTGCTGATCAGGAGTGATCGAAAACTCTTCCAGCTTGTGGTCGGTGATGAATTTGCGGGCGTGCGCTCCGCTGAGCCGCGCGGCCGCGGACAGCACAGTGGCCTGTGCGTCCGGCACCCCCACGGCGGTCAAATCCCGTTTGATCGTACCCGCGCTCTTCTCCTTCATGTCATAACCGCGTCCCAGCGTCAGCCCGGAGCTCGCGCTGGGCACGTGGAGATAACGCGTAAAGTATCGACCGCCTTCAGTCCCTTCCACGCCATAGGTGAATCGCCCCTTGGTCGGATAAACCACCGCCTGCACATCCGTGCAACCTTTCGAGACGCAGACCGGAGCTTTCTTGGTACTCATAGGATTTGATTTCGGAAAGTGGATTTAACGAAGCTATTCACCAACCCCCGCCGTGGGAAACACCACCGTGAGGAATTCTCCCTGCGCGGCGGTCAGTTCGATTTTTTCGATCGGTCGACCATCCGAGAGCCGGGTCAGGATCTCCTTGCCGATCTCGGGCAGGATCGTGTTGGTGATGAGCGCGTCCACGAGCCGCGCGCCGCGTTCCAACTCGGTGCAGCGGGCGGCCACGAGGTCAACCGCGCCCCGGTCCCAGGTGAAGGGGATGCCGTGGCTTTCCCGGATGCGGCGTTCCACCTTGCGCAGATTCAGCGTGATGATGGTCCGCAGCATCTCCTGGCTGATCGGGTAATACGGGATGACGACGAGGCGGTTGAGCAGGGCGTCGGGGAAAATCTTGGTCAGGGGAGCCCGCATCGCCTTCTCCAGCGCCTCGGGCTCGGGAATGAGATCGGGCTCGGCGCAGAGGGTGATGATGGTCTCCTGCGCGGCGTTGCTGGTCAGCAGAATGACCGTGTTCTTGAAGTCGATGTGGCGGCCTTCGCCGTCCTCCATCCACCCTTTGTCGAAGACCTGGAAGAAGAGCTCATGGACGTCGGGGTGCGCCTTCTCCACCTCGTCGAGCAGGATGACGGCGTAAGGGCGCCGGCGGACGGCTTCGGTCAGCTTGCCGCCTTCTCCGTAGCCGACGTAGCCGGGCGGCGCGCCCTTCAGCGTGGAGACGGTGTGGGCCTCCTGAAACTCGCTCATGTTGATGGCGATGAGACTGTTCTCATCGCCAAAGAGCGTCTCGGCCAGCGTGAGAGCGGTCTCGGTCTTGCCGGTGCCGGAGGGGCCGACGAGCATGAAGACGCCGATGGGCCGATTGGGGTTGTCCAGCCGCGCGCGGTTCGTCTGGAGGCGGCGGGCGATGGCGTCGAGGGCATGGCGCTGGCCGATGACGCGGCGCTCCAGCGTGTCCGCCAGGTGGAGCGTTTGCTGGATTTCGTCCTTCAACATGCGGCCGACGGGAATGCCGGTCCAATCCGCGATGACGGCGGCGACGGCCTGCTCGTCGACGTGGGGAAAGATCAGGGGACTGTCACCCTGGACCGTGGCGAGCTCCTGCTCGAGCCGGCGGCACTCCGCGAGCTGCGCGACCGGGTCGCCGGGGTCGGCCGGGTCGGGCTTCTGGAGCAGGAGACGGGCGGCGAGGAGTTGCCCGACGAGAGTTTTCTCCTGTTCCCACCGCGCGGTGAGCGCATCGAGCCGCGTGTGTTCGCTTTGCGAGGACTCGCGGATTTCGGCGCGGCGCTTCTCATGGTCGCGACCGATCGCGCTCTCCCGCTCGAGGATCTCGCCCTCGATTTTCAGCAACTCCAGCGTGCGGGTGCTGTCCTCGAGGGCGGCGGGCGTGGCGTGCTGGCTGACGGCCACGCGCGCGCACGCGGTATCGATGAGGCTGACCGCCTTGTCCGGCAACTGGCGCGAGGGAATGTAGCGGCTGGAGAAGCGGGCCGCGGCCGCGAGGGCGGCGTCGAGCACCGGCACGCCGTGATGCTTTTCCAGCGTGGGCGCGAGCCCGCGAATCATCTGCACCGCCCGCTCGACCTCCGGCTCCTCGACCTTGATGACCTGGAAGCGGCGGGTGAGGGCGGCGTCCTTTTCGAAGTAGCGCTTGTACTCGGCCCAAGTGGTGGCGGCGATGGTACGCAAGGTGCCGCGGGCGAGCGCCGGCTTGAGCAAGTTCGCCGCGTCATTCTGCCCGGCCGCGCCGCCGGCGCCGATGAGGGTGTGCGCCTCATCGATGAAGAGGATGATCGGCTGCGGCGAAGCCTGGACTTCGTCGATGACCTGCTTGAGGCGCTTCTCGAACTCCCCTTTCACGCTCGCGCCCGCCTGGAGCAGGCCGAGATCGAGCGAGCGCAGACTGACATTGCGCAAGGCCGGCGGCACGTCCTGCGCGGCGATGCGCAAGGCGAAGCCCTCGACGATCGCCGTCTTGCCGACGCCGGCTTCCCCGGTGAGGATCGGGTTGTTCTGCCGCCGGCGCATGAGGATATCGATGAGTTGGCGGATCTCGGCGTCGCGCCCGATGACCGGATCGATCTTCTCCTGCCGGGCGCGCTCGGTCAGGTCGACGGCGTATTGGTTGAGGGCGGGCTGGTCTTCCGCACCGCCGCCGGCGGCGGCTTCCCCGATCGCTTCGAAAGACGGCATCGGCGCCGCCTGGTCTTCCGGCGAACCCGCGACGATCGCGGCGAAGTTGTCGCCGAGGGGGTCGACCTTGAGTTTGCGGAATTCATTGGCGAGGCCGTAGAGGTGGCTGCGGCGCTCCGGGTCGCGCAGCAAGCCGAGCAGAAAGTGGCCGGTGCGAACGCGACCCTGCACATAGTAGAGGGACGCGACCACCCACGACTGCTCCAGGGCGTCGCGCATCTCTTGCGAGATCCCCTGAAATTCCCCGCCGCCGGCGCGCAATTCGTCCAGCGAAGCGGTGAGTTGCTTGCTCAACGCAAAAGTGTCCACGGCGAAATGCTGTGCGATGCGGTGCAAATCGCTATCCTGGACATGCGCGAGCTGATGCAGGAAATGGAGGACCATTAATTTGCGGTGCCCGCGCAACTGACACATGCTCGACGCGCTCCCCAGCGTTTCTTGAGAAAGCGCATTCAGTCTGCCGATGAGGTCGCCGGAGCGGAGTTCAGCCATGGGTGAAGAGGATACCGGTTACTCAATCGCGTCCAAGCCCTTTGGATGACCAGACGTTCAGTTCGATCCAACTGACATTTACGGGATTGGCGTGTCTGCGAATGGCCGGGCATTTTTCCGTGGCGAGAATCTTCCCGAGGCGGGAACCTTCGCGTGCGCCCACCCCGCTCCCAATCGCTCCTCCGAGACCACCGAGCGAACTTCCAGCAGCCTGGCCAAGCATCGCACCCCCCATGGTACCTGCCTGTTTCGCCGCGTAGTCACAATGGAAGTAGGCAAGCGCGTGCGCCAGGATTTGCGCTGACAATAACGTCGCGTTAATCGGAGAGGGACGACCGAGGCGTGCCGAATGCTCGGCCACGATCTGTTTCGCCAGCTCATAGGCACCTTTCGCAGAAGTTCCTTTCATCAAGCCTGGTTCCGACAATTTGGCATCCACGCCATCGTGATGGAATTTGATATAGACGAAGTCCGTGGACATGGTTGTAGTTGGTTTGATCAGAAGGCGAGCACCTTGACGAAAGGACGATCCCGAAGTAATGATTGCCGGGAAGCGCGGCGATGGAGAGCCACCGCGCATCACTTGCCAGGCCCTTTCCATCGATACGTTCCTCGCAGCCGGCCAAACCAATTTTCTGTTGCCCTTCCGTAATCGGTCCCTTTACGGCGGGCGCTCAGCAAAGGTGCGTCGCCTTTTCGGAGAACACACTCAGCCGCTTTCGGATCAGTTCCTGAAAGCATTTGGCAACCGCCAGGATCCCAGATTCCCATATGAGGCAATTTTTTTCCTTGGGCATCCGGCTTTCCATCAAAGAGTAGCACGTCTCCCGGTTGTGGGGTCGCATCATCCACTTTCTCGAACTGGGTGAGGATCGGAAAATCGTCGACTTGCTTGTAGGTGTAGAGCAAACCCGCGGAGGAAAATGCCTGGTGCACCAAGTGGGAGCAGTCAATTCCAGCTTTGCTATCTCCCCCGGATTCGTAGCGAGTTCCCAGCCATGCTCGCGCGACGGTCAAAACGTTCTTCTGCTGCTCGGATGTGAGGGCCATGTGTTGGAAATTGTCTGTACTACGTCATGAATTAACATGGTAATCCTCGGGATCGAGTGCAAACGGTCTGCTGTGCACCCAGCCCGTTCGGCCCAACTGCGCGCCCCGCCCCAAGCGCAGCGGGGGCACTTCGTCCCGCCGCAGGACGATCGCGGCTTCCCAGTCGAACTCCTGCCGCGTATAGAGGTTGATCCAGTCGTGCAGCCGGCGGTGATTCTTTTCGCCCGGCAGAAAGGTGATGAACTCGGCGTAGGGCATCGGGCCGAGGCGGACGTTGAACTTCATCTGCCGGTCCCAGAAGCGGGAGCCAACGAGGCAATTCACGCCGAGCGTCCCGGTGCCGGGTCGCTCGCCGAGACGGCAGCTTTCCCCCTCGGGAATGTTCACCCACTGGCCGACCAGGGGCTCGACCTCGCTGCCAGTGGCGAAGGCGGCGCCCACGACGCCGCGCAGGCCGGAGAGATGGCGCGTCGGGTTCGCGAAGTGGCCGGTGAAGGCGACCTTCTGCCAGGTGGGAATGCTGTCGAGGCCGTCGAACTCCGGCAGGCCATGACCGAAGAGGCTCGCCAGCCATTCCGCGAAGGAGGTGGACGCGCCCGGCAGGTGGCTGCGGTCGAAATCGACGGTTTGGTTGGCCACGGCCCAGGCGCGATAGAACAGGCAGATGAGCCGGTGGTGAAACAGATCGATGAACTCCGCGAGGACGGGATCGCGGCGGGCGGCCTGCGGCTGGTCGGCCCCCTCGCCAAAGGTGGTGCGGGGCAGGTCGGGATCGTCGACGCCGGTCAGCCGGTTGCGGATGAATTCGGTGAGGACCAGGGGCAGCGGCCCCTGCGGACCGGTGAGGCCGGTGAAGCGAATAAGGAGCTTCGGCGGCGGCGGCGGCGAATCGTCGAAGAGGTCGCGCGGCTGGACGGTCTCCGCATGCCGGCGCTCGAGCGTGGAGGTGGCAAAGGCCAGCGAGATGAACTGGCCGAAGCGCGCCGGGTCGTCGCGGAGCGTGTCCGAGGTGCCGAGCCGCGCCGAGTCGGGGAAAGCGCACTCGATCTGGCGCAGGGCTTGAAAAAAGTCCCACTCCCACGGCGCGTCGAAGACGTCGGCCGCGGACGCCGCTCGTTCGGATTGCTGGTCGCGTTGGCTCATCAGTGAGGTCGCGGCCACCCGCAGTGGACATGGCCGCTGTGACCGGGGTAGCCCGGTCCCAGGACTTCGGTCGCGCCCAGAGCCCTGCACTTTTTTTCGAAGGCCAGGACCTGCTTGTGGTGAGCGGAGACCGGCTTGCCATTGATCGTGTCGACGTCAAAGGCGATGCCGGCATAGTGTCTCGAGTGTTTGCTGTGCTCGCCGCCGGCAATCTCGCTCACGTGAAAGGAATACGTTTTCGCGAGCTCGAGCATCCCGCGCAACATGTCCAAACTCAGCGGGACGCTCCCACCCGGCGTGGTCGAACCTTTGCCATAACTGCTTCGATTCGCCTTGAGCATAAACATCGACTCCAGAATATTGGCGGACGAGTTGGCCGAATCTTTCTTTTTTGAAGGATGGGTTTTCGCCAGCTTGATATTCGGATGAATGAGTATCCGCATGGCGAGGAAGCTTTGCTCCCCGGGGTAGGCCGGGTGGGACACCTTGGGTATTACTTTTTTATGTGCAGACATGGGAGCTTGGAGAGCGGTGGCTGGACTCGTTTATTTAGCACACGGGAATTCTCCCAACGCGGGCCGGCCACTGCAGGATGCGCCCGCGCTCGGGCGTGTGCAGGGTCAGGCGGGTGAAATGGTTGATCGAAACGTAGCGGGCGAAAAACTGCTCCAGGACGCTGGCCAGCGGAAAGAGGCCGATGCCGATGTAGCCGGCGTCCTCCAGCGTGAGGTCGAGGTCGAGGCCGCGCACGAAAGCCACGGGGCCGCCGCCCGGGCTGCGCGCCAGCCCGGGCCGGCTGGAGACGTTTTTCACCCCCTCGATCAAGGCGTTCGACGCCGCGCTGCCGGCATCGGCGGCATAGAGCCGCAACAAAGCACGCAGCGCCTCCGCCCCGCGCTTTTCATCCGGGCCGGTGCGCTCGACCAGCGAGAGGTAATTGAGCGAAAGGTGGCTGACCGCCCGCCAGGCCGCGCGGCCCTCCGCGAACGAAGGCCGCGGGGGGGTGGGGCCGGCGAGCACCTTGATCGCGGTGACCTGCGCCAGGTTGCGCGCGGTGAAATCGCTCGGGGCGCGGCCCGTCTCGAGATCGAGCGGGAGGTGGCGGTTGGTGCAGAGCGCCCGCACTTGCAGTTCCTCCACCTCGGGCGAAATAGGGAGCGCTCCTTCGTTCACGATCGAAAGGTAGACGTCGCTGCCGCGATACGCATCCTTCGAGGTGAAGGCGCGCTGCCGGCTGAATTGCACGCTCTGCGCCACGGCCTGCCGGTCGCGCTCGGAAAAGGGCCGCTCCTCGCGATGCACCGTGTAGTAGCCGCTCAGCCCGGGCTGGTGCGCGGGTTGCAGGTAGAAGGGGTGGAACGCCCGGCTCTCCGCCGAGGTGCGCCGAAAGCCGGCAACGCTTTCGATCCGGTAAACCTCGTGGTCCAGCGTGCGGGCGCGATTGATGAAGACGGGAAACTCGGACATCCCCTTGGCCACCGGGATGCGGTTGGCACTCATCGGAAACAGATTGATGGCGGGCGTGCAGTAGAGTTGCACGACGTCCGGCGGCAGCGGGCTCTCCGGCTGCTGCTTCGGCCGGCTCAGGACGAAAATGAGATCGGCCCTGCGCCCCGGCACCTTGCGCAGCGCGGCGCTCAGCCCGCTCACTTCGAGGAAGGCGTTGCGCTGCGGCAGCAGGAAGTGCTCGCGCAGGATCCGGTGGCCTTCGAAGCTCCGGGCGTCGGTGGGCAGCAGCGCCTCGTCCTCCTCGAAGCCCACCTGCCGCAGGCGCTCGCGGCCGAGCCAGGTGCGGCTCGCGCCGGCGGCATCTTCCGGCGCGGTGACGAGGATGCGCTGCGTGCTGGAGAAGAGATTCTCCATGAGATCCGACGGCAGCCGCGGACCGCCCTGGCCATGCAAATAAAAGGAGAGGCGCTCGCACTCCGTGTCCGGGAAGCGCGCACTCTCCGGCCCCTGCATCTCCAGGCGAATGCGAAACGCCGCCACTGGATCGCGGTCCAGGCCCAACCGCAGCGTCCGGACGTCGGTCAAATGATAGACCGCCTCCGCGACGCGAAACGGGTAGAGCAGCAGGGGATGCGCGGTGCGAAACGTGCAGGAAAGGTCGCCGATTTTTTTGGACTCGAGCGTGGTCAACCGCGGGATGGCGCACCCCTTGAGCAACGCGCCATCCCCCCACTTCGGCGTGAACTGCACGATGGCCGCGGAGGGCCACGGCGCCATGTAGTCGGGATAAGCGGTCGCGAGCACCCCCTGGGTGAAGCGGGGATACTCCGCCTCGAGCTTCAGCCGCACGCGCGCGGTCAGGAAGGCAAAGCCCTCGAGCAGGCGCTCAACGAACGGATCCGGACACGCGCTGCCGGCATCGCGCGGCAGGGCCAGCCGCCCGGCCACGTCGGGATAGTCGTCGGCAAACTCCACCGCCCGCTCGCGGATATGGCGGAGCTCGTCGTTGTAAAGCTGGAGGAAGTCGCGATTCAAGATTCGTCCTGGATGGCGCAAGCGCCGGTCTCGAGGTCGAGCTCGGACCGAAACTGCACGGGCTCGATGTGCGGAAGCGCCCACAGCTTCGCTTTGATTTCAAAAACGACCTTCCCGGCCTCAAAGCGCTCCCGGGAGATCTTCACGACGACCGACTGCGGGATGAAGCGCGGCTCGAAGGTGATGATCGCCTCGCGCAAATCGCGCTCCAATTCCACCGGATCGAGCCCTTTCGTCACGAGCCCGGCCAGGCTGCGGAACCCGTAATTGAGCACGGATTTTCGCACGTAGGGAAAGAGCCAGCCGCGCGGGTTTTCCTCGTCGCGCAATTGGTCGTCGCGGTCGTGCAGGCTCGCGCCTTCGATCGGGCGCGCCGTGAAAACGCGCTCAAAGCGGGGGGACGGCGGGCTGTTGAGCAACCATTTGAGATCGCGCAGCACTGCCTTGCGATAATCCGCGAGCGAAATGCCGCGGTCGCGCATCCCCTCCCCGGTCCCGATGATCCGGTCGAGCAGGCAGGGAAAATCGCTGTCGGGCTGGCTCATGCGGCGGGCTGTCCAATTTCAAGGTTTCGGGCCGCGAGCAGGCCGTGCTCCGCGGCCTCAGTCATCCAGACTTTCTGGCCGCGCCCCTCGAAGGTCCCCTCCGCCGGAGAGTCCCACTCGGTCGCGCGGCCGAGCCGGAGGGCGTCGTCGGACCAAGCGGCGGCGAATGGATAGCGCGCCGGCAGGAAGACCGGAAGATCGGCGCCGGTTTCGAGGGTGATTTGCCCCAGCGCCCAGACAAGGTCACGGGGCTGCTCCGGAGCCTGGACCGCGAGCTTGCGCACGCGCGCCTGGGGCACCCAGAAATACGTGCCGTTGAGCACGATCTCGAGCACCGGACCGAGCCGGCTGTCGCCATCGGTGAGCCAGGCAAAAGGCTCGCCATTCAGAGAACCCGCCTCGCCCGGCGATTCCTCCCAAGCCTGCCGGCGCAACGCGGCGGCTTCCTCAGTCCGGCCTTGGACGCCCGATTCGAGCGCCCGGACCAGCGGCGCGATCCAGGCCGCCGGCTCCCCGAGGATCTTCGGAGCTTTCACTCCTCGAAACACCTCTTCGCGGACCGTTTCGGCCTTCACCAGCCCTTCCAGCATTTGCAGGAAGGGCGATTCGGCGGGGAGCAGCTTGCGTTGCGCAGCCAGTTGATTGGCCGCGCCGGTCCAATCCCCCGCGAGACACTGGAGCTGGAAGAGCAGGAAACGCGGCTCCGGCACGGTGGGCGCCTGGCGGATGGCCGCCTTCTGCGCCGCGATCGCGCCCGGGAGATCGCCGGCCGCCAACGCTTCCTGAACCGAATGGCCGGCCATCGTGCCGTGGGCGATGCGAACCGCGGTTAGGAAGTGACGTTGGTCGCCGTGCTGTGCTCGGCCATCGTGTTGCCGATCTTTTGCCCCTGCTCGCCCAGTTGATTGTACTCCCACTTGATCTTGCTATACTCGAGCCGGAGATTTTCCATCGGAACCTCCTGCCCGGTCCCGCCGACGATATCGATTCCCTTGATGAGCACCTGCTCGAGGCTGTAGCGCATGATCACTTCTTTCTTGCCGGTGGTGGCGCA
>DASYIS010000422.1:0-65560 GCA_035997375.1 Chthoniobacteraceae bacterium
TCTCGCAGATCATCGCCGAGCTGGAGGCCGAGTACGCGGCGCGCGCCGAGCGCGAGGAGGCGGAACAGGCGGCGCTCGCGGAGTTTGGCGTCGCGCCCCTGGCGTTGCTCGAGTCGACCAAAGGCCTGCAGGCCGGCGGCCGCGACACACCGGCGATCGCCGCCTTGCGCGCGCTGCTGCGCGACTCCGAGGAAGGCTCCGCCACGGTCTTGCGCCTGCATGCGCTCGCGCCGCAGTTGCAGGAGCTGCTGCCGGTGCTCGACACACTCCTCTCCGAATTTCGCAGCCGCACGCTCGCGGAGATCGGCGAGGGCGTCCGCGATTTGCGCGAAGACGCGGATGCGCTGCCGGAACTGCTCCCGCTCCTCGCCGAGCTGGCCGACACGCCGCCGGCGTTTGCCCACGCCATCCGCCGCTTCGCGCTCACGCCGGATCAGCTCGAGGCGGCGATCGCCCGCGCGAGCCTGGAGGAGGTCTATCGCACGGAGCGCTGGTTGCCGCGCTTCGACGGCCGCGCCGTGGCCCAGCGCGCCGAGCGCATCGGCCGGACGGAGCGGACCTGGCTCGCGGAAAACGCCGCCGTCATTCGCGCGGCGATTCACCGGAGTTTCCGCGACCACGTCCAGCTCTCCACGCTGTCCGCGACGCAGCTCAGCGCCGACGAGAAGGTGCTGAAGAAGGGGTACAGCGCGGGCCGGCGCGACCTGGAGCACGAGTTTGGCAAGACGATGCGCTACAAGTCGATCCGCGACCTGGCAGCGGGCGACACCGGGCGCGTGGTGCGCGACCTGAAGCCGATCTGGTTGATGAGCCCCCTTAGTGTCTCGGATACACTTCCGCTCGTGCCGGGTTTGTTCGACGTCGTGATCTTCGACGAGGCGAGCCAGATCCCGGTGGAAGAAGCGGTGCCGGCGCTCTACCGCGCGCCGCAGGTCATCGTGGTCGGCGACGAGATGCAGTTGCCGCCGACCAACTTCTTCTCCGCCGCGCGCGATGCCGAGGGCGAGACGATCGAGGTCGAGGAGGACGGCGAGCGCACGGCCATCTCGCTGGAGGCCGACAGTTTCCTCACGCAGAGCGCGAAAAACCTCTCCGCCACCATGCTCGCGTGGCACTACCGCAGCCGCTCGGAGTCGCTCATCGGCTTCAGCAACGCGGCCTTTTACGCGGGCAATCTCTACACGATTCCCGATCGCGCCCTACCGGCGCGCGAGCAGGACGATCTGGTCGTCGCGGCGGCCGACGAGGCGCCGGCGCGGTGTGCGGCGCTGCTCGAGCGGCCCCTCAGTTTTCACTTCATGCAGGGCAGCCCCTACGAAGGCCGGCGCAATGTCGGCGAGGCCGCGTACCTCGCGCAACTCGTGCGCGAGTTGCTGCGGCGCGAGACGAAGCTGAGCATCGGCATCGTCGCCTTCAGCGAGGCGCAGCAGGGCGCGATCGAGGACGCGCTGGAGGCGCTCGCGGCCGAGGACGCGGCGTTCGAGGGGCGGCTCGAGGAAGAATATGCGCGCGAGGAGGACGACCAGTTTTGCGGGCTCTTCGTGAAGAACCTCGAGAACGTGCAGGGCGACGAACGCGACATCATCCTGCTCAGCATCTGCTACGGGCCCGATGCGAATGGCCGCATGCTGATGAACTTCGGCCCGATCAACCAGCGCGGCGGCGAGAAGCGGCTGAACGTGATCTTCAGCCGCGCGCGGCATCACATGGCGGTCGTCAGCAGCATCCGGCACGCGGCGATCACGAACGACTACAACGACGGCGCGGCGGCGCTGAAGAGCTTCCTCCATTACGCCGAGTGCGCGTCGCGCGGCGACCTGCGCCTCGCCGGCGGCGTGCTGGAGGGGTTGAACCCGCTCACGCGCAAACAGCTCGCGCCGCCACGCGGCGACGACGCGGTGGTGCGGCAGCTGGCCGCGGCCCTCCGCGAGCGCGGCCTGCGGGTCGACGAGCACGTCGGCCAATCGCGCTTCCGCTGCGACCTCGCCGTGCGCGCGAGCGACGCGCGCCACTACTGCCTCGGCATCCTCATCGACACCGCGCGCCAGTACGCCAACCCCGACGTGGCCGAGCGCTGGGTCACGCAACCCGCCATCCTGCGCGCCTTCGGCTGGCAGGTCGCGCTGGTCCTCACGCGCGACTGGCACCACGACCCGCAGGACGTGCTCGACCGCCTCGAGCGCCTGATGCGCGGCGAAGCCGAGCCCGCGATGGCCCTCGAGGACGAAGCGCCCCCGCCCGCGCCGCCACCGGCCGCCGCGCCGGCTCCGGTCTCCCCGGCGGCGGAGCCGGCCAAGGCAACCTCCGTCGACCAAACGCCGGCGAAGACGACCCGCCTGGAGTTCCGCGACGGCCGCTCCGCGAAGTTCTGGGAAGTGACGCAAGACGGCGTACTGCTGACCGTCCGCTACGGCCGCCTCGGCGCCCAGGGCCAGACCCAAGTGAAGACCTTCGAAACCCCCGAGCGCGCCACCCGCGAAGCGGGGAAGCTGATCGCGGAGAAACTGCGCAAGGGGTATACGGCCGGCGGAAGCAAAGAGTCGCAGTCTTCCAGCTTGGCGTGTCAATAGTAAGAACTGACCCCCTGCCTTCGACCCGACCCCCTGCCTTCGACCCCCTGCCTTCCTCCATGCGTGAACTCCCTCCCGGCGTGCTCCATCAGAAAGCTGCCGCCCGCCCGCTCGTCGCCAACCCAACTCGCGTCGCGGGCGAAGAAGATCGCCTACTGCGCGGCGTCTTCGATCAGCGGCTTAAGAATTTGGTGAGCTATCATTTCAAAGGCTAATTCATAGGCGTTAGTAAATGACGCCACGGAACCCAACGCATCGTCCAGATGACATCGATTTAACGCTATGTGTGCGTGGGGATTCGGGACTGACGAAGTCATAAGGTGAAGGTGAGGCCCTCGTTTATAAACTTCGTGTGGACTTCCGAGAGCTTCATTCGGATCACAGTGAAGGGCGAGGAGTTCCTGCTCCTCGTTGGAAGCAACCGATCTGAACAGGCTGAAGTACGCTCTAAACAAATAAGCTTCGTCCCGGCCAAACATTCTCCAAAGCTCGAAATACATTGCATGAACTCTCGAAATGAATGTTGGAAAACGCCACGACCTATAGTCGCTGGTCGCAGGCGCGCCCGCATGCACGCCGATTACGTATTCCCGTCCAATGGACCGCGGTTGCCAAGCTGGACCAGTGGGGGTTTGAGTTAGTTGTTTAAGCATCCGCGAGACCTCTGCTCCTCGGGAACTCAGGGCAGCCATGTTTGTGGTGATCCTAAACATCAAAGCTCCATTCCAATACCTAAGCGTTCCTTGGCCGACAAACAATAAAGGCCAGCCACTATTTGGTCCAGTTCGCGCTCACAAGTTTGGTTATCTTCCAAATCGGTGCTGGCGATCCGTTTGTCCACAAGTCGAAGAAGATGCTTGAGAATGGCGGGATCGATTGTCGTGGGATCCGGGACGGGCGTTGACGACAAGGTGGCAGATTCAAGTCGAGCATATCCGCGCTGATAGCTATGAGAGTGGGATGAAATGTGCCAAAAGCACGGCGTCGAATTTAGAACTGCTAGAAATACTCGCAAAAGGGAGTCGTCTCCAGTTCTCTCGATAGGAAAGAGGAACGGAGAATGGGACACCGCATAACTCCCCTCCTTGTCGAACGCGAAACGGGGAACCAGGACGAGGTGCGGCGTTACCAATTTCGGACGCATCATGTGTTCAGGCTTGCGTGGCCTAACAGGCATCCACCACTCCAACTGTCCCTTCATCACAGGTGATCTTTGTCGGAGGATCCGACGATGCGAACAGAGATATTCCCATGTATCAGGAAAATCCCGCTTCACCTCGTCTTCAGTCAACCGCCGACTCCCATCGAAAGGATAGAAAAGGTAGCGCGCAGTTTTCCCAGGAACATAATATACGCCCATTTCACGATCGGAAAGATAAGGGACATAAATTTTACGGTCGGCCTTCGGAATCCGCGATCGGGGAATCAAAAAAACGTCGTCCGCCCCCGTAATAAATCCTTCCCGGACTTCGAAATAATCCCGGAGAATCGGAAGTTTGTCGAAACGTTTTTTGATTCCCGCCTCAACAGGAGGTAAAATATGCCACTCTGAATCCGAAAAGAAGCTTTGATCTACGTCGTACACCGAGAAAAGATTGGATTCGACCTGCTGTCCTTCGAGCACATACTGAAGTGCCTTCCCAACCCAGTCCTGACACTTTACTAGGGTTGCCGAAGGCTCTTGCAGCGCGGCAATGGCTCGTTTTTGAAATATCATCAAAACGACATATGCGCCAACATCTGAAAACACTATAACATCCTTCAAATCGACAAGGCATCGAATCCAGCAGGCCCCCCTCAGATATTCGCGCATCTTGGACGCGTTTTTGGCCAGTAAGAAATTATGCGGGAGTACAAACAACCCGTACCCTCCGGGTTTCAGGGCGTCAATGGCGATTCGAAGAAAGGCTAAATATAAGTCAACTCTTCCGATCGAGTATTCCTCCATGTAGTCCGAAAGCTGCTTGCGTAATCCTGGGTCCTGATAAGTTGTGGACACGAATGGAGGATTCGCAATAATCGCATCATAATCCCGAAGTAAACCAGCGTTAGACTCGATTAGATCAAGAATCTGCGCTGAGTGAATGTTTAGCGTGACTGGAAGATCATCAACTAGCACCAAGTGGAGGAGCGCAAGAGAAAGACGACTCGCCTGGCATGCGTTCTCGTCTTTATCGTATCCGTTGACTCGCTGAAAGCAGGACTTGATGACATCTGTTGTGAGATCACTCGGCGGATCACACTGAAGCTCAAGAAGGGTCCGAAGAAATATTCCGGACCCACACGCCGGGTCCAAAGAGCGAATTTTGCGAAAGGTTGATGGAGGCATTTGCTCTCTCAAATAGCGCGCGAAAAAGCGCGCAATGAATTGAGGAGTGTATACGCTGCCAAATGCACGCTCGCTCTTCTCTTGGGCGATGGAGGGTAGAAAGCTTAGTTGCTCGGTCGGCTCGATACGGAGTATGGAGACGTAATGCTCGTAAATCCGACTCAAAGCATGCTTTGACATCAGCGAAAAATCATACCTGTAAGGGGCAAATTTGTTTTGGTAGAAATCTCCAATTAAGGCTTTGCAAGTACTGTTTTGAAGCTTATTAAATATCGCGATTCGAGCTTCATCGAGGACATACGTTGGCAGATTCCCCGGGATGTAACGACGCAGCGTTGCAGAGAGGCAGTCAGTAAAGTGACTCCTATCAGCATTTATACGGCAGGTCTCGTAAAGAGTCGCGGATTCTTCACTCCGATCGCGACGGTGCATCCTAACGGCATTATCCTCCGCAGCCCGAATGAACATTATCGTGTTGAACAATGAAGACAACTCTTCATTCGTCGGAAGGTTGTTTAGCTCGGCAGCAAGGTTGCGTTTCCAAAAGGAAATTGTCCGGATTAGAGCATCGTCGAGGGCCGGGACATTCGGATTCGGCCGCTGACCGCTCACTTGCTCGAATGCTTCGCTGCGGAGATGTTCCGAGTCGTGCCGCGACAGTTTGCTGGTTTGAACGATTTTCGGCGGATCGCTCCGATTAAATACAAATAGAATTTCATCGAACTGGACTTGAATATGCCAGTCAACCAAATTGTTATACGAAATGGAAAGCAGTCGGTGCTTTTCCGACATGCTCAAATCGACGTAGCGCTGATGCTGGCGAAAGAACGTGATTACAGCCGTATGCTCCAGTCCGTGCTCGACAAGAAGATGCGCCGTTGTCACACCTCCGAGGTCATCCGTTTCGAATCGGTCAGTCGGATGCCAACCTAACGTTTGGGCGAAGTCGTTCAATGCCCGACTTCGCTCCGGAGGAGAGGTTAGGTCAGACGTGAGGCGCAAGAGAATGTCGAATTCATTATCCATTGGTGGCGGTACTGGTTCTAGCGTCGGTTCGCGTGCGGACAAGCCACGGACACGAGCGCCAGATATACTCAGGCGAACATGTCCGCATTGTCAAGGGCTCACTACTCAAGGTGGACACATTTAGGATCGGGTGGGGAAAAGCATGAGGCATGCTCCACTTTGTGGCAAGGTGCTCCGTTACAGAAAAATCGGAACACCCTCCGTCTCCTTAGCTCGCCTCCGGCAGCACTACGTACGGTTCCAGCTTCCGCGCAGCTCGTCGATCAGCTCCGGCTACATAAACGCGTAATCGTCCGGGATGTGCAGGTGATGATCTGCTTGCCCTCCAGCGCTTCGGGGTACTTTCGCCGGAGCTGGCTGAGGTGCGATTTCTCCATGACGAAGATGAGGTCGGCCCAGCCGAGGTGGCCGGCGGTGACGACGATGCGGGCTTCGCCTGGCAGCCGGGGGCGCCCTCGAACAGCTTCTCGGCGGTGAGGCTGCGGATCTTGTTGCGGCTGCAGATGAAGAGCAGCTTCAGCGGAAGAGGGGGAGACAAGGAGGGAGGGAGAGGGGGCGAGACAGCCTCCTTCACGACGCCGGCGCTACTTCCCGCCGGGGCGCGCACAGGGGGGCGCGCACAGGGGTCAGACCTGAATGGCGCTAAGATAAGCCGCTTTTGGGACGCGCCGCTCCGGGAATTTCGTCCCAAATGGCTCTTATCTTAGCGCCATTCGGGTCAGACCTTACTATTGACAGTCGAGCCCCGGGTGCGGCGCATGCCACGACCGCCGCGCATCGAGTATGAAGGAGCCACGAGCCGGGGCGATCGGCGGGAGGAGATTTTCGTCGATGAGCAGGATCGCCGCAGCCTTTTGCGCACTTTGGGCGAAGCCTGCGCGAAGACCGTCTGGGAGATGCACGCCTATGTGCTGATGAGCAATCACTTTGCTCTCGTCGTGGAGACCCCGCAGCCGAATCTGGCGTTGGGGATGCAGTGGTTGCTCGGGACGTACACGCAACGCGGCAGGGCGTCCCATTCCTCCTGCGGCATGCTTTCGAGCCAGGCGAGCTTTTCCAGGCACTCCAGCACCGAGCGCCGTCCGCCGCCGGGGTCAATACTTGATGGTGGAGGCGGCGTAGATCTGGTCGACGGCCGCCGCCAGGGTTGCGTCGAACTGGGCGTCGGTCATCGGATGCCGCAGGTCGTCCAGGAGGGCCCGGGAGAAGCTCGCGATCATGCCGTGATTCTTCGCCAGGCGCCGGCAGGCGTCGTGGAGGGAGTATCCGCCCGACAGGGCCACGACCCGGGTGACGCGCGGATGGTGGACGAGCGGCGCGTAGAGGTCGGGGATTTCGGGGATCGTTACTTTGATCATCACCGTCTGTCCCGCGGGCAAGGCGTTCACTCCCTGGAGCAGCTCCTGGAGGAGAATGGCTTCGGCGCCGGCTTTGTCGGGGCTTTTGATCAGGACTTCCGGCTCGAGGATGGGGACGAGCCCGTGCCGGATGATTTGCGCGCCGACGGCAAACTGCTGCGCCACGAGGGCGGCGATCCCCGTCGGCGAGGGGAGCTGGATGACCGATCGCATCTTGGTGCCGAAGATGCCCAGCCCGACCGCCCGCGTGAGCAAGGCGTCCAGCGCGGGGATCGGCTTCATCAGTTGGACGCCGTCGTGCTCGGGTTCCATTCCCTTGTCGACTTTCAGGAACGGCACGACGCCGCGCTCTTCCCACAGCCAGGCGGGGACGGGCTTGCCCTTGGCCAGCCCGTCCATCGTGCCTTCGAAGAGGATGGCGCCGATGATTTTGTCGCCGTGGAAGGCCGGCGAGCTCATGACGCGCACCCGCATCTCATGCATGCGCTGGAACATCTCGGCTTCGCCGCTGTAGGCACTTTCCGGGATGCCGTAAGCCCGCAGCGCCCCGGGCGTCGAGCCGCCGCTTTGGTCCAGCGCGGCGATGAAGCCCTTTTTCCCGGTCATCTGCGTGAGCATGTCTTTCATGTTTTAGAGGTGAAGAAAAGGGGAGAAGAAAGGAAGTCGAGAGTTTCTCTTTGACGGAGAAAGAGGACATTCCGGCACCAGTGGACGCCCTCTCGTGGTGCAGCATGATGGCGGCGGCAGGCGCAACGCTCGGGCAGCGGACAGCGATCCACGCGCCTGTCCGGCGGCATGGCGTCCCATTCCTCCCGCGGTCCAGGGCCACGCGCACCGGAGTCCGAAGAGGCGTGAGTCCGCGGCCAGCGCGGCGAATCAAGACAGCATTTTCGCTGCTTTTTCGCGTGACAAAATCGGTCGTTTTCAGTCGTTTTTTCGGCCCGTTCCCTAGGTGAAAGGGCGAAAATGCAAATTCATGTAGGTGTTGTGAAAAGCCGTGTTTTCATGGAGGGATGCTTCAATCACCACTCGCCGCAACGCCCTCCGAAACCACCGAAACCCCGACCCTTCATCTCCTCCCCTCGCCACGCCCTCTGCGGCTGGACGAACTGACGCCGGAGGTCGCCAAACTCATCTGCGACGTGATCCGCCTGGACGGGTTGGCCGACCATCACGCCGGCGCGTTGGCGCGCGTGCGGCGGGCCACCCTGGAGCGTTGGAAAGCGGAGGATGAAGGTTTCGCGCTCGCGCTGGAATTGGCGCGCGCGGAGTTCGAGTGGAAGCTGGTGCAAAAGATCAACAACGCGCGCAAACGCGACGGAACGCCGGACTGGCGCGCGCAGGTTTGGATGCTCACGAATTACTCGGCGGAGGGGGTGGTGAAACCGGCGCGCGCCGCGAAGCCGGCCGGCGCGGACGCGCAAAGGCGTGCAAACCTTCCCGAAACTCCCGCCGCGCCGCCGGCGCCGACCGCTCAGGGGACTGAGCGGACCACGAGGGAACGGTGCGCTCCACCAAGTGGGCCGGGAGGCGCGCGCGAAAATACCGCAAACCTTCCCGAAACCCCGGCGCGCGCAGGCGGATCGCCGCTCGCCGGACGGATCGCTCCGGCCGGACAAAAGCCGTCATTTGTTCCCGAAACCACCCAACTCGCCGGAGCGGGCGGGCAGCGCGCGGCTTGATTGAGCCTGAAAACCGGAATGAGGACCACGGATATCACGGATGGCACGGATACCGAGGCACTTGCGCAAGATCGGAGACTCACCCGATGGGTCGTGTCCAAGAATCGTGCCCATCTGTGCAACCCGTGGTCCATCTTCCGTCTCCATTCCCGGATTAGATTGAGTTGCGGTGCCGCCGCCGGGCCGGATTTTCCCGAAACTCGGCCCTCGGTGCGCTCCGCGCGCCTGCGATCTGATGAATCCATCGAGCCCCCGGCATCCGAACTCTAAGGGCACATCTTTACGCGCCGCGCGCGGCGTGATTTAGTGGCCTCATCCCATGCGCCGACGATTTCCCCTTCTGCTCCTCCTTGCCACCGCGCTTCTTTTGCCGACCGCAGGCCGGGCCGACACGGTCATCCTGAAATCGGGTGAGAAACTCGAGGGCAAAATCGTCGGCGAAACCGCCGCGGATTACACCGTGGATTACAAAGCCGGCGCCGGGATCACCGACACGCGGACGGTTCTCAAGTCCGACGTGGAAAAGGTCGTGAAGGAAACGCCGGACGATCTCGCCTGGCAGCAACTGAAGACGCTGCAGATCGGCGCGGCGTCGCTGCCCGTGGGCGGCTACGAGGGCCCGATGCACCTGCTGCAAGGCTTCATCGCGCAGTTCCCGCAAAGCCCGCACGCCGGCGAGGCCGCGCAGGCGCTGAAGGGGTTCGAGGCCGACAAGCAGCGCGTCGACGACGGCGAGGTGAAGATCGAAGGCAAGTGGATTTCCAAGGAGGAGGTGCAAAAGGAGCGCTACCAGATCAACGGTCGCGCGGTCTACAGCTACATGCAGGATCTCGCCCGCCACAACGACCTCGTCGGCGCCCTGAATGCGTTCGACAAGCTGGAGAAAGAGTACCCCGGCTCCAGTGCGTATCCCGACGCGGTCCCCCTGGCCCGCCAGCTGGTGGAGAAGCTGAAGCCGACCGCCGACCAGATGTTGAAGAGCTGGCAATATCAAAAGGGCGAGCGCGATGCCGCGACGAAGATGATGCCCGATGCGCAGCGGATCCAGACCGCGGCGGCCCAGAAGGGCGAGCAGGACCGGCTCGACGCGGCCCTGGAAGCCTCGACCAAGGGCGGGGTGAAATGGCCGCCGCTGCAGAAGCAACACGAAAAGACCCTCTCGACGATCATCGCCAAGACGCAGCCCGAGCTGACGCGCCTGAACGCGCTGCCCGTGGAGAAAATGCGGCAGTCGCTCCAGCTCGCGCAACAGGCGCGCGAAGAGCTGGCGAAGCATGATCTCGAGGCCGCCGACACCGCGGCGAAGGACGCGACGAAACTCTGGAGCGCGAACGAGCTCGCGACCCGCCTGCAAAAGGAAGTCACGGCCCAGAAGACGCTGGCCAAGGCCGCCACGCCCGTGCCGGTGGCCGTCGCCGCCACCCCGGCGCCGCACGCGGCGCAGGCGCCGGCGGCCAAGACCACCACCGCCCCCCCGCCCGTGTCGCCCGAGGAGCCGAAGAATTTCTTTGCCACCCCGCGCGGACTGGGAGCCATCGGGCTCGTCGTGCTGCTCCTCGGCTACGGCTACTTCAATTACAAAAAGAAGAAGCAAGCCGCCACGCACGATTTGGGTTAGACCCTTGCGCTCCCATGACCACCCGAAGCGCGCAGGTCGAACGCCGCACGACTGAAACCAACATCCGCCTCGCCCTCGGCATCGACGGCGCCGGCCAGGGCAACGTGCGGACGAAGATCCCGTTCTTCGACCACATGCTCATCCTCTTCGCCCGCCACGGCCTGTTCGACCTGGAGGTCGAGGCCGATGGCGACATCGAGGTCGACTTCCACCACACCGTCGAGGACACCGGCATCGTCCTCGGCCAGGCCTTCGCGCGCGCGCTCGGCGACAAGCGCGGCCTCTGCCGCTACGGCCACGCCTACCTGCCGATGGACGAGACCCTGGCCCGCGTGGTCGTCGATTTCTCGGGCCGCCCGTATCTCGAGTTCCGCGCGCCGGCGCAGGTCGCCCCCATCGGCCTCTTCGCCTTCCAGCTGGTCGAGGAATTCCTGCGCGCCTTTTGCGTCCACGCCGGGTGCAATCTCCACGTCGAGATCCTGTACGGCCGCGACGCCCACCACATGGCGGAGGCGATCTTCAAGGGCCTCGCGCGCGCGACCGACAGCGCCTGCCGGCTCGATCCCCGGGTGCAGGGAATTCCCAGCACCAAGGGCAGCCTGTAGCGTCCCGTGGCAACCCACCGGCGGGCCGGCCAAGAAAGAGCGACTTCGCGCGAAAAAGAAGTTGCTCCCACGGGTGAACCGTCAGAGAGTTTCCGCCCCACAAGGAAAATCCGGCGTAGCTCAGTGGTAGAGCAATCGGCTGTTAACCGATCGGTCGTAGGTTCGAATCCTACCGCCGGAGCCACTTGCGGTGCGGGTTGCGGGCGTTTCCGCGATCGGCGTGACAGTTTCGTGACAGTAAGTGTCCAGCCTTTGCGGAGAATGAGTTCCCCCATCTTCAACGGAACGGATTTTGGCAATTATCTCTTGGAGCTCGACCGAGACTTCGCCCGGGAGATGACGCTTAGCGACGCGGCGCGGACTTTGGCGCCTGCTCAGTGGTACGAGATTCTTGACGGGCGCCAACGCGCTGCGCGCATTATCGCCGATTGCAGCACGGGCGACGAGCGCGTCATCACCGTGGCGTTCCCGAGCGGCCCCACTTCATTTCGGCTTGTGTGGGATGCTACGCGGGCAGGGTGGGTTGCAGGCGAGTTGATCGGCTCGCGCGTCACTCACTACTTCGCTCCTTCGTCCGGCCGTGGTGCTGCGCTCACGTCTCTATGCAAGCGCGGGTTCGCAGGCATCGACGTCGTGATGACTGTCCCGAAATCTCTCGATCCGAAGCTCTGTAAAACTTGCCTCAAGCGAATCCAAGAGACACGGGCCACTGCAGCAGGGGAATCAACTCCCACCCGACCGATGACCTATTTCCTTTTTGCCGGTGACCAGGTGCAGGGGCCGTTCGGTGCGCCGGATATAATGCAGATGATCCTGCAGGGGGAGGTGGACGGTTCCGCCAAGGTGTGCCGCGAGGGAGATGACGACTGGCGGCCGGTCGATGAGATCGTGACCGTGGCGGCGCCGCCGCCATTGCCGGTGGCGACCTTGGCCGTGGCCTTGCCGCCCCCGCTGCCGATATCATCGTGCTCGCGGGGAGCTTACGTGATGCTCGGGATCTTTTTGGGCCTGCTGGGACTGCACAATTTCTACGCCGGCCGGTTCCGGGAAGGCGCAATCCAGATGGTTCTGACGGTCGTCTTTTGCTGGACGCTGATCGTTCCCCTTTGCGTGGCCGTCTGGGTATTCGTCGACCTGATCGCCAATACGGTCGACGGAAAAGGGCGCCGGTTTCGAAGCGCGAATACGGCGCCGTTACGCTGAGTGCGTGAAGGGCCAGGCGGCGCGGAGTTGCTCGAGGGTGCCGGGGTAGCTGTTGCGGTCGGCGCCGTCGCTGCCGGGGACTTCGCGGGGCGGTTGGCCGCCCTGGCCGTCGGTGTATTGCAGGAGGGTCCATGCAGGCCAGTTGGGGAGGATGGGGCGCGGGTGCTCGCGCATGTCGCAGAGCCAGAGCGGGCACTGGGCGAAGAGGTCGTCGGCGCGGTCCTCGAGGAGATCGCGGAGCAGGCCGCCGCCGCCGTAGATCATCGGCATGCGGCCGGTGGCGTCGGCGACGGCGTGGATCCAATCGCGGCCTTCCTGGAGCGTCATGTCGGGGCCGGTCTCGTCGGGCTCGAAATCGAGGACACACAAAACCTTCGGGTCACTTCCGGCTTCGTCGCCCAGGAAATTGGCGGACTGCTTGCGCCCGTCGGCACCGGTGGCGAAGTGGTAGGCGCCCCAGAGAAAGCCCATCGCCAGCGCGGCTTCTTTGCGCGTCTGGTAGAGGCCGTCATCGTAACTCACGCCCTGGCTCGCCTTGTGAATGATCGCCGCGAAGCCCGCGGCTTTCAGTTTCTCGAGGTCGATTCGGTTGGCGTGGTTCACGTCGATGATGCCCGTGAATTGGCCCGCGACCATGAGCGGCCCGGCGCCGGCGCCGGCACCGATCGCCACCGGCTGGGCGAGCGTGGCGTCGGCGAGACGCGTGAACGCGGCGCGGCTCTTATCCCCGAGCTCGCCGTCGACTTTTCCGGCGTAGCCGGCGGGGGGATCAATGAGCAGGCGCTGGAGGGCGGCGGCGCGGTCGGCGAGGGAGAGCTGAGGCATACGCCTCCCCGGCCCTGTCAATGCCGGCGCGCCGGGTGGGCGGCGCGCCGGGCGCGGCGGTCGAGCTCGGCGGCGATCCGGATCTCGGCGTCGGCGAGTCCGCGGGTCGAGCCCCAGCAGACGAGCAGCCAGGTCAGGAGAGCGCTCACCGGACGAGGACCTTGCCCGCGCCCTTGGTGGCGATGCCCATGACGACGTCGCCGGCGACCTTGGCCGTGGCGTCGCCGGCGCGCGTGATGTTGCGGCCGCGGGCATCAGTCGGCGCGGAGTGGTTCGGCGCGTCGATATCGAGCTCCGCGCGGCCGGGCGTGAGCACGAGGTGGAGGCGCGCGGCGTCGGCCGCGGTGCGAAAGCTCGCCGGATGTTTGCCGTCGCCGAGCTGCAGCTTCGTCTCGGCGCAACCGGTGAAGCAGAGCGCGGCGGCGATGAGGGCGACGAGGGTTTTCTTGCCTTCGAAGAGATGCTGCACGGCGGCGAAGGTGGCGCTGAATTGCTTCATCGTCGCCGAGTTGTCGGCGACGACATTGACGAGCTGCGCGTTGCTGGCCTTCAGGTATTCGCCCTGGCTGTCCTGCACCTTGTCCAGGCGCTCAGACATCCGGTCGTGGCGGGCGGCGAAGTAGCGGGCGACGATCCAGAGCGCGGCGCCGCCGACCACGAGCAAGCCGAGGAACCACCACCGCATATCCTGCGCGGCGGCGTGGTCGATGAACTTGGTGGCGGTTTCGATTTGGGCGATTTGGGCGAGGAGCTCCATGGCTTCCCCGCCCGCGCTGTCAACGCTACTCGGTCACGAACGTGACGTGGATCGTCACGTCAGAGCCCGTCGTCTCGTCACCAGGGCTGCCATCCGTCGCAGTCCGCGCAATGAGCGACGCCCCGACGTACGGGGTTTTGAGGTTGTCCATGGACTGCAAGAGCATGCCCGCCCCATTGAACCCGCTCGTATCTCCCGAAAGGTTCGCCAACGGGATCTTCAAGATTGGCGAAAACACGCCGTCTCCGACATCGGAGTGAAGGTAGCCGATCTGCACTTCCGCGCTCGCCCAAGCGGTTGATCCGCTCATGGCAAAACTGGCATTCAGCAGCCGAAGCCCCTTGCCGGCCACGGCGGCGGCCAGCTCGACGGAATTCACGCCGGTGCCCGCAATGTCATTCGTGCCGTCAAAAAACGCAGCGGAGAAGATCATGCCGTTGCTGCCGGTGAACGAATGACCGGCGCCGGTCGAAGCCGCGAAGACGTGCAGCGCACTCGGGTTGGAGGGATTATCGTCCACGGCATCCCATCCATGCGCCTGCAAAAATGCAATGATCGCCTCCTTGACCGCGATGGCGTCCGGGTAGGAGTAATGGTAATCCAAGCCGTCGAAGGAATCGAAGAACCTGATGGCGATATCGGCGCCACTGTCACCGGTCGCCGAGGTTTCGTTCCCGAAGGTCACGGTGGTCGAAGTGCCGCCGTCAAACTGAATCGTGATCGAGCCCGGGGCGCAATCCGCGCCGCCCACCGGCGTGATTTGGTAGTACGCCTTCGTTCCCGACACCGGGGCGACGATTTTCGACAGCACGCCGCTCGCCGCGCCGATGACAGATCCATCCGCACCGTCGGTGCCATTGGTCCCGTTGGTCCCGTTGGTCCCGTTGGTCCCGTTGGTCCCGTTGGTCCCGTTGGTCCCGTTGGTCCCGTTTGTTCCGTCCGCGCCTTTGAGCGCGAGATAGCCGCCCCAGGCGCCGGCCGACTTCGGCCCGTACAGGCGCGTGTGCGTCGTCTCGAGATAGAAGTCTCCGTTCGCCCCGTCGCCAGAGCCGGGGGCGGCCGCGCCAGACAGGATCACCGATCCGTTGGTGCCGTTCGTGCCATTGGTGCCGTTCGTCCCATTGGTCCCGTTCGTCCCGTCCGCGCCTTTGAGCGCGAGATAGCCGCCCCAGGCGCCGGTCGTCTTCGGCCCGTACAGGCGCGCGTGCGTCGTCTCGAGCCAGTAGTCGCCGTTCACCCCATCGCCGGAGCCCGGCGCCGCGGCCCCGGAAAGAATCACCGTCCCCGCCGCGCCGGCGGCGCCGGTCGCACCGGTCACGGTGTCGAGCAGCGGCTCGAAAGCATCGGCCGCGGAGCCGGTCTCGAGCAGATCGACGTCGGCCAGGACAAAGAGTTGCTTGGGCGTGGTCTGCTCGACGAGCGTCCCGTTGGTGCGGCCGGCCTTCGTGAGCGCCAGGCGCGCGGCCTCATTGGCGACGGTGATGCGATGCGCCCAGGCGAGACCGAACAGGTTGCTGGCGTCGGCCGGCGTTTCGAACTCGAGCGGACCTCCGATGTTGATGGTGACTCCGGTGGGGAGGAGGCGGTTGACGCGCAGGGCGGGACGGGTGGGCATGCCCGCGCGGCGGTGTCAATGACGACGGGCGAGACGCCCGCCCTACCCTATGGGCAGAGTGAGGGGATGGTGATGCTGCCGCTCTCGGTATGGGTGACCTCGGGGCCGCGCTCGTCTTCCGCCTGGGTCCAGGTCGCCTCGTAAGTGTGCGTGGAGCCGAGTGTCACGACGACCGGGGCGCTGTTCGACCAGACGTTGTCGGTCGGGCCGGTGAGCGTCTGGTCCACGTCGTCGATCTTGAGCGTCAGAACGATGGCG
The DNA here is from genome assembly GCA_035997375.1 of Chthoniobacteraceae bacterium. Taxonomy (GTDB): domain Bacteria; phylum Verrucomicrobiota; class Verrucomicrobiia; order Chthoniobacterales; family Chthoniobacteraceae; genus DASYIS01. The sequence continues at coordinate 15,847 of DASYIS010000422.1, forward strand.
CTGCCGGCCTTCCCGCCGGTCGCCGTGACGGAGACGGTGAGGTGGATCTCCGGCGGCTCGGAGACGTAGCAGGAGAGGTAGACGTCGTCGTGGCCCGGCGGATCCTCGGTCTCGTCGGCCACGCCGTCATCGCCGAGGCTGGTCCGCTCCGCGCCGGCCGGCGGGTCGAGCGTCGGCGCGAACGTCATCACCACCGGCTGGACGGCCCATGGGCCGATGGTCGTCGAGGCGTAGTAAGTGTATAGCGTGCCATCGAGCATGTAGGCATCGAGCCGCGCGTAAATGACGTCCTCGGGCTGCAATGGGATGCTGCAAAAGGCGCCCGCGGGCGCCCCTTGCACCGAGCCGCGGTCGAGCAGCAGCGGCGTGTTGTTGCCGGCACTCTTCTGGACGGTGTAGCCGAGGCCGGGCGTGATGCCGTCGCGCACGTAGCCCGGCACGACCGGCCCATACGCGCCCGGGAGGGCGGAGGCGGGGCCGGCAATGAGCGGCGTGCCCATGGCGCCGGTCGGCGCCGTGCCGACGCGGACCCAGCAGAAATACCCGATCGGGATGTTTCCGACGTCGTGCCGGTCGCTGAACTCGAAGTCGAGCTGGACGCCGCCGAGAAAGCCGGGCGGCACCACGGTGAAGCCGATCGTGCTGACGGAGACGCCGGGCGAAGCCGCGCCAAGGCTGGCCGAGACGAGCAGGTACTCGAGCACCGGCGCGGGACTGAGCGGGACCAGGCTGCCGCCGCCGGACTCGTCGCCGAGGATGAGGCCGAGGCCGCAGGCCTCCGGCGGGCCGTACGAGGCGGCGACGGCGGGCAGGTCGTCGGGCGTGCCAGGTCGGCTGCAGGCCGGCCGCGTCCCGTCTTCCCAAGGCTCGGTCACGTAATCCTTGGCGAGATATTCCTCATCCGTCATGTCGGTGGCTTGCGGCACCCGCCATTGCTCCTGATCGCCAACCCAGGAGACGAATTCCCAGCCGTGGCCGCGGAAGACAAGCCACTGACGCCAGTTGCGCCGGCGCACCGCCCAGCCGTTCTTGCCGAGGATCTCCGCTTCCGGCCAATTGTAAACGGTGTCGGCGGCCATTTACGCGGCGGGCTGTTGCGGGCGGATGACGCGGATCGGCATGGTCTGGAAGGCAAGGCGCGGAATCTCGGGACCGAAGGTGGCGTGCTCCGTATTCGCAAACTCCACCTCGAACTCGAGTCGCCCGTCGAAGAAGCTGCCGCTGTCATCCTCCTGGTCGGCGAGGGCGGCCGCGACAAGCTCGCCGGCGAGCTTCATGTAGAGCCGGTAAACCGTGGTCGCGCCGCTCCCGTATTTCTTGTAGAAGTGGACGCCGTCGACCGCCGCGGTGCCGCCGCCGCCCGCGCAGATGACGGCTTCGGTATCGGCCTCCTTGAGGGTCACGCGGAACTCGGAGACATCGAGGTCCTGGATGACGTTGTTCTTCGTGACCTGCAAGCTGAAGAAGAGATCGTCGCCCTCCTTCGCCACGCAGCCCGGAGCGTCGGCCGTGGCTCCCGATGGCGACGGGATCGCGCCGGGGACATTCGGCTCCACGGCGCGCGTGGCGAGGTTGAGCTTGAGGTCGACGTCGGGCCCGGCCGACGCGGTCGTCGCCACGATCGGGATGTAGAGCACCACCTGGTCGGCGCCGTCGCCATTCGCCGCCTTCACCACCGGGTGCCAGAGGCCGTACGCGGTCGGCGCGCCGGAGATGAGCCCGGTCGAGCCATCGATGCTGAGGCCGGGCGGCAGGCCGACCGCGGTCCAGGTGACCCCGGCGCCCTGGAGCAGTGCGAGCTGCAGGTTGTAGGCGGCCCATTGCAGGCTGCCAAGGAGGCCGGTGTTGCGGCTGATTTGCGGTTTGGCCATGGAAAGATCAGGCGATTTTCGCGGAGCCGGCGGACGGGAACTCCCAGATGGCGCCCTTCGGATTGACGACGGTGTCGACGGTGTCGAAGCGGTCGAGGTAACCGCGGACGACGAAATTCGCGGTGCTGGGCGCGCCGGCGTTGGCGGCCTCCGCGGTCGCGTAGACGATGCGGTCCGCGGTCATGGCATTGCTGAGGGAGCGCCGGATGATCGCGCCGAACTGGGCCGGCTCGGGGATGGCCGAGAGAATGAGCTGCTGCTCGAGGATGGGCGTCGCGGACCAGACGACGTCCTTGAGGTTGATGCCGATCGGCGAGGGCGTGGTGTCGGCGGTGACGCTGCCGACCTGGATGACGAGGACGAATTGCGCGCGCGTGTTGGCCGCGATCGTCGAGAGCTGGTGGGTGAAGTTGAGGCTCAGCGCCTGGCCCGGCCGCAACATGCGATCGTTGATCGGGAGGACGAAGAGCTCGCGCTCCATGTCGGCCGCGTACCAGCTCTTGGTCGACGGCGACTGGTTGACCAGGTACCAGCCGCGGCCGTCGGAGCCGACGTACGCATTTGTGCTCACAACCGGGGACTTGTGCCCACGCAGGCCGGGCAGCACGACTTCGCTGCCGGTGTTTTTGTAGACCTTGCCGGCCGCGGCGGAGAGCGTCGGGACGGTGGCGAAATCGTGATCGATCGCCGCCGAGACGTGGATCGCCGGCGGCAGCGCCGCGAGGACCGCGGGCGTGACCGGCACCTTGAAGTCGGTTGCTTTCGGAAAGCGGCCCGGGAAGATCTCCGGCGTGAGCGTGAGCGGGAGCTCGAAGGTCGTGTCGCCGGCGTCGAGCGAGACGCCGGGCGTCGAGAAGGCGAGCTGGTCCTCGATGTCGCCAAGCGTGGCGCCCGTGTCCTCGATGTAAGCCTCGAGCCCTTCGACCTGGCCGATGGTGACGGTGAGCCCCTCCATGAAGGCGGACTTCGGTCCCGCCGTGGTGAGCACCAGGCGCAGTCCATTGTTGGTGGGCGCGGTCGCGCAATAGACGATGACCTCGTTCGCGCTCGGCACGCCTTCGACCAGCGGCTGCTCAATCTCGTACTCGCCGCCATAGGCGAGCACGCGACCGGTCGCATTGTCGATGAGGCACGGCGCCTGCAGGTCGCGCGTGGCGAGGTTGTGCGCGATCGAGTACTCGAGCGCCGTCCCGTCGCCAATGTTGCGCGCATAGGATTGCGTGCCGGTGATGACGTTGTTGCTGCCGGCTGGCACATAGCTGCGGTGGCGGACGGGCGTGAGCCATTTGATCGGCTGCACTTCGCCGAGCTCGGCGTAGTGGAGCTCGCGCGCCACGAAGACATCCTGCTGGCAGGAGAACTCCTGGCTGACCACTTCTTCATCGTCCGGATCCTCGTCGGCGTCGACGTATTGGATCTCCAGCTCGAGCGTGAGCTTGAGCAGGCCGTCCTTGAGCGCGGCATCGGCGCGCAGCGCATCGGCGAGCTGCGCCTTGCTGAAGTCCAGCAGGAACGTGAGCGCGCCCGGCGCGAAGCTCTGCACGTGCGAGGTGATCGCCGACTGGTTGACCCCGTTGAGCGGCCCGACGAATTCGATGTAGGCGCGATTCGCTTCCGGCACCGTGACGAGGAAGCGCGTCTTCCCGTCGGTGTAGAGGGCATTCAGCGCGGCCGCGATGACCTTGGCGGTCGACTGGTTGGAGAGGGTCGTGGTCGAGCGGCCGGCAAAGGTGAGGTAGAATGTCCCCGCCCACTCCGGGTTCACCTCGAGGATCTGGATCTCGCTCGTGAGGGTGTCGCCGTCGGTGCTGCCGTCGCGGAACGGGAGGATCTTCGGCGCCGGCGGAAGCACGCGGCTTTCGTTGTCGGCCTCGGCATTGACGACGGGCGTCTGGCAGAGGCGCACCTCGTGGTACCAGGTCTCGTGTTTCTGGTAGGCGCGGATCCGGATCTTCGACTCGGGATCGAGCGTATTGGCGGCGAACCCCAGCGCCTGCGGACCGTCGCCGGCGCCCGTGAGCTCGAGCACCCACGTGCCCGCCTGGGCCGAAGTAATCGAGGCCAGGGCAATCCCGCTCGCGGTGAGGGCGGCGGTAATCGCGGCGCTGAACGCGGACGGCGCCGCGTCGAACGCGATCAGCCCGGAGATATGGGTATCGTTCCCCAGCCAGACGGAGAATTGCCCCGACGTGGGCGCCGTGGAGACGCGACCGATGGAGCAGCTCACGCTCCGGACGTTGACGGACCGCTCCGCCAGCTTCCCGTTGATCGTGTCGTACAGGCGGACGGTCGTCTTGCACTTATCGTCCTGGATGAAGGTCGGGAGCGTGATCGTCCCGCCGTCGGTCGTGGCGAGACGGCGCTGCGGAATGAGGGCGTTAAGGGTGATCTGACCGGGCACGCCCCGCCGGCGGTGTCAACCACCGCCGGAAGGGCCAATCGGCAAAGACCAAGGGCCAAACGCTAGCCGCGCGCGGTGTCGCCGTAGAGCAGGCGGACGCTGGCGTCGGCCGAAGTCACGATGCAGCCGCCGCGGAAGTGCGTGATATGAACCGGGGCCGTGGTCAAGATCACCGTGCCTGGCTGCTCCGGGTCGCAGGAGTACTCGATGGGGACGCCGGCGCAGACGGCCAGGCAGAAGCGATCGGCTTCGGTGAGATCCTCGGGGCGGGCCATGATTGAGTGCGCATTCCAGACGCTCAGAGTCAGCGCGCCGGCGGCGGATCGGGCGCGGTCGGGACCGGTGTCTTCTCGAGGCCGAAGAAGAAGGGATCGAACGGCCGTGGCTCCCAGGGCCACGGCGGCTCGAGCGGAGGGATCGCGGCCGCCGCGGCGTCGCGATCGGCGCGCTGCTGGGCCAGGCGTTCGGCTTGGGGGTCAAGGGGCATGGGGCAAATGACGAATGACGAATGACGAATGACGAACGGGACCGCTCAAGTCCAATGCTCGCCGGTGAAGTCGGCGGCGTGCAAGTACGCATCGATCTGCGCGGCGCTGTCGTTGATCGGCTCGAGCAGGGAGGCGATGAGAACGTCGGCCACGCCGGCGGCGAGACCGGTGCGAAGCTGGATCGGCGCGGGCGGTTGCGTGAGCGGGATCCGGGCTTTGCTGGCGTGGTGGAGATTCCACCAGACGAAATGCTGCGGGTAGGGCGTCCAGGTGCCGTCCGGCTCCGCGTCGGCCGCGGCGCCGGGCGGCGAGATGAGCCAGAGGGTGGCCAGCCGCACCTGGTCGCTGTCGGGATCGTGCGCGGTCCCGAGCAGGCGCTCGAGCGCGGTCGGAGGCTGGGGAGGGAGCCAGCGGCCGGTGGCGAAGATGGAGTGGCGCGGCCGGCGCAGACCGCTGAGATCGAACGTGGTCGAGATGGTGAAGGTTTGCTGGTCGGCGAAGGGATCCAGCAGGTCGACGCGCTGACTCGAGGAGGCGCGCGGCGTGTCCAGGACGAGATCCACCGCGCGGATCTGCCGGCTGCGCGTCGGGTCGGCCGGGGTGTCGGCCGTGTCGCCGGACTCGGACTCCGCGGGGACCACGCCGAGTTTCTCGAAGACGGCCGGGTAGCCTTCGCCGGCGAGAAACACGAGCTCGCCATCGGCGCTGGCAACGGTCCCGGCGGAAGTGATCGGGTTGCGGAAGGAGAGGAGCTCGAGCGCGGGATCATCCAGGAGCGTGGCATTGATGGTGTCGCCTTTGTCGTCTTTTGTCGCGATCGTGACGTCGCGGCCGTTGACGAAGCCGGGGCGGAAGGTCGTGGTCCAGGCGCCCTGGTCGCCGGCTGCCGGATTCCAGACGGGCGCGAGCTGCCAGGGATGTTCGAAGGCGTCATCCTGCGGGCGCGCGAAGATGACCACGCCGTCGGGCGTGCGGTGAAGGCGGACGCCGGGCCCCTGCAACGCGCGGTTGCGGCGCACCAAGTCGACCAGCTTGTTCCACGCGCCGGCGGGGATGGTGAAGAAGGAAAGCACGAATGACGAATGACGAATGACGACGAATGACGAAGGGCGCTAGGTCGCGGCAGACCAGAAGAAATGGCGGGCGGCGTCCGGAGCGGCCGCGAGCGAGCTCACGCGGTGCGCGAGGCTGAAGTACGGGATCTGCACGGCCTGCATCGAGCCGTTGCGCAGGACCAGGCGCGCGAGCGGGTAGCGGACCCGGCGCCCTTTCAGGCCGGGGATGCCGCCGATGGAAGTCGGGCCGCCGGAACCGGGCGGCGGATCCTCGCCGGTCTCGCTGTCGAAATACGCGACCTGTTTGATCTCAATGGCGTCCTGATCGATGCCCCACGTCGCGTTGCATTGAATCTCCGCGGCGATGTAGCCGCGGCCGTCGTCGTCGAGCTGGTCGAGCGAACACTGCAGCGTCGGCGGCGGGTTGTCGTCATCACCGCTGAGCGGGACGCCGTCGATTTGCGGCTCGACGAGATTGAAAGTGCCGGGCGCGATCACGGCCAGGCCGGCGGCGTTGAGCGTGACCTTGAAATCGTGGGCCCAGACGGAGCCGGCGGACCGCGCCGCGGTGATGATGCGGCCGTCGGCGGTCTCCTTGATCTTGATGCCCGGCCCGGCGACCAGGCGCTCGCTGCGCACCCAGGTGCGGAAGCGCTCCCAAAGCGCCGCGGTGACCGGCTGGCCGCGGCGCGCTTTCAGGTCGAGGCCGGTCACGTCGTGAGCTGGGCGGTAGAGTAAGCAAGATCGACGTAGCCGCCGGGACCGCTGAGGCGGTGGCGCTCGGTGACGAGGATCGCCTTGCCGCGCAGAGAAATCTGCGGCGCCAGCTTGAGCCAGTTGCGCCCGGGAAAATACGGCACGCCGATGTTTTCGGCGCCGGGCGGATACGGGACGATCGTGCCGATCCCGTCATAGACGGAGGAAGGCACGGTGGCGACGGCATACGTCTTCGTGAACGTCGCGCCAGCCTTCTCCCAGCCCTCCGATTGATAGAGCGGGCTGGGGTTGCCAAGGTCGGTGATGATGCCGTCGGCCTGGGAAAGTCCCTGGCTGTCGGCCGACGAGTCGGTGTCGGGCAAGAACTCCTGAAATTCCTTGTTCTCTTTGTCCCAGCCATACTTGTCCTTCAACGCTTGGAAGTTCGGGTTTTCGCCCCACGGCGATTCGCCCATCTCGCCGTCGAACTCGTAGGTGACCTGGTCGGGGCGATCCTCGATGCCGGGGAAGTCCTGCCCGGGCAGGCCTTCAAAATTAAACGTGACGATGAAGCGCGGTCCCGATTGCTCGAAGGGACGGCTTTTGCTTAGCACAAACGAGCCGAGGCCGATTGCTTCCGCGACGGCCGCGGGGCTCAGCGAGAAGGCGGTGCGGAGATCCGGCACGTCGACCGGGACGCTGAGCGAGGCAATGCCGTGCTCGTCGCCGGCGTTGCCCTTGATCTCGCCGATGACGAGGTGAATTCCACTGACGGTGATATCGAAGGGCATACCCCGGCGGCGCTGTCAAAGCGCCGCCGGAATGACGAACCTGCCGGCGGGGTTCGGCAATGCAAGAGTCCTCCCCATAGCCGCACGCGGTTATGCAGTTATGCAGATTCTTTGCATATCTGCATGGCTACTGAAAGACGGCGCCGCCGGAGATGTTCAGGGTCGCCCCCTTGGCGGTGGAGAGGACCGTCTTCACCTGCTCGAGCAGGGCGTTGTTCTTCTTGAGCTCGCTGGTCTGGCGCTGGTTCTCGCGCAGCAGCGGGCTGGCGGTCCCGCCGGCGGCGAGGTTGCTGGCGCCGATCCGGCGATCGGCGTCGCCCGATCCCCCACCCTTCTTGTCCTTGGTCTGCGCCGCCTCGAGGTCCGCGAGCTCCTTCGACTTGGCGGCGGCCGTGGCTGGGTCGACGCCGGCGCGCAGCAGCTCCTTTTCCTTGTCGCTGCGCTTGCCCTCGATCTCGAGACGCTTCGCCTCCTCGGTGTCGCCGCTCGCGAGCGCACGCGCGCGCGCAATCTCGCGATCGAAGGACGTCTCGGCCTCCCTTTTCTTGGCGCCGCGTTCCAGGTCGACTTGATCCGTGGCGTTTTTGTCCGCGTCGAAGGGATTCTGGCCCATCTCCTCATTCTTGCGCGAGAGCTCGCTGATCGCCTTGTCGCGCTCGGCGAGGCTCTGCCCGCGTGCGTCGCCGGCAGCTTTCGCGCGGAGGATTCTCATTTCCTCGGCTTGATCGGCGGCATAGTCCGCCTGCTTGCGCAGCTCCTCAGTCCTGGTCTTGTCGACATTGAAAAGCTCGCGGCGGAGCTGGATCATTTCGGCGAGATGCGTGAGCTCCTTTTCGCTAAGCTGCACGGCTTCATTCTGCGCGAGCTTTTGCGCGATGAGGGCGTCGAGTTCCTCCTCGGAACCGGCGCCGGATGCCTGGAGAATGTTCGCGCGCTTGACCTCCGGATCGCGGTCGTCGTAGCCGGCCTTGGCCCGGTCGCGCTCCAGATCTTCGCCGGCCTTCTGGGCCTCCTTGCGCATTTCCGCCGCCTTCTTCGCGGATTCTGCGGCCTGCAGGTCGGCGTCGCGCTTCGCCTTGCGATCCGCCATCAGTTCGGGGGAGAGGTGCTCGAGCGCCTCCTTGATGGCTTCGATGCCGGCGGCCCAGGCGTGATACTTTCCCGTGATCTCCTCGAGGGCGTGCGCGTCGAACAAATTGTCTTTATTGGCCTCGACGGCCTTGAGCTGCTCCTCGATTTCCTCCGCCTGATGTTCCAGGGACTTCAGCGCCTGCTCTCGCTCTTTTTCCGTGGCCACACTCTCGGCCTGCGCGGTGGCGGCGCCGATCCCCGCCTCGCTCGCGCCGGCGACTTCGTTGAGGGCGGCCTCGCGGCTGGTCCCGTGCGCGATTCCTTTTACAAACCCCACCCCGAGCTGGCCGAGCTGGACGGCGCCGTTCTGGGAAATGTCGCCAAAGAGCGTGGCGAGCCTGCTCGCCTTCTCGAAGACCTGCTCGGTGGTACGGCCGAGCGGCGTCAGGTCCACCTTGGCGAGGTCCTGGATGAACGTGAGCTTGCCATCTTTCGCGGCCTGGCCGGTGAGGCCGACGTAGAACTGGTCGATCTTGAGCGTGGCGGCGCCGATGGCGGACCCGAGCTCGTGAAAGGTCTCGGCATTCTTTTCGAGCTCCGTGCCGAGCGAGCCGACCTGGCCGCGCGCGATCGCGAGCGCCTCGGAGTTGCCGAGGATGGCGAGCATCTGCGCCCCGGAGCGGCCGAAGAGATCCATGGCCGCGCGCGAGCGGTCGGCGGGATTCGGGAGCGCGGTGAAGGCGCCCTGCAGCGTGGTGATCTGCTCGACGGCCGTCATCGACTTGAGCGCCTCGACGGAGAGACCGAGCTTGTCGAAGGCCTGCTTGGTCGGCTCGCCGCGCTCGTTCAGGCCGGTGAGCGCCCGGCCCAGGAGCGCGAGCGACGTGCCGACAGCCTCGCCGCCGAGGCCGGCATTGACGAAGGCCTGCTTGAGCAAGACCAGGTCGCCGACGGACTGGCCGGTCTGCGCAGAAAGATTCTGGAACGCGCTCCCCATTTCGAGCGCCTGGTACATGCGTTCCGCCTGGCCGGCGACGAGCTCAAAGGCTTCATGCACGACCTCGCCGGCGACCGCGAAGCCGGCGAAGCCTTTCGCGAAGTGATCGAACTTATGCTCGAGGTGCTCAATCGATTCGCTGACGTTATGAATTCCCTTGAGGAAATTCCCATAGCCGAGATCCAATTCTACTTTGACGTGACTACTCATGTGAGGCCGGCCTCCCGGGCCGCTTTCTTGAGGGCGAACTCCTGGAGGCGGCGCTCGAGCGCGCCGGCCTGGTCATTGAGGGCGAGCTGGACGTCGCTCTGGATATGCTTCACCGCGCTGACGTAGGGGACGGCGTTGATGATGCCGAGGCGCACGCCGGTGGCGGTGACGAGGAGGTAGCTCTGACCGCGCGACGTGCCGTGCCGGCTGATCCAGGCGGGCGGGCGATAGCCGAGCATCTCCGCGGCGCGGTTCCAGCCGGCGGCGAGAATGCCGACCTTCCCGATGGCCTCTTTCTGGTAGCTCTTGAAGTCGCGCTTGGTGACGAAACCGACGTTCGCGAGGTCGCTCTTTTTGCGGCCGATGACGGTCTCGCGCCGCACCTGGGTGACGCGGCCGTCGGCGCGGCTGCGCAACTTTTGGTGGAAGCCCTTCATCTCGCTGCGCTTCAGGAAGTGCAGAAAATCGGTGACGGTCGCGCCGCGGCGATTGATCGCATGGGCGACGGGGACGATCTTCAGCCCGCCATTGTCGGCGAAGAAGCCGCGCCATTCGTCGGGGTCGAGCGGCTCGAAAATGATATCGAGGTCGCGCGCGATCGCGCGTTCGCCGTGCTTGCGCGCCGAGCTGTCTGCGCTCCCCTGGGCGGGGCGCGTGCGGCCGATGATGCGCTTGACCAGGTTGCGGCCGAAGTCGCGCATGACGACGTGACCTTCCTTTTTGGAGGTCGCCTCGAAATTGCCCAGCGCCGTGAGACAACGGCGGGCGTCGAAGGTGGCGTGGGGAACGAGGGAGGCCATGCTCACCAGGGGAGCGTGTCAGCGGCCGGCTCCGCGGAAGGAAGCGCGAGCAGCTCGGCGAACTCGCTCTCGTCGGCCGGCGGCGGCGGCGGGGCGCCCCAGGGGATGGTCCAGATATTGGCGAGGCGCAACACGGCGTGCTCGTACTGCAGCGCACGCACCAGCGGCAATTCCCAGAGGATGAACCGTTCCGTCCAGTGCAACTCTTTGGCCAGCGTGGCAACGAAGGACGGCAGCCACGCCGGCTCTAGGAGTTTGGGGGCGGTACCGGGTCGTTCTTCCCCGGCGCGTCGTCCGGCTTGGGCTCGATGGCGACGCGGGCGGCGGTGACCAGGGCGAGGGTGTGCCGGATGATCGCGTCGGCCGCGGCGAGCTGCTTCGCGTCGATCGTGACGCCCCACTCCATGACAGCCTTGCGGAACCTGGTCTCGTTGAAAACCGTCAGGCAAAGGTCGGCTTCGGGCGCGCTCTGAAGATAGAGCCAGGAGAGGGTGGCGAAGTAGTGGCTCTCCATCTCCTCAACCGGCACGCGCTTGAGCCACTCGTTGCGCGTCTGCTGCATGAGGGCCAGCGTGACCGCGGTGAACGGTCGCACGCCGGCGAGGAAGCTCGTGAGCTCCGGAGCGATGTCCGGCTCGAGCATGGCGCGGAGGTTGAGGGCGTCGCGGTCCATGCGGCTACTTGTTGAGCTCGTCGAGGATCCGCGCCCTGCGGGCCTCGTCGGTGTGCCGGGTGATGAGGGCGATCTTTTTGCCGCGCCGGCGGACGACGATGGGCCCCTGGTCTTTGACGAAAGCGACGGCGCGAAAGTAATTCTCGAAGCCCGACTTGAGGTAAGCGAGCGGGTGTTCCGGCTGCTTCACGGCGAACTCCGGATCGCTGAAAAGCTTGATCGCTTCCTCGGCGCCGTACTTGCCGCAGAGGCTGCGCTCGCGCAGGCGCCAGACGGTGACGCTGCGCGGGGCGCCGTCGACCTTCTCCACGTATTCGCCGCAGAGCGCCGGCTCGGGTGGAATGCCGATCGCGGTCAGGCAGGCGAAGAGGACGGTGTTGCGCGTCGCCTGGGGATCGGCCGTGAGCGCCTCAAGGGAGTAGAGTTTGCCTTTTTGCATTTAGCGGGGTGATTTATTGAGAATTGTTGGCAATTCTATTTGCCTCTGTTTAGAGGCGCTCTAGCTGACCTCTTGTGCGTTCGGGTAATTGGTGCCGCTATATTCCCAGCCGTCGAAGTCCTCGTTGTACTCGGAGTTTTTCACCGAATCGATGACCGTGACGCCCCCGGTGATATCGGTGATCTGCGCAGAGCCGATGCCCGGGACGACGGTGAGCGTGCCGTGACCCTTGACGCTGAAATCGGTCGTCGGGTCGTACGGATGGACGCGGGCGCTGTTGCCGGTGGAGCCCTTGAGGACTTTCTTCTCGATCTTGTCGGTCGATTCGACGGACTCGATGAGCGCACCGGTGTGGCGGGTGATGCCGAATTTAACGTCTGTGGCGGGCATGGGGGCGGAAGAGGGGGAGACTGGGGAGACTGGGAGAGGGGGAGACGGCGCGGGGGCTACTCCGCGGCCACGTCGGCGCTCGAGATGGCGAGGACGTAGGTGAACTGGTGCGTCACGGTCATGGTGGTGCCGTCGGCGCTGAGGGATTGGCCCTTGGTGATCTGCATCTTCGCCGGGCGGTCAGCCGCGGACTCGGCCTGCTGCGCGTCGTAGAGCTTTTTCGTAATCGCGTAGGCGAGCTTGCGAATGTCGCCCGTGGTCGCGTGGGCCTCGCCACTGGTCAGCTCGGGGAAGCTGGCGATCGGGATGACGAGGTCCGAGCCGGAGACGGCTTCATTCGGGATCCAATGAGAGGGGGCGGGGTTGAAGGCCATGCGCCTCTGGCGAGATGTCAACCGCGCGCCGGTCGCGGGCGGGGAAGCACCAAATCACAGGGACCAAGGATCAAACGGCGCGGCAGTCTGAGCGCCTGGAATCAGGCCGCGCTGAATATTCCAAACACTGTTTGGAAAATTGCTCAGGCGTCGCTGCGGTAGCCGCCGCGGAAGGCGAGGACGGTGCGGTCGGCGCGCTGTTCGACGCCGGGCTCGGTCATTTGCGGCGACGGCCGTCCGATGAGCTCGAGGCCGCGTCCGGTGAACTTAATGCCGAGCGCGGTCAGGTCGGAGAGGGCGGCGTTGACGACGCGGATCCGCGCGTCGTGCTGCGCCGCGGTGTCGTCGTCGACCTGCGATTCGACGGAGATCTGCAGGTCCATCCGCATGAAGGAGAAGGAGCTGGCGAGCGGGCTCGACTTGCTCTCGATGAGGACCGCGGGGAGCAGGAGGTCGGCCGGCCGCTCGAGGATCGTGCCGTCGGCGAGCGTCTCGGCGCCGTGCGCGTAGGTGTGGACCAGGCCGACCTGGTCAGGGTCGGTGGCATACGCGGCCGCAAGTCGGGCGGCGATCGCCTGGCCGACGGCGATGGAGACGTCGTAATCTCTCATAACCTGCGCGCCGTATCGTCAGTGAAATTGCGCCCCTGCTCCAGCTCGAGGCAGGGCTCGAAATGAGTGTCGGTCTCCATGGCGATGAATTGGCGGATCGAGCCGCCGCCGTAAACGTAGATCGAGGCGAAGTCGTTCTGCCGCATGCGCAGCCGGACGCGCCCAGGCAGGCTGCAGCGGATGGGCTTGGGCGGGCGAAGTCCGTGGATGGCTGTCATGGCCTCAGAAGCGTGGCTGCTTGCGGTGGCCGTCCCAGTTCTCACCCCATTTGGGCGCCTGCGCGGCCAGGTGATAGACGAACCCGGTGGGGAGCAGGCGGCGGTGCGACTCGGGCCAGCTCGCGGCGAACATCACGTCGTCATGCGCGGCGGTGCCGAGCGAGTAGGGATACGGCTTTTGCGCGTGGGCGTGCCAGAGCTGGAAAAAGCCGATCGGCACGTAGCCGCGCAGAGGATCCACGTACCGCGCGCCCGGGGGCGCATGGTGCCGCGGGTTGACCAGGCAACGCCACGCGGCCTGGGGTTCGCGGTGGAGCTCCTTCCGGAGCTTAGCCAGGGCGTCGCGGCCGACCACGTCGACGCGATCGCAGCCGTAGATGCAGGAGCGCTCCAGGTGGCTGTGATTGAAGAGCAGCCGGCGGAAGTTATCCGGGACGACAATGTCGGCGTCCAGGTGCATGCGCCAGCCGTGGAACTGGAAACGGTCGAAGCCGGCGTTGATCGCGGCGCCCTTGTTGAACTTGCGGCCGTTCTTCTTGAACAGATCCGTCTGCACGCAATGGGCGCCGTGTTTCTGCGCGCATTTCTGGGTCGCTTTGTCCTCGTGGCTGGTGACGACGATGAAGCTGTCGAAATGCGCGTGGTTGAGCGAGAGGGTGACGTCGAGGATATCGTCGAAGCCGACGCAACAGGTGACGCCCTCGAGGCGGAGGGATTCGTCGCAAGCGGGCGTGGTGGGAGAGGCGTATTCCATTGGAGGAAGATTAAGAGGAAGAGGAAGATTCGGGAACGCTTAGGCGTTCACCGTGCCGAGGGCGAAGCGGTAGGTGAGCTCGTCGGTATCGACGGGGCCGACGATGCGCAGAGTTTTGCTGTCGCTCGAGCGGGTGACTTTGAGACCCTGGCGGGGCGTGACGGTGAAGAGCGTCTTTTTCGCGTCGACCGTGGCGTGGATCTTCACGCGCTTGCCCTGGATCTCGACTTCCTCGGCAATCTCAAGCTGCGTCCAGTTGCCGGCGATCGCGGCGACCTGGCCCTCGATCGTGAACGAGGTCTCGCCGAACATCTCCCCAATCAGGTCGATGGCGGAGCTGATGAGGTCGAGTCCGGCGGGCATGGCTCAGCTCCACTTCGTGTACGTCGAGCCGGCCTTGCCCGGGACTTCGCACAGGGCGATCAGTTTTTCAGCGCGCGCCGGCGTGAGCACCTTGGGAACAACCAGGGCGAAAGCCTCGCAGGGAGGATAGCTGATAACTTTGCCGAAGAGCGTGCGAAACGCCGCGCCGGAGAGTTTGCGGGCATCCTTCTCGTTTTCCGCGGCGAGCGCGTAGGAAGTCTTTCCCTGGCTTTGATTGATGACGTGGCAGACAGGCGCTTTGCCGTCGACCAGCGTGCCGAAGTGCTTGGCGATTCCGACGCCGATAAGATCCTTCTCGATGCGCTTGAGCTCCAGGCCCTTCGCCGCAATCTCCAGGCGGAGCGCGGCGCCGGCGTCGACCAACTCGGCGACCGAGCGCGTCTCGAGGATGGGGCCGTCACCAGGCACGCCGATCAGCAGAGGCTGAGAAGAATCTTGGGCGGGCATGGTGATTTAGGAAAAAAAGGCCTGGGCGCCGAAGCTCGAGCGGCGAGCAAATGGTAGGTAGGTGTCCCGTGAGTTCGGGCGCCCAGGCTGAGTGTTTAGGGGGAAGCGGGTTTCGCACCTTTTGGTGCGGGCTTGCGGCGGGGCGTATCCGCCCCAGGTGCCGACGGCGCGGCACCCTCCATGGCGGCAGCCGGCGGTGAGAATTTGCGGCGCTTCACGCAGCCCTCGTCGCTGGTCCAGAGCTCGAGCTCCGCGTACTCGGGATGCTCGCGGGTGCGGGTGGCGGCCCGGAAGACCTGCTGCTGCTCGCGGATCGGGACCGCGGGGCCGGCGAGGACTTCGGGCGCGTCCTCCTCGTGACGGCGGCCAATGGTGACGGCGGTGCGCATGGATCAGTGATTTGAGGAACGCCCCGGCCGTGTGTTACCGCGCCACCGGGAAATTGATTACGCGGCGCCCTTGATGCCGCCGATGGCGACCAGGTCGGTGCGCAACTTGTTGACGAGCGCCGCCATGGCGACGTTGTCCGCAATGACGGCGTTGAGCGCGGTTTTCAGCGCGTTGGCCAGCGTCTGCGTGGTGCCGGCGTCGGAGCCGTTGGCGGTCGCAACCGTCGCGGCCGTGAGGGTGACGGCCGCTTGTGCGGCGCCGGACGGCTGCACGACGGGCGTGGCGCCGAAGAGGCCGATTTTCTGCGAGGCCGCGGTGCCGATCTTGTAGCCGGCCGCGGTGTTTTTGACTTGGGTGCCCATAGAGTTAGAAAATTATCGTTTAGGTAATGTGGCTGATTCGCTGATTCGCTGATTGACCGTTTAAGCGCTGGTGACGCGCTTGATCTGCTGGGCATCGCCCTTCGCGCAGCCGTAGCTGACCTCGACGATGCGTTTGCCCTTATCGAGGTTCGGGTCGCCCCAAGCTTTGTAGGTGAGCGTGAGGTTGGTCTTCGGGTCGGTGACGACGCGGTAGTCGCTGAGCTGGCTCATGACCTCCGAGCTCGGCGCGATCGGCGCGTTCGCAATGAGAATGCCGGACTGCAGCGCGGCAACGCCCTTGAGGTTTTCGCCGTTGGCCGGGAAGCCCGGCACGTCGTAGAGATCGAAGCCGGAGACGCGGCCGACCACGCCTTCGCGCAGGGTCATATCGGAGCCGGAAGCCGACGCGTTCTTGAGCGCTTGGTCTTTCTTCAACGGCGTCGTGTACGTGTTGTCCAGGATGAGCGCGCGGCCGACGCTGGGCCAGAGGAGCGTGGTGAGGGCCTCATCGATGTCGACGATCTCGTCGGAGTCGAAGCCGGCGGCGCCGCCGGTGTAGATCGGGTCGCCGAAGTTGGCCGCGGTGACCAGGCCCAGGATATCGGTGACGATGTCCGCGGCGAGGCGGTCGGTTTTCTGCGCCATGCCCTCGGCGAGCACGTCGAGCGGGAGGCCGATGAGCTCCCGGCTGGTGAAGCTGAGGGACTGGTACTTGCGGCGGTCGACCGTGACCGGCTGCATGGTCACGTCGAAATCGCCGTCCTCGTAGCCGACGTCCTCGTCGAAATCCTTGGAGGCCATCTGCTCGAGCGAGATGACGGGAACGCGCACCGTCTTATCCAGCGCGAGGTCGCCCGTCTGGAACGTGTGGGAGAATCGCGTGAGCGGGGCCAGGCGCAGCGCGAGCTGGCGGATGACCATGTTCAGGATTTTGTCGAGCTTGAGACTGGAGGCGGCGGAGAGGGCCATGGTGGGGAGGAGGGGGAGAGCGGGAGGGTGGGAGAGCGGGAGAGGCTTGAGCGGCGCTTACCGGGCGGCGGATTGGGCGGCGTCCCAGGCGACGGCCGCGGCGTCGAGCTTGTCGCCGTGCTTGGCGCGCATCTCGGCTTTGGCGATCGGGTCCGCGGCCTGGTAGGATTCCCAGAGCGCGACCGGGTCGGCCTTGTTGGCGTCGAGGATCTCCGGCGCGTCCTTCTCGGCGGTGATGCCGTTGCGGGCGAGGCGCTCGAGCTTGCCGTCGGCTTTCGCCTTGGCGGTGACCAGGCCGGCCTTCTCGCTTTCCAGCGCGGTCACTTTGCCCGTCTCGATCGAGAGTTTGCCGGTGAGATCGGCGACCTTCGCGGTCTCCGCGGTGAGCTTATTCGTCAGGTCGAGCTTGTCGGCCTCGAGCGCGGTGGCCTTGGCGGTCTCCGCGGTGAGCCTGGCCGTCAGGTCGGTGACCTTCGCGGTTTCGGCGGTGAACTGACTGGTGAGTTGCGCGACTTGCGCGGTGAGGGCGGCGAGATCCATTTGGGAGGCGGTGGTGTGCGCGTTGGCGGACGCCTCTCCCGGCATGTCAACGGCGGGCGCATTCGCGAAAAGTTTGGTGAGGTCGAAGAAGGCTTTCGGGTCGGTGACGCGATCGGTGATCTCGTCGACGAAGCCCCATTCCTTCGCCTCGTCGGCCGACAGCCAGGTGACGTCGTCCATGGCCTGCTGGATCTCGGCGGCCGGCTTGCCCGTCTTGGCGACATAGGCGGCCACGAGCGTGCCCTTCATTTTGTCGAGCAGGTCCGCGGTCTTGCGGAGATCCCCCGCATCCCCAGACACGTAATTCGCGCTCGGGTTGTGGATCATGAAGAGCCCGTTTTCCGCCATCTTCACCGGCGCGCCGCACGTGCTGAGCAGGGTCGCCATGCTGGCGCAGAGGGCGTCGATCTGGACGGTGATGCCGCCCTTGTGCCGGCGCAGCGCATTGGCGATCGCGTTGCCCTCGACGACGCTCCCGCCCGGCGAATTGAGACGGAGCAGGACGCGCTTGCCGGTGTGTTTCTTCAGCTCGGCGTTGAACGCCTTGGAGCCAACGCCATAGGCGCCGATCTCATCGAGGATGGCGATCTCGACGGAATCCGCGGCGGCGTTGCGGATGCGGTACCAGGACTGGGCGGGCTCGGACATTTGTCCGAGGGGCCGCTGTCAATGGACAGACATCGTCGCGCGGCTTAAATCTACCGAATGGAACTCCGCCACGTTCTGCCAGTTACCCGCCAACCCGCTGAAGGCGGTCGCTGTTCGCGGTGCCACCGCGTCACCTTCAGTCGCGACCTCGGGCAAGTCTGCTCTATGACTCAGCCGGATGGAACCCAATGCAAAGGCATTTTCGTGCCGTCAGACGCGATCCCCGATTACACCGTGATCTGACCCGCCGGAGCTGGGGCCTAAGTAAAACGCATGCAGGGCGGCTCCGGGGGGACGCGGAGGGGGCGCTCCTTTTGCTCTTTGACGATCAGGTTCAGGACTTCGGCGGCTTCCGCGATGTTGCCCATGACCTGGAGGTAGCCGTCCTCCCCGACCATGACGAATGAGCTGACGAGGCCTTCGCGGTCGAAACAATGGATCTCGGCGCGGGCGGACATTTACGCGGCCTCCTTTTTCTTTTTCTCCGCGGCGGGGTCGACGACGTCTTCTTGCGACGGATCGACGGCCGCTGGAGCGGCGCCGCCGGCGCCGGGCATGCCGGCGCGCCAGAGCTTGAGCGCCCATTCGGCTTTCATCGCCTTCGCGATTTGCTGGGCGTAGGCGAACTCGCGGAACCACTGCTTGACCATGTGGCGCCAGCCGCGGCCGCGGCGGGAGTTGACGGAGTCGAGCGTCTCGACGCCGCTGGCGAGCTGGGCGATCTCGGCGAGGGCGTCGCCGCGATCGATGCTCATCTGGCCCGGGAGCTGGAACTCGACGTGGTTCATCCATTCGTCGTCGACGTCTTCGACCCAGGTCTCGACAGCTTCGGTCTCCGGATCGGCGGTGAGCGACGCGGGGGTGGGCGGCGTGCAGACGCGCTTGAGCGGCCGGCGCAGTTTGCCGGTCTCGATGCGATGCTGCAGGTAGCGGGTGATCCAGGGGCTGCAGAGATGGCCGATCTCCGAGTCGCCCATGATCTCGAAGAAATAGCCGGCCTTCTCGATAACGAAGCGCTGCCCGGCGCCGGACAGATCCGCGCAGGCCCAGAAGAAGTCGCTGCCGGCGCCGCCCAGGGAGGAGAGGCCGTCGCGCATGAGGACATCGCGGATAAACGGCTCGACGAGGGGCGAGGGCGACTCCGGCGTGATGAACTTGGCGTCGCCGTTTTCGTCGGTGTAGATGATGGCGCCGCCGCCGGCGAGTTTCTCGTACTGCGCCTGCTCGTTCTTCGGCCCGTCGGGCGGCGGCGTGGCATCGCCGCCCATGCTCTGGGCGAGGCTGCGGAGCTTGGCCACGCCGCCCTGGCCGCCGGCCTTGACGAGCTTTTTGATGTGGAGACCGATCGAGGAATTCTGCTTGGCCGTCTTGGTGACGATGCGGACCAGGTCGCGCGTGTCGCACATGGGGGCGATGGCTTGGGCGAAGTCGGAGGTGCCGCGGACCTGGTTTGCGCCGTCGGCGTGGTACCAGTGCCGAGGAAATCCCCTAGGAAAACCAATCCGTTCCGGTTTTTGTACCGGTTTTTCAGTGCCCGGCTTGCGCGGTCTTCAACTCTTTCGGGGTCGTGCCCGCATCGATGCGCACGATCTTCGCGCCATCGGTTTTCTTGGTTTCGCGAATGTCGGCAACGTCCTTGCAGCGATCCAGGTAGCGCTGAACTGCCTCGGGGTTATCGAGAGGCCAGCCGGCCGCGATCCAATGCTTCACCCGCGCCACTGAAACCTTGTAGGTCGATGCATACTCGGCGGCGGTCCTTTCGTACTCGCGGCGCTCCAGTTTGGACATGGCCTCGCGGTCGTCCAAAGGCCGCCCTTTGTGAATCCAACGAGCGATGCACTGCGGCGTCACCGCATACTCGACGGCATACTCGGCAACGGTTTTTTGGTAGCCGCCTGCGGTGACGGGTTGGAAGCGGTTCGTGAGCGGGTCCCTGGCGCGCAAATTGGCGAATCGCATATCTGGCGTGTTCCCAAGCGCGAGGTCCAAAACGCGCGCCGGCTCGGCGGGATGGAGGTTCCAGAAACGGGCCGCGTCAAACTCACGCACGAGCTGGCGATAATGGCCGAAGATCATGGCGGTGCCGGCGTGCCCCATCTCCAGCGCCAGCTCGGCGGCGTTCTTGAAGTGCGCGAGATGATACGAAGCGAACGAATGGCGAAGCGCGTTTTTCGGCCACGCTCCAATCTCCGCCCGCTGACACAACTCGGCGATTCTCAGGTGAATGATTGTGGGCGCCGTCACGACCGGCCCTGATTCTTGCGCCACCGGCCGTAGCCAAGCGGCGAGGACCGGCTGAATTTTGACCAATCGACGTTGTGAGGTTTTCGACTTCGCCGCGGTCACTTCGATGAAGCCGTCTTCAAAGTCGACTTCCGACCAATCGAGCCGGCAAATCTCGGCGCACCGCAAGCCGGCAAACGCTCCGATTGCGGCATAGGCGAGCACCTGCGGGGTGGCGGCTTTGAGCAAGGCTTCGAGCTGGTCCACGGTGAGAATGCCGACGGGCGTATCCTTTTCCTTGAACAGCGCCACGCCCTGCCACGGATTCGCGGCGGCGTAACCTTGCGTGACCGACCAGGTGAAGAAAGCGGAGAGCCCCTTGGCCTGATGATTCTTCGTAATCGGCTCGCCGGGGAGCTTGTGCAGCCATCCTTCAGCGTGGCGGGCGGTGATCTCGCTTACCCGCAATCCTTCGTGTGCCTCCGCGAATTTCTTACCGAGGGTTTTCAGGTTCCTGAGATGGTCCGCCGACACCCGCAGTCTTCGCTTCACGTCGAGATAAAGCGCGAAGGCTTCCGCGATTGAGAGGCTCGCCGCCTGTTGCTTCAGATGCGCCAATAAGAAGGCGGTGGCATCGTTGATCGTCTTTTCATAAGGGGAGAGCCTGGCGTGGCAATCCTGAGCCATGACGCGCAACCAGGATGGGAAGCTGAGAACCTCGCGGCCTTGGTTTAGCAGCTCTGTTTCGCGCTGTCGCGCCCACGTTTCGGCCTCTTTGCCCGATGCGAAGAATTTCAGTTTCTCCTTCCCGGCTTCATCCTTCCAAGCGACCAACGCTTTTAGATGCGGGCGATTCGCTAGTTTGCACTTGCGAACCCGATACGATGACTTGCTCATGATGTTTGGAAACAAAAAGTCCGTGTCCCGGAAGGCAGAAACCTTCTCGCGCCGAGAATCACCAAGGCGCTATCCAGGACACGGACTTGATTCTCTGTTTTCAATTGTTCGCCCCCGGCCGGTTGATTACTCCGCGAGGTTGAGACGTGCGCGGCCACCGTTTCTGCGATGCCCGAACTTTGAGAATAGACGATGCGCATCGGCGAAGGGAAGCCTACATTTCGCGCACCGTCACCTTGGCGAGAGCGGCCTGCACGGCCTGCCAGCTATAGCGCGCGCATTTGCTCCCGAGTTTCACGACCGGAATCAGTCGGCGCGCCTGCATCTTTTTAACCCCAGAGACGCTCAACTTGAGACGTTGGGCGAGTTCCTCAATGGTCAAAAATTCTTGGGTGGCGGCGGTGCTCATCTAGCCGAGCTGGCGGTGTCAACGGGAGCCGGTGGGTACCGTGGGGAATTCAGAAAATCTCGCGTTGTGAGCAACGTGTGAATTGACCGGCAGTAGCCGGCGGGCGTAATGTCGCGTCGGCTGCGGCACTGTGCGTGCGGTGGCCCGCCATCTCAAACGTCGGACTTGTCACCCGTCGAAGGCGAACATGGGAGACGCGCGCCATCCGGCGCGTTGCCTCCCGGTCAGAGAAACAAAGGCCGTTCCCGATAGCCCTGGGGGTGACTCCCTGGGGTGAAAAACGCACAGTTTCGGGGGCGGCCTTTTTTGTTTCACACGATCGAGAACCCAAAACCGCTCCCGTAAAAAACGAAAGCCCGTGTTGCAAGCACGGGCTCTCGAAAAGGGACTCAACTACGATGAAGAACCGTAATCTGACGGTTGGGAATGTAATTCCCAGCCTCGGCACCGCAAGAGAAATATCGCTGCCCGCAACGCTGCCCGGAAGGCAGTCTGAGCGTCTGGAATCCGTTCCGGCCCGCGAGAAAGTCACCCTCAAAGCGCCGGGCGTTCCGCCTGGCAGCTCACCCATCCCCCCGCGCAAGGTTGTGCGGCTCGCGATGCCCGGCCGCCCTGTCGCCCCTGTCGCCATCCTCGCGGATCGCGAGGGGGTTGCCGAGGTTGGCGCGCCGGCCGCTCCCGGAACGTGCGAGCGCTGCGGGGAAACCGCTGCTGGCCTCCTCTGCCCGGCATGCACGAATGACGCGCCGCCGGCCGTGCGGCTCGCGTTTGGTCAAGCCGTTGGCATCGATGCGATGCGGGCGGCGGTCGAACGCGTGCGCGCGTATGCGCGGCCCGCGGTCGTGCGGCTCACGATGCCCGGCCGGCCGGCGGAAGGGAGGGCAGCATGAAAAAGAGCGAACGTTCGCCGTTCGAAGACGAGCTGCTCGATGACGAGTGGTGCGACAATCACCCTTGGCTCGAATACCGCTGCGATTCGGTCGCCGGCAGTCTCCTTTTGCTGCGTGGCCGCAAGATCGAAATCCGGTGGGTTTTCCAAATGGAAAACTTCAAGAATGAAGGCGACGATGAGCAGTACTTCAGAGGGCTCGCGTATGATCGGCTCGGCAGGTTCTACGCTGTCGTGGAGGAGGACTTGTGCACCCACCCGAAACGCCGGATTTGCGGTGTGAAGAAACTCAACGGAAAGCAGGCGCTCACGTGGTTCGCGCGCAACGCTTGCTGGGATGCGGCTTTCACGCGCGAGATGTGCCGCGCGATCGACAATCCGGGATTCGAGTTCGTGTCACTCGTGCCCGGCCGGCGCGCCAAGGGCCGCAAGGCCACGAAGAAGGCGGAGGCGTTTCACGAGCAGCTCCACCTTGCGACGGCGCTGGTGGAGTGTGTGCGCAAGTTGGACGCGGACCCGACGCTCGCAAATCTCGGCGAGGCGTGCCGCTCGGCGAGCAAGGTCCACCAGGCGTTGCACGAACCGGCGAACTTCAAGCGCGCCGGCCAAGCGTAGGAAAAGAGCCGGCCGGCGCCACCATGGCGCCGGCCGGCTGGTCCTTTCTGAATTCTGAATTTCCCCGCCTGCCGGCGTCATGCCGAGGCGAACGCCAGCGCGATGCGCCGGCTGCTCTTTGAAAACCGATAGATGCGCGCTCGAAAAACCGGGCTGCCCCTCCGACTGCGGAAAGCCGCGACGAGGGAGGCAGAGTAAATAGGGAGCGCATCGGACGCCGGGCGCAACTATTGAAAGACGGCGGACCCTGTCACTTTCAGAACCGGCGGCGGATTGGTCAGGAGGTTCCGGTTTAGAGTTTCGATCGACGAAACGATCTTCTCGAGCTTTGCGGTCTGCCGCTTCGTTTCGCTCAAGAGCGGGCTGGCGCTTCCGGCCGCGAGGTTGCTCCCGCCAATCCGGCGGTCTGCATCGGTGGAACCGCTTCGGCCTTTTTTGCCGTCGCCCTGCGCGGCTTCCGCCTTTGCGAACTCAGCGGCTTTCGCCTTAGCCGTGTCCGGATCGAGCCCGCCGAGTATCAGCTCCTTGAGCTTTGCGCGCTCTTTGCCCTCGATCTCCAAACGCTTCGCCTCGCCGGTGTCGCCCCGCACGCGTGCCCACATGATCTTGGTGTCACGCTCAACGGATTCCTCGAGGTCTTTGCTCTTGGCGTCGCGCTCAACGCTCACATGGCCGACCGCCTTTTCCCGCGCAGCGGCCGGGCTGTCGCCGTTCTCTTCATTGCGACGCGCGAGTAGGTGAATTTCCCTCTCGCGTTCGGCGGCGCTCTGGCCGGCGGCATCGCCCGCGGCCTTAGCGCCCAGGATGTTCATTTCGTCGGCTTGATCCGCCGCGTACTCGGCACGCTTCCGCTGCTGTTCAGTGCTTGCTTTTTCGAGTCTCAATAGCTCCTTTCGATTCTCGATCAGCTCCTGCAAGTGCGCGACCTCGGGGGCGGTAAGCCCGCCGGATTCGCCCCGCGCGCGATCCTTTGCAATAGTGGCGTCTAGCGCCTCGGTGGAATCAACGCCGGAGTCGGCGAGGATCTTCCGCTTTTTTGCCTCGGGATCTCGATCCTCGAAACTCGCTTTCTTTTTCTCGCGATCCAAGTCTTCTCCCGCTTTCTTCACTTCCTTTTGCAAGTCCAGAAGGCGCTTGGCGTCCTGCTCTGCTTCGAGGGCCGCGTCGCGTTTGGCCTTGCGGTCCGCCAGCGTTGCCGGCGAAAGACGCGCGAGGATTTTCTCGAACATTTCCAGCGACTTCGCCCATTGCCGGTACTTGTCCGCCAACTGCTCCACTTCATCCGGCTGGAAAAGTGCGTCCGCATTTTCCTCCGCATGCTTGAGCGCCTCCGCGACTTCCTCCGCTTGTTTTTCCAGCGCCGTCATGGCCTGCGCGCGCTCCTTTTCCGTGGCGACATTTTCGATCTGCTTCGCGGCGGCCCCGAGCCCGACCTGGCTCGCCTCGTCAGGTTCCGCCATCGCGGCTTCCTTGCGGCCGCTCGTTATGACGTAATCAGCGAGTCCAACGGCCGGGATGAATCTCCGCAGCGCTGGCGGCAATTTGAACACGGCCGAAGCGAGGGAAAGCTTGGCCATGGCATCCGCCGCGATCGCGACGGATCGGCCAAAAGGCACGAGGTCCACTTTGGCGAGGTCCTGCACCATGGCCAGCGTCCCGCCCGTCACTTCGTGGCCGGTGAATCCAACGTAAAATTGATCCAGCTTCAGCGTCATGGCGCCGATCGCGTCTGACGCGGCGTCAAAAGCGGAAGCGTTTTTCTCCAGCTCGTTGCCCAAGCTCCCAACCTGTCCGCGCGCCTGCGAAAACGCTTCGGAATCGGAAAGCAGCGCGAGCATCTTCGCGCCGGATTTGCCAAACAAATCCATGGCGTAGCGCGCGCGGTCGGTCGGGTTGGCGACGCCCTTGAACGCGGCCTGCAAGGTGACGATTTGCTGAAGCGCCGTCATGGACTTCAGCGCTTCAAGTGAAACGCCGAGCTGATCGAAAACTTTCTTCGTCGGCTCCCCCTGCTCGTTGAGCCCCGTGAGGGCGCGCGAAAGAATGGCGAGCGTAGGGCCAACGCTATCCGCGCCCAAGCCGGCGTTTTTGAACGCCTGCCGCAGAACCACCAGGTCCGCGATAGATTGGCCTGTATTGGCGGCGAGGTCCGTGAACGCGCCGCCCATCTCCAGCGCCGCCATCAAGTGTTCGGCCTGTCCCTTGATCAGCTCGAATCCCCTGGAGACCACTTCCCCGGCGACGGCGAACCCGGCAAAGCCTTGGGCGAATTTCGTGAACTTGTGCTCGGCCGTCTCGATGGAACGGCTGACGGAATTGATGCCGGCGAGAAAATTCCCGTAGCCCAACTGCATCTCGACTTCGATTTTCTGTCCCATAATTTTTGGTGTTGGGCTACGGCCCGCCCTGTGGGGGCTGTCAACTCCGGCGGCGGAGCCCCGCCACGGAACGAAAAACCC
Organism: Chthoniobacteraceae bacterium; assembly: GCA_035997375.1. Lineage (GTDB taxonomy): Bacteria > Verrucomicrobiota > Verrucomicrobiia > Chthoniobacterales > Chthoniobacteraceae > DASYIS01. The sequence continues at coordinate 40,918 of DASYIS010000422.1, forward strand.
CGTCCCCTCACACCGAGGGGACGGGGCTGGACTCGAAGGCCGGCGGCGCAACTCGCCGACACCTTCGGCGGCGTGTCAATGAATCAGGCCGTCGTCGTCGTCAGTCCACGCGCGGAGAGCTTTGCGAAACTCCGGCCCCTTGTCGGGGAACTTGGCGAGCAACTCCAGCGCCTTGGCCTGGCGGCGCTGGTCGTAGGTTGTGCGGGGCGCGGCCGGCGCGGCGATCGGGGCGATCGGGGCGAGCGCCATCGGCTTTTCCAACAAGGCGTCTCCGAAGTTTAACCCGGCGATTATCAGCGGCGGCTGGACGTTGGCGGCGATCTGGCGGCCGGCAAGGTCCGCATCCGCGAGCCATTCCTCCAGAGACAAAAGTGAACCGCTCGGCTCGTGGACAATCCCGAGCCGCGCGGCCGTCTGCAGCTCCTGCGCGCGCAGGGTCTCGGCTTCCTTTCCGATGAGCTCGAGGATCTTCGCGCGGATCTCAGCGTGGATTGGTTTCGCTTCCCTGTCGATGGCCTGCAACTGCTCTTTGCAGAGCGCGCGCACGGCTTGGCCGCGCTCGTGGTGGAGTTGGTCGGGAATCACGGCGCCCTCCACGCGGGCCGCATTTTCCGGCGACGGGTCTTTGCGGAATTCCTCGCGGGCCGCGTCGAGTTCCACATCCTTTTTTCGTGTGGCGGCCATCTGCCTTTGGAAGCCGTTGAAGCGTTCGGCGAGCTGGCGGAGCGCGGCGATCTGCGGGGGGCTGGCGACGCGGGCGAGGCGGCCGGCGATGAGGTGACGGAGGCTGGCTTTGGGGTGGGAGGCGCGGAAGTTCATTGGTGGGGGAATTCGGGAATTGGGCTACTCGCCCTTGGCGCGATCGTAGGCGACGGCGGCTTCATCCAGACGGTTGCCGAGGCGGGCGTGCATTTCGTTTTTCTCGACCGGGCCAGCGGCCAAGTAGGATTCCATGACCGCGACCAGGTCGGCCGGCGCGGTGGGTTCGGCTTGGTCGGCGGTGCCCTTTTCGCAATCGTAGGCGGCAGCGGCGGCATCGAGGCGCGGGCCTTCTCGATCGCGCATTTCGTTTTTTTCGACCGGGCCAGCGGCCAAGTAGGATTCCATGAGCGCCACAAGGGTGGCGTGCTCTGCGGTGGGGGCTTGTGTCATTGCCTCCTTGCCGGGGGTGTCAATCACCAGCCCTCCAAGGCGCGATCGTAAGCGACGGCGGCTTCATCCAGTCGCTTGCCGTGGCGCTCCATCAGTGCATTTTTTTCGAGCGGGCCAGCCTTCAAGTAAGACTCCATGAGGGGGACCAGGTCATCTCCCCCCGCGCGGGAGAGGGTTTCGGGGGAGTCTTTCTCGGCGGTAATGCCATTGCGCGCCAAGCGCTCCAATTTGCCCTCCGCACGGCCTTTGGCGGCCGTGAGTGCGGTAATCGTTCCGTGAGCGGTGGCGAGGGCCGCGCGCGCGTCGGCGAGCTGGTTTTGAAAGTCCGTCGCTCTCGCCTGCCAATGCTGCCAAGAGGTCGTGGCGATCGTCTCGGGAGGTTTGGAGCGCGGAGCGTTTTGAAAGCTGGAAAGATCGAAGCTGTTCTTTGTCGTCACGCGATCGGTGATTTCATCGATGAACCCTTGGGCTTTCGCTTCCTCCGCGGTGAACCAAGTTTCGGCGTCCATCATGGCGGCGATTTCCGCGGCCGGAATCCCGGTCTTGGCGACGTAGGCATTGACGAGCTGCGCCTTGATTTTGTCCATGACCTGCGCGGCCGTGCGCATTTGCTCCGATCCGCCCTGCGCGGCGCCGCTCGGATTGTGGATCATGAAAAGGCCGTTTTCCGCCATGCGGACGGGCTTTCCCACCATGGCGAGATAGCTCGCCATGCTCGCGGCCATGCCGTCGATTTGGACCGTCACGCCTGGCTTGTGGCGCAGAAGGGCGTTGTAGATCGCGTTCCCTTGAATGACCGACCCGCCCGGCGAATTGATGCGGAGATTGATCCGCTTTTCGCCATAGGTCTTGAGCGAGGCGAGCATCGCGATCGCGGTCTGAGCGAACGAACCGATTTCGGCGTAGATGAACAGGTCGACGACGCCGGCGTTGTTTTCGATCGAGTACCAGGATGAGGGCGAGGGCGCGGGCATGCGCATCTCCGCGCCTGTCAACCGCCGGTGCGGACAGGTATTATTGGCTGCTCGGGGTGCAGGGCGGCGTAAGCTTGGTCGATATAGGCTTTTCGCTCATCTTCGGGCAGGCGAAAGAAGCCGTCCTCATCCTCCTTCCCCGCGAGTTTCCACGCCGCGCTCTTCGTTCGTTCCACGTCGGCCCAGATGGCTTCGTCGTCGTGGTCGATCAGCGGGGGCCGTGCCGCTGGCTCTTCTTCGCCATAGATAGGCGGCACCCATCCCGGAATCATGGCCTGCGCCGTCGTTCGGCACTCTTTGTCGAAACCCCTGATAACTGCATCCGTTTCCGCCTCGAGGATTTCCTCGAGCTGGTCTTCATTGGACGCGCCGCTGAGCTTTCCGGGGAGACGGCCCACCATCGCTTTGACGCGAGCACGCAGGAAGCCGAACACGCGCGCGGAGAAGGTCTCAACTGCTACCACCTCGACGGTGCGGTCGTTGGCCTTGCGAATGGCCGGCGCGGCGATCTCCTCTTTGCGGAGCTGCTCTTTGATGGCGAGCCATTCCTTGGAGAGGAGAAGACGCGTTTGAGCCAAGCTGCCATCGGTCTTTGAGGCTTCCCAATCCCGCCGCGCTTCATCCTCGGCGAGGCGCAAGGCGGCGAGCGGATCGGACGGGCGCGGAGCGGGCGCGGCCGTGCCGGCGGCCGGCGCGGGCGCGGGCGCGGCTGCTGCCGTCGGCGGCTGCTTGCGGCGGTTCTGCGCGTCCACGATCGCGGCCGTGCCGTTTGTGATTCGGCCATTGGCGGCGCGCCATTCTTCGGCCGCTTGAAGGGACGTGAGCGGCATGCCGCGTTTGACCAGGCGACCGACATTCTGTTGGGAGCAGCCCCATTCACGGGCCAGAGCATTTTGCGAAATCATTGCGCCCCAGGCGCAGAGTCAACGGGGGGTACAATGGGTACAACCTACAACCTAAGCTTTTTTGGGAATTCCGCGTGCGACAAGGCCGGGGGAGCTTGCAACCGCTCGCGGGGGGGGTGCCCCTAGGAGACTCCTTAGCCGGGGGGGTGCCTAGGTGCGGCCATGCCGCGCGCAGGTGCCCCGTGGCGGCCTGGCTGGCCACAAGGCCGGGCTGTAATCTCTCTCCCTACAACGCTTCGCGAGCATTGTACCGTTGTGGAATGCGCGCCAGCGTTGTACCCCCATGCGCGCCCGTTCTCGCCTTCTGGCTTGGCGTGCTACATCAGCTCGCGGAAGGCGAGGGCGAGCCGGTCGAGCTCGCCGGCTCTATCGATCAGAGCCGGCGTGAGCTCGTCCACTCCCAAGACAATCTGGCGTGTGATGTCCACGGCCTCACGGATCAAGCCGGCCTCGGTTGAAATGGTTTCGCGGTCGTCGCCTCTGCTTCGCTTGAACCGCAGGAAGCCGAGCGCCAGAGCGCCAGAGAACACGCAACGGCGTGAGGTTTCCAACACCACCTCTTCTTCTTCCGTGCTCATCGGCCAACCTCCCGGAATTCTTCGGCGAGAGTTTGCAGCTCGCCGGCGCGGTGGAGCATGGCCGGCGTGAGGTCTTTGACCGCGATGATTTCCGAGCGCTCGGATTCGATCCAGGCGGCGGCGATCAGCGCGCGCGAGGCGGTGAGCTCGCGGAGTCTTTGAAGGCAGGCGCGGCCAGCGGCGAGCGTGTGCGCGCTGGAATTGAGGAGGCGGGTTTCGAGGTCCATTTGCCTCCTGCCCTACTGTCAACGCTCCAACAGCCAAAACCGCAAAAACCGGGACCGTTCCGGTTTTTTGGTGTTCGCGTGGGTACTTCAGGGTCCGCGACGGGACTACCCGCCTCTTCCCGCCAATCCGCTGGAAGCCTGATGAACACAGGCTTCCAGAGTAAATGGCCCCTCTTCCCGGTTCCCTACTTGCTATTACCAGTGGATTACCTGGGCACGCGGGATGCGCGTGAAGGTGTTGTCGAGGCCGCGGACGTGGATCGCGACCATGCAGTGGTTGTTGTCGAGCTCGATACCGTCGACGATGAACGGGTTGCTCTCGGCGGACGGCGGCGACATGACCTCCGAGGCGTCGAAAAGCTGGATGCACGGGGCGTCTTCCCAGCGCGGATTCGGTACGATGGCGGCGAGGAATTCGCCCTGCTTCACGCGGGCCTGGGGCGCGAAGGTCTGGATCTCGTAGCCGTTGCGCCGGCCGGCGAGGTCGCAACGATCGGGCGCGAGCATGTAGCACTCAACGTCGGCCTCGGCCTCGGCGTTCCAGGCTTCATCGTCGGTATTGAGCGCGAGATAGATCCCCTTCCCCACGACGTAACGGGCGATGCCGCGGACGGCTTCCTTGACGATGCCGAAGTTCTGGAAGAGCCACTCGACGCGGAAGTTGATCTGCTGCCGCGTCCAGGACGGGAGATACTGCCGGGTGTCCGCGTTTGGAAAATAGAAGATCGACTGGCGATCGGGCGTGTTGCTGACGGCCTCGGCGAAGGGGCCCCACGCGTTGACGAAGCCGAGCATGGCGCCGGCGGCGGCGCTTTTGAGCGTCTGAAGGAACTTCATGGGATCAGCAGGTGGCGCCGAGACTGGAGAAGTCGCTGTAGGTCAGGCCGACGGCGTCGCCGGCGCTGAGCCGGCGCGCCTGGTTGACCGCGGCGAGGAGCTCGGCGGCGTCCATGCGGCATTCCTGCTGGCCCGATTTGCCGTTTTGGCCGGCGAGGGTGGTGAAGGCGATCTGCCCGCCGCCGGCGAGGATCTTCGCCAGGCACTGCGCGCGGAGGTCGGTCAGATCGAGCAGCTCGTCGTCAGCGGCGTCGGCGAGGGCTTGGATGAAGGCGTCGGACATGCCCCGGCGGCCGAGTCAACGGCTAGGCGAGGGCGAGCGCGCGCCGGCGGGCGGCCGCGTGGCGGTGCTCGAGCGGCGTGACCTGGCTCCAATAGCCGGGGGGCGGGGTGCGGATGAACTGGCGGTGGGGACCGGTGAGGCTGCAGCCGCCGCCGCGGGGACCGCTTTTGCGGCCGAAATCCGGCGGCGGCTGGAAGGACGGGAATGGCGTGGAGTCGATTCCGAAGGCGGAGCTGCGTTGGCTCGCGAAGACGGCGGCGGCGAGGGCGATGAGGCGGAGGAGTTTCATACGCCAGTTTCCGGAGTGTCAACGCGCGCACTCCGAGCGCCTGGAAAATGAGCCAGGCCGGTGATCTCCCGAAGGAAAGCCGGCCTGGTCATGGGGTATGAACACCCTTGGAGGCGTGTCAATGAGGTGCTATCGATCGGCCGTGCATCATCTCACGGTAGTATTGACCGAAGGCGGTGAGATTCTACCAATCACGGTGATGGTGAGATTATACCAATCACCGCCCCCGCAAACCGCCTCGCTGATTACCAAAGAGCTGGGCCTCGGGTGCGCGCATTGCGGAGGCGACATTGGAGAAGTCGGCTACACAAAAGACGGCCGACCGATTGAATGGATCTGCTGCTCCCCGCTGTGTTGCCTGAAATTCGACGAGCGGAATCTGACGATGGCGATCTTCCGGAACCTGAAGGTGGTCTGGGGTAAGCTCGCTGCAGGAGCCGCCACGGGAATTCCGTCTGGCGGTACCGCGGCGGCGGGAGCGCGAGGGCGAACTCGAACTGGTCGATCATGAGGGCGCCGCAGTGGTGAGCTTCCGCACTCTGTCGCGGAGCGTCTCGAGTTTGCCCTCCGCCTCCGCCTCCATTTGCGCGAGCCGCTTGACGCGCTCAGCGTCGAGGATCGGCTCGACGTCGAGGCCCTGCACTTCCTGCTCTTTCCAGCAGTCGCCCTGGTGATTCTTTTTGCGGCGTGCGACCCACATGAAGCCGCCGCCTTTCTTGGGGACGGTGTGTTCGTCGCAGAGCTGCTCGATGAACTCGGGATCGATATTGGACGGCAGCCAGCGCATCAGCTTCCGGTCTTTGATGATGCGGCGGTAAACCGTCTGGCAGAAATAATCGCTCCAAAACCACGTGAGGGTGAGCCGCTTGTCGTCGACCTCGGAAAGATAGACCACGTTGCCGCGGCAGTGGCCGCGGCTGCCGCCTTTGGCCGGCGCGAAGATGTCGCGATTATCGCGGCAGAACTGGTAGACGTCCGCCTCGCTCTGCGCCTGGTCGCCGGAGTCGACCAGGCCGGTATAGACGCGCATCGGCCGCGCGACACCGGTGGCGGGATCGTGCCAGAGATACTCGTTGAAGCGCGCCGGCGCGGCCGCAGCGGTGCGGCCGCCGGCGTGCGCGGAGAGCGGGAGGATGCCGGCGAGCTCCTGAATCTGAGTCCAGGCGACGGCGCTCCCATAATCGACCAGGACGCCGACGGTGGGCCAGCCGGGGAGATCCCACGCGATGCCCCAGGCGAAGATGTTCCACCAGAACGGGGCCTCGCCGCCCTGCTTCTGGACGTCGACGGCCATGGTGAGCACGAATGGTTCGAAGCCGCCGGCCTTTGGCCCACTCGGGATGGTGCCGAGCAGGTACCGCGGCGAGGCATCGCGCAGGCGCTCGACGTCGGAGGCGTCGACTTCGGTGGCGACGCTCTTGAACTCGAGGCCGAAGTAATTGTTGTACAGATCGTGCATCGCGCCCGGGTCGCCCATGGCGAGCAGGTAGCGCTTGCTGATGCTGCCCCAGCGCTCGAAAGGGCTGTAGGCGGCCCACCAATGCGCGGAGACGTGAGAGCGGGAGGCCTTCGGGTTGGTGGCCATCCAGCGGAAGCGGCGGAGCATCCAATTCAACGAGGTCTGTTCGATGCGGCAGCCGTTGACGCACTGGTACCAGGTCTCTGTCTCCGCGAGATCGGAGTCCCATCCGACCTCGACGGTCTCGGGCTTGCCGTCCTCGCCGACGCGGGTCTCGGTGATGCGGGCGCCGCCGAATTGGAAAGAGCCGGTCTTGGCCAGGCGGAACTCGCCCGCCGGCAACGGCGTGAGATCTTCGGCGAACGGGACCTTCTCTTCACCGGGAAAGAAAGTGAGCGGCTGCCAGCCGGCGAGGGTGGGATCGTGCCCGGCCGGCGACCAGCCAGGCGTCGGGACCTCAGGTGGCGTGAAGGTGTGGCGCGGCCCGCGGGGTGTGGCGCGATGTTTCGCGGTGCAATGAGGGCACGGGAGGTAACACTGATGGCGGCTGCCCTTTTGATGACGAACCGTGACGGCGCCGAATTCATCGGTCGGCGTGCTATTCTCGAAAACCTTGCTGGTCCGCGGGAAGAGTTTGACGCGGGCCTCGGCGAGCTGGTGCGCCGGCGCCTCGCCTTTCGTGGTGTGATGGATCTTGCCGGACTCGTTGATGAAGACCCACTCGGCGTTGAAGCCGGCGAGCTCGTTCGGCGATCCGGCGCCGGCCATCTTGAGGAACGCGCCGCCTTTGAAGAAACACTGCGCGGCCGTCCAATGCTCCTTGGTGCGGATCGCCTGCTCGGCGACGGGAAGGCAGGCGAGCAGGAAAGGCTCGAGCTCGCGGCGGAAGAGCTGCCGTGCGCTGGCGCGCGAGGGATCGACCCAGAGCACCGGGCCCGGCGCCTCGGCGATCTTGTAGAGCATCAACGCGAAGCAGAGGAGCGTGCCACCGGTGCGCGCGGACTTTTTCAGGGTGAAGGTCCGGACGTGCTTTTGCATCGCGAGATCCATGAGGCCTTCCATGGGCGGGACGCGCGAGGTGTCGAGCGGGCCGGGCTCGGTCGCGGCGGCGACGGCCGGGATGACGACGTGGCGATTGACCCAGACGCACGGCCGCAATTTGGCGGGGATGCGGAAGGCGATGCCGGCGGCCGTGGCCATGATGCGCATCGTCTTGCGGACGGTGCGCTGCGCGTTGACGAGCTGCTGGATCATGGCTCGTCGTCGAGGGGCGGCGGCGGCGGCGTGGGCGAGTCGTCAGCCGGATCAGCCGGGCGCTGGGGGAGCTCTTCGCCCTCGAGGGCGGCGAAGATGAGATCGACGAGGGTGCGCAGCAGGACCTCGGCTTCGCGCTCGAGGATTTGCTCGATCTCGTCGCGATCGATGATGCCCTCGAGCTTGGCGGCCGCGCGCGGGGGGAGATTGTTGATCGCGGCGCGCAGGGCGTTGAAGGTCTGGGCGATATCGGCTTCCGCCTCAGAGCGATCGATGGTGAGGCGGTTTTGCTTCCGGATGTCCGGGGCGTCTTTCTCGAGCTTGCGCAGGGCCTCGACCACGCCCATCCATTCCTTGAAGCGGTTTTGAAGGTGCAGGGTGCTGCTGCGCGATCGGATGGCAGCGAAGTATGCGGCCGCGCGCTCGCGTTCGGCCTTCTGCAGGCGTTCAATGGCGGCGAGTACTCCGACGCCTTCGAAGAAGGTTTCATCGAGCGCGATGAGGTGCGGCTCGACGGGATCGCCGTCCCAGGTGCGCAAGCCGGCGGCGGAGGTCCTGGCGTCGTCGAAGGCGGGGCGCTCGGTGCGAGGGGGATCTGCAGGCGTGCCGGCGATGTTGCGCGTGGCTTCTTCAACCTGGGCGGAATCGAGATCCTCGGCGGGCTTGCGACCGCGCGGGGAAAAATGCTCCCCCATGGCATCGGGATCATCGAGCGGCTTCCCCGCGGCCGCCCACCGTTTGATCGTGCGGAGGCTTTTCCCGTAGATCTTCGCGTAGTGCGCGAGCCCGTGGTGGTATTTTTTCGGCGGCTTTGGATCTCGGGGCACGCCCGGTGGCCGGTGTCAAAAGTGCCAGGTGCCAAATCCAATTCCGCGAATGCCGCGTGCGACAAGGCCGGGGGGGCTTGCAACCGCTCGCCTGGGGGGGGTGCCCAGGAGACTCCTTAGCCGGGGGGTGTACGCAGGCGCGGCAACGCGCGCGTAGGAGCCCCGTGGCGCGCCGTTCCAGCCGGCGCGCAATCCCCTACCCCTCCATTCTTGGCACCTACACCGGACTGTAAGGCTGAATTGTCACCGTACACATCGCGCTCGAGAAATTCACGCAGTTGCGCGAGGTCGTGCCTCGCCTCTTCCTTGTTGAGCTCCGCATGGCCCAGCTCCACCTGACGCTTGTACTTGCTGAGCTCAGTCGCCAGGCGCAGGTGATGCCCCAGCGGCCGGATCGGCGCATCACCCTTGATCACCGGCCGCACCTTCGCCGGCACGTACCCTTGGTGGAACTTCCGCACCGACTTCTCCGACAATTCCTCCACCTTGTTCACAAGCGGATTGGCCGTCGCCAACTCCAGGCACAGCGCGGCATTGCCGAACCCCGCGGCCAGATTCTCTTTCAGCCACAGCTCGAAATGCGGCGCACCGACGCTCGCTTTGATCGCGCGCAGCGTCTTCCCGATCTCCCAGGCGCGCGCCAGCGAGCGCGCAATCCACGCGCGCGCGTGGCGCCTCGCCTGCCTCTCCTGGCTCCCGAGCCTCAGCAGCTCTGCCTTTAAGCCTGGTACGTCTTGGCGAGTTGTGCTCTTCGACATCTTTCGCGGTGTTCCTCGTCTCTCATGTTGCGGGAGCGCAGGCCTCCGAAAGTATCGCGCGCATCGACCACCAGTTTGTCGAATTGCTGCCTCGTCTTGTTCGTGGGCGCCGCGAGTTGCTCGAGCGTCAGCGCTCCCAGTGGGCCCAGCGCCATCACGTACGCCAGCGCCGCCACGCGCTGACCGAAGTCCGCGAGCGATTTCCCCCGCCGCATCCACTCCAGGGCGGCGCCGTACATCTTCCCCACCGCGCCGACATTCCCGTCCCCGATCGCCTCCTCGAGCTCCTCCTCTTTCGCGTGCTCAGCCTCGTAAGCCATTCCCCGCAAAAGCCCCGGCCTCAGGACATGCAGCATGACCGTCAGCCGCCGCCCCATTTCCGCCGGATTCGCTGCTTGCGTCGACCACAGCAGCGCCCGCGCGAAAGCGTCCTGCACCTCGGAGTACTCGTTCGCCGTCAGCTCCGGCTCGAGGCGATCGACCGGCGCATCCACCTCGCTCGCGGCCGCGGAATCGGCCGGATCGCGGAACGCCTCCGTAAACATCACGCTGCTTTCTTCCCGCGCGAAGCCACGGCGATCGCCGCCGGCGCCCTCGGGTTCCAGCCCCGGCCCGTCCAGGTTCATGGCGGCCAGCCGCGCCCGTTCTTCCGGCGGCAATGCCGCCAGCCACGTCGACCAGGCATCGGCATTCTGTCGGTCACGCCGGCGCCGGCGTTCGTCTGCGGTCTCGCTGCATCGTGAGTCGCTCATGGGGTGGTTGATCTTGCCCGCGCCTCGCGCCGGCGTCCACTGGCCCCCTGTCAATCACCGGTCATAATTCCGCCGCAATTCTATCTTTTGCGGTCGCAACCGCGGCTTATTTCTTGCCGTTGCAAATCCAGCGATCAAACGCCGGCGAGCTCCGCAACTTCCGCAGGCGCCCCTTTTCCCCGCGCTCGATCTTCACCGTCGGCGCGAAATTGATCTGCCCCATCTTCCGGCGAAACCGCGAGGGCGACACTCCCAGCCGCGCGCACAGTTCGCCCGGCGTCTCCCACTCTCCGGCCATCTCGACGATGTAACCCTTCGCCACCAGCAACTGCACGGCGGCGAGTTCAAGACCATCCTCAGTGGGGGCAGATAGAACGTGGGCAAGCAAGCCGCCGGCGAACCTACCACGACCGCTGTGCCGCGGCGAGCCTTGCAAAAGGGCGCCCGCTCGCTATTCCAACCGGACTGTATGAGTTGGCAGAAGGCCCGCCAAGAGGCGGAGATGTGGATAACGCAGATGAAACTGGCAAAGGTCAAAGGCGAGTACTTGGACCTGAAGCCATACGCGGGCGCCCTTGCTCACAAGGGCGCGTTCAAGAACATGGTCATACAGGCCGCGCGCCGCATCCTTCTCGCCAAGGGTGCGAAGCGCGTCGACCTGCCACCGGAGGATCCCGTGCAAGAATAGCCTACTTCCCCGGCGTGATGATCACCTCGCGGTATGGCTCATCGCTGTGGGTAACACCACGCTGCCGGGCCACGGCGCGGATCTCGCACCCGTCGAAGATCGCCCGGATCGCAGGCGTGTCGTTCAGCGTCACCAGCCAACTCCCCCGCAGCGTGCTGAGGCAGTCCCGTAGCCGTTGCACGTCGGTATTGGTCCACGTGGCGTACTGCCTGGCATCGCAGTCCGTGTATGGCGAGTCCAGGAAGAAGAAGCTGTGCGGCCGATCGTACAGTTTCACGCACCTCTCCCAGTCCAGGTTCTCAATCGACACCCGATCGAGCCGAAGGTTCAGGGCGCGGATCGCTTCCATGCGATTCGCGCGCGAGTTCAGGGCGCCGCCGCCAACGGCCGTCGAGCCGAAGCTCTCCATGTTCGCCCCGCCAAAGCAGGTGCGGTTGCGGAAGAACCAGCGCGAGGCTCGCTGCAGGTCGGTCAGCCCCACTTGGCTCCGAAAGTCATTGAACTCATCTCGGCTGTTCAGCACGAACTCCAGCTCCGTCAAAAGCACGTCGTGGTGAAACCGCACGCAGCGGTAGAAATTAACGAGCTCGCCGTTGAGATCGTTGACCACCTCCATCTTCGATCTCTCCTTTGCCAGGAGGACAGCCAGGCCGCCTGCGAACGGCTCGACATACGTTTCGTGCGGCGGAATGAGGGGAAGTATTTGGTCGAGCAACCGGCGCTTGCCGCCGGGCCAGACGATTGCGGGTTTCGTCGGATACGATGCTTTATTGATTCATGAGATTGCGCTCCTTCGCAGGAAAGCACCTCCCAGTGTGTCAACCACAGCTCACAAAAACTCGTGAAACTCGTGGCAGGCGCCGCAATAGCGATGCCTGATATCGTCCGGTGAATAGCTCACCCGGTGGCAGCGCGGACACTCGATCGACGGCTCCGCCGGCGTCAACGCGCGTGGATTGAGGTCGAGATCGAGCTGCTCGCCTGGCCCATAGACGCTGAGCGCTGCCTGCAGCTCTTGCAGCCGGCGCACGCCCTCCTCGTGCGCACGCCGGCGCCGGCGGAATCCCGCGATGATGCGCAGCAAGCTCATTTCTTTTTTCCGGGCGCCTGGAATTTCACTCCGTACACCTTCCCCGCCGCGTTGACCATTCCCTCGTCGAAGTACCCCCATTGGCCGTAGCAGAGCAGTTCCATCACGACCCCGCGCAGCCTCTTCCCGTCGGCCTTGGCGCAAAACACCTCGAGCGCCTTCTGGTACCGCTCATGCTCCGGCTTCTTCTCATCTACCGGCAAATTGCGCCGCTCCACGACTTGGCGCGCTTTGTCCTCAAAGCGCCGAACGATGAGTCGCAAAACGTCGGCCGTCAGCTCGCGGGCTTCGGCCGCGGCGGCGATCTGGCCGACCTTGGCCCGGGAGATGGCCAGCGCCGCTTGCTGCGCTTCGTTTTGCTCTTCGCGCTCGCGCTTTTGCTTCGCCTCCCGGCTCTCCTTGGTCGAGGCCTGCGCCAAATCCTCGTGCCCGGCCAGGGCGAGCGCCTTGGTCGCCGCGGCGCGCGTATGCAGCAGGCGCGGTCCCGGCGGTCCCGAGTAGGAGTAGGCCTGGTGCGCGACAATGACCCCCGGCGCGTGCTCGCCGAGCAGCGCCTTCCAAGTCCGCCCCTTGCCATCGTACTCGCACACCGCCGACGCCAGGACATAGCCGGCTCGGAGCGAGCCGTAATTGAACAAGCCGGCGCTCTGCGCCCGCGTCAGCACCTTGTACCCCTTGGCCTGATACGGCGCGGTCTCCTCCTGCCACTTCTTCTCCGCCGCCAACTCCTCTTTGATCTCGGCCGCCCGCGCCTTCGTCTCGCGAAAGCTCACGTCGTCTTTCTCCGCGAGCAGCTCGTGCGTAAACTTCTCCTGCGCCGCCCGGTCGCCGATGCTGCTGATGATTTCCGCCTGGCTCGCCTTCAGGTCCCCCTGCTCCAGCGCCGCCCGCGTTTCCGGCGGCAGCTCGAGCAGCGCCAGCTTCGCGTAGATCGTCGCCCGCTTTTTCCCCACGGCTTCCGCGATCTCGTCCATCGTGAACCCCTCCTCCTTCATCCGCTGGTAGCCCCTCGCTTCATCCAGGTCGCGCAGATCCTCTCGCTGCAGGTTCTCGACGAGCTGCGCCTTGAGCGCGTCGCGGTTGTTCAGATTCCGCACCATGCACGGCACCTCGGCCAGGCCGGCCCGGCCGGCGCAGATCCAGCGCCGCTCGCCGGCGACGATCTCGAAATGCGGTCGCGATGCGTAGGCGTGCTTGAGCTCGGCTTCCACGATGTCCGCCGGGAGATTGATCCGCGGCAGCTCGGTCACCGAATCTCCGCAAAGCCGCACCAGGACAAACCGGTCGCCGCCACCCCAGGGGCGCACCTCATACTTGATCGGCCGCACCAGCAACGGCTGCAGGATGCCGTGCACCTTGATGCTCTCCGTGGTCTCGACCAACTTCCCCTCATCGAACTCGGTGCGATTCGTCGGGCTGCGCTCGATGAGCTCCCGCGCGATCTGCCGGAAGCCTTCACCCGCCTTCGCCGCCGCGGCGATCGCCTCCGGCCGCTGGTCGCCGGTGGCCTGCGCGAGAAAATCCGCCTGCTCTTTCTTCGGGAGCCTGCGAAAGCCCGCCTCATCCGTGCCCGCGGCCGCGAGCGCCAGGCGCATCGTTTTCTCGAGCGGCGTCTCGGCGCCGTGGACGAATTGCTGCGCCCACTCCGTGGCCACCTCGAGCGGAGGCTGGGCGAACCGCGGTGCGGCGGGCGTATCCGGCCCCGCGATCGGCGCTTGCTCCCAGCGCCCGTGGCGCACGGAGAAGGCGGCGGTGCGGTCGACCTGAGCGCCGAGGTCCTTTTGCGCCCACTTCTGCTCGCGGGCCGTGAGTTGCTGCCAGAGTCTTGGGGTCGCCCGCGGATCCTTTTTGGCGGCGCCGTTCGCGTCCGCGCCGGCGAGCTTCGCCTGCCAACGCTCCTTCATCTGGGCCGCGAGGCGCTCTCTCTTTTCCGGGGCCATGGCGGGCCGGCGATTCATGACGAGTGGTTTCATTGGGTGGTTTGCTTGGGTTGGTTGGCTGACATTCATTTCCGCGCCTGCGGCGCCTGGTACGGCAGGCCGACAAAGCGAAAGACCGCCTCTTCGCTCTCCATCCGCTCCGCCTCCGCCCGGCCGAGGTGCTGCCGGCTAAAGCCGGCGCCGTACGCATTCCACGTCCAGCCGCGGTCGAGCGCCCTCGCGGCGATCTCCAGATTGGTCCGCTTGCCGCCGGTGCGAAAGACGAGCGCGTTGAACCACTTCTCCGCATCGGTCGCAAAGAAGTCGATCGCGATCCCCGTGCGCGTGTGGACCGCGAGCTTGTTCAGCGGCCCCCAGGTCGGCGCGCCGTCTCTATTGAGCCGCTTGGCCAGGTAGCCGCTCGACGCCAGGCAATCGAGCAGCAGCCCCGAGACATCCGTCGGCACCGGCCGCCGAAAGAGATCCGTCGTGTCCGCCACCGCCTGCACCTTCGGGATGAACAGGAGCTCGATATCGCCGACCTCCTGCTTCAGCCGGCGCAGACTCCCCGCCACGGTGACCCGCTCCATGTGCGGCTGCACGATCGCGAGCAGTTCGCGCGCGACCGCGATCGCCGCCTGCCGCGGCACCTTCGGCTTTTCCTCGAGCGCCGGCAGCAGCTCCTCGACGACGACGGTCTGCATCATTGGCCGCCATCCCTCCAGCGTTCATGGTGCCGCTGCCACAGCCAGGCCGCGGCATTAGCCGGCCGCGCCGGCAAGCTCGAGAGCTCATAACAGGCCAGCCAGACCAGGTTCGCATCCTCGCGGATCCGCCGGCGCCAGATCCCGCCAAACCTCAGCATCCCGAGCTCGCCGATCGCGTCTCGGATGAAATCCATCAACTCCTCCGCGCCCGCCTCCACCTTGAGATGCAGGTCCGGCTCCAGCCACGGTGGGAGGTCCTCAGTCATGGCGTCGTCCATTTGAGGCGATGCGGCCAGACCTTCTTGAGAAACTCGGCAAAGCCCAGGCGGCCGCTGGCTTCCTCGTAAGCGCGCCACGAAGCAAAGGCCTCCGAGCGCCGCGGCTTCTTGAGCGTGACCACCGGCTGCCGGGCGCTCCATTCATTCAGCGCCTTGCGGCCGGTCGGCGCGGTGGTCAAATAGTGATCGCCGCCCGCGAGCGTTTGCGCGCCATGGTCGTAAAGCAGGCCGCGGCGCGCGAGCTCGAGGACCCGCGCTTCGCCGGTGACGTAGCGTCCCGTGCGGGAGGCGTGTTGCAGCACGTCGGCTTCCCAGTCGGTGAGCTGCGTGTTCATGCCTCCTCTGCCCTCCGACCCCGCGTGTTCTCCTTGTGGATCGTGTTGTATTTGTCGCGCAGCCATCCTCCGGGGTTGGCCAGGGGCGGCGCAATCCGATCGATCAATCGCAGCTTCAGCTCGTAGCACGCATTCAGCACCGCGTTGCCGTCCTCGCGCCATGCGTTGCGCCAGCGGCCGCCCCATTGCTCCATGATCCGCTCGCCGAGCACCCGCTTCAGCCAGGCCATCGCCTCGGCCTCCGTCGCGCCGGGGTCAAGGGAATCGAGCGGGCGGTGTTGGAAAACAACACCGCCCTTTGAAAGCTTTAAAGTCTCAGAGTTATCTTTAGATAACTCTAAAGCTTTAAAGCTCTTAAGAGGGCAGTGTTGTTTTCCAACACCAGTGTTGGATTCCAACACCGGCGCCTCGCCCAGGCTCGCCGCCACCTGTTCGTTCAAAGTCAGCGGTCGCGTCTGCTTCGGCAGGCTGCTCGGGCCGTTTCCGGCCGGCGCCTGCGTGGGCGATTGATCCTTCGCTGCCTTTTCTGTTTGCCCGTCACTGGCGGGCGCTAAAAGATCATGGGAAGAACCGTCCCGGCTCCCCCATGACTCCAGCGGTCGCGTCTCTCCGCCTCCGCTACTCGATGCCTGTTCGGCCGGCGCGGAAAAAGAGGAGCGATCCGTAACTGGAAAAGTCGTACGCGCCCCCAACGAGCCTCCCGCCGCCACCGCTCGCTGGTGCGCGGTCAAGATACTAGCCCGCATCCGCTCGAGCGCGAGCGCATCCTGCAGCTCGTGCTCGACCTCGGGGCCGAAGAGCTCACCCTGCTCCGGCCAGATCCGGCCGACGCGCAGCAGGTACCGCTCCGTGTCATCCGCCGCGCCTTCCGCCGCCGGCGTCGGCAACCGGCTCGTCACCCCGATCCACGGCCATTCGCGCGACGGCGGCATAAAGGTGAGGATCCACCAGTCGCCGACCAGCGTCTCCTGGATGATCTTCAGCCGGACCAGGCGCTTCAGCCCGGCGCCGAGATTACTGCGGCTCATCCCAACCAGTTGCGCGAGCATCGTCTTCTGCGGCAGCGGGAAAAATGGCCGGCTCTGCGCGAAGCTGAAAAAAATCACCTTTTGCGAGATCCGCATTTCCCACTCCGACAAGTCGTAGCGCGACAGAGCCCAGAAACTCACCGCCATTAGGCGCGCGTAATCGATGGGCTCTTCAGCGGCCGGCAGCATGGCGCTCGCCTGGATGGGTTCGATGGGCATCTAGGCTGCCACCCCCTTTCGTTTCCCGGCGTCGGGAAAGAAATGCTGCGCGGCCTCGACCAGGATCGGGTCGCGGGCGAAGAGCAAGCGCGCGCGCAGCTTCCGCAGCGCCCGCTGCTCGATGAGCATGATGGCGGTGTGCGTGCAGCCGGCCCAGGCCGCAATCTCCTCCTGCGTGTACCGCACGCCCGGCAGCGCGACCGCGTGCAGGCACGCGATCCCAAGATCGACCCGCGCCGACTTCTCCGGGCCTTGCGGAGGCACGCTCCAGTCGCGGCATTCGTGCCGGCCCTGGCGGCACTTCAGGGAGGCGGCTTTCAAGCGGCCTCCCCGTTGAGTTTTGCCATGACCCGGCCCAGCCAGTCGCGCGGCGGCGCCGGCGCGGGCGGCCGCGCGTGGCCGCGGCGCGGGTGCAAGCGCGCGTAGTCCGCCGCGGCCTGGTCGAGCCAGGGGACGATGTGGGGATGCGCCTTGCGCCAGCCGGAGAGCCGGGGGGGCGGCACGCCGGCGCGGAGGCCGGCGGCGGAGGCGGAAAGCCCGTCGCGCCGCATCGTCTCGCAGATCTGCATGACGAGCGCGGCCGAGAACGTGGACCCCGCCGGCTTGGCCTCGTCGATCATTCGGCGGACCTGGGGATCCTTGCGCCAGCGCGAGAACGTAGTCCGGACCACGCCCAGGCGCTCGCAGGACCGGGAGGCGGAGAGCCCTTCCTCGCGCATCAACGCGCAGATCCGCTCGATGAGCTCTCGCGAGCAGTGCGAGGGTCGCCCCATCTTCGCGCTCGGCTGAGCCGGCGGCTTGGGCGTGCAGGCGCTGGATGCGACGCTGGAGTCGATGGCCAGCGCCCGTTTCTTGGGGGTGGCAAAGCCCACGCTTGGCCAGTGATCATTCAGCACCGGCCGCCACGGCTCCCCGGTCAGCTCCGCGAGCAGTTGCCGCTCCTCGCGCTGCTCGCGGGCCATGGGAGAGAGCACGGTCTCCGAGCGCAGAGCCGCGCTGCATTGCGGACAGGCGGTGATCGGCAGCGCGTTCGGCGCATCGGTCGCGAAAAAGAAGATCTCCCCTGCCCCGGTGAAGCCGAGAGACAAGACGAGCTCGCACGCGGCGCAATAGCCGAGCATGCGGAGAGCGGAAGGCCCTGAATGGCCGGGCTTGTGAATAACTTGAGACTGCGGTAAAGGGAGAGCTGATTCGCTCATTGGGGAAAGTGGGCTGATCTTGGGGATTCCGGACTCGCGTGGCGCCGGCCTGTAAGCCGGCGCCACGCGTTCGTTCTCTCGGTTGTATGTGCCGATCGGCACGCGCCTTCCTGGGCGCCGGTGTTAGCTAAGCGCTCTCACCTCCCCTCAATTTATGAGCGTAATCCGCCAACCGCTGCAGCGCCTCGATGAACTCATCCACCGCTTCCGCCGGCAGCATGATCGTGTCGCGCCGGCCCGCCACGTCCTCCGTAATCTTGAACACCAAGCCGCGGCTATTCTCTTTCAGATCGAGGAAGAAAACCTTCCTCCCCGCGAGAATCTTTTCCGCTGCCAGTGGTTCCGACGGATAGCCTGCGCCCCCGCCCCGTTGCTGTGTTTGCTCTGCTGTCATAAATTATTGGGTGAGCCTCCTCTCGATCTGGTAACCCGGCGCGGGCTTCTCGGCATTGAGCGAGCACGGCGCCCCCTGCGCCGAGCAGATCGCCGCCGCGCGCTCACACGGCCCTTGGCCGAGGAACATCACCGCCCGCACCTTCGTCGCGCCGAAGAGCAGCTCGAACCAGACCCAGTGCCGCCCCGTCGCCTCGGCCTGGTCAAACAGCGTCTTCAGGCCGGCACGTTCCGAGAACGGCCCAGAGGTCTCCTCACTGGAATTGCCGAGCTCCTTCATCAGCGGCAACAGCGCGCCGCCCAGGCGCATCATCGCGGCCTCGCTCAACATCAGCGCGCAGACCGCCGGCTGCCGCACCCCGGCCTGCGCCGGCCGCACCAGGGCGCCGCGGTCGACCCCGTTCATCAGCATCCCGATCAGCACATCCTCGAGCGAATGCTTGTCGTCTTCGAGCTCGTCGCCCGCCTGCGCCTGGAAGGGAGCGTCGCTCATCAGCGCGGTCCTCCTTTTGGCAAGCGCTGGAGCTTCGTAATCAATCCCATCAAGTGCACAAGCGAGGCCGGATGCAGGTGTGTCTCCGGGTCGCGTAAGAAGACGTCCTCCCCGCGCTCGCAGACTGCCTCGAAATATAGAATGATCAGCCCGCAGACGTGGAGCACCCCGCGGTCCGTCTGCTGCAGGTTCGACCACCGAGGTGGAGCAATCCCCTCGTCACCGAAAATGCAAGCGAAGAGGTCCTGGAACAGCGGCCCCCGCGAGATGTAATACCATTTCTGAAACGTGACCTTGCGAAGCATGTAGTCCAACGTGAGCTCCGCATTGATCTCCGTGTAACCCGGCACCTCCAGATGAATGCCTTGCCGGGGAATCAGGCAAACCGCCTGCGCTGGCAAATCGATGGATTGACCGTTCGCGACAACTGTCTTCATCGGCGCAGGTCCTCCGCGATTTGCAGCACTCCCGAGCCGGAGATCAGCTCGAGCGTGCGCAGTTTGCTCAGCGGGTTATTGAACCCGCCGCCGTCGGGCGCGTAGCCCGTCACGTGCGCGAGCTCGCCCTTGTGCATCACGCCGTCGGGCGCGCCGGCGAGCGCGCGTAGAATGAGACCCTCGGCTTTGCCCAGCTCGCCGCACCAATAGTTGAGCAGCTCGAGTCCGGTCGGCAATGGCGGCACCTCGCCGATCGCCTGGCGACCGCTCTCGGTAATGCGCAGCGGATCTGAGCCGACAATCAATTCCGTCGTGCGCAGCTTGCTCAGCGGATTATTGAAACCGCCGCCGTTGACCGAATAGCCGGCGATCAAAGCGACGCGCCGCTTTGCCACGGACGCCGGCGCATATTGCGCGAGCACCGTCAGGATCGCGCGCTCCGCTCTGCCCAGCTTCACATCCCCTCCACCGCCGCCAGTGGCCCCGGCGGTGGAGGTATGACCGCGCTGCGAAACGCCCCGCTCATCGCGTAAGCGCTGCTCACTGCTCCCTTTGCTCTCGGTTGCCGGCTGACTCCCGCCGGCGGGGAATACGTGCGGACTGCGGGGCGCTACTGCCGCTGGGCTGATGGCGCGCATACCCTCTCTGGTCCGCGCAGAGCTCCCGTTGCCCTCCACCGGGGCGTGGGTGAGTTTTCCGAGCGCCGTACTGATCGTCGTCGCCGCGAGCGCCGCCACTTGGGCGGAGGCGTTGAGCTTCTCCTCGAGGATCCCCAAGCGCTGCAGGTCGGCCGCCTTCAGCACCGGGACCTCGACCCGCTTCTCCTTCCCTTTCCGGCGCTCGATCACCCAGTCAAACAACCGCAGCAGACCGCCTCCGCTCTTCGCGTCAACCGGCAACCCGGCTGCTTTGCAAAGCTCGTCGATCGATGCGTTGAGCGTGTGAACTTCCTTCCGGAGCGCCGGCGGATTGTTCACCTTTGCCTCCTCGATCGTCGCCTGAATCTCCCGGGTCAGGCCGGCGAGATCGACCTCGATCATCTTCGCCGCCGGCTTCACCGCGCCCGGCGCCGGCGTGCTCGAGCTGTCGAATGACAGCCGGCGCGCGATCTTCACCCGGCGAAACTCGCCCAGCCATTGCGGCGACCAGACCCAGGCCTCGCCCGTCTCCAGCTTCGGGAGCGCCGCCGTGAATTCCGCGATCTGCTCCTTCGTGCCGGCGATGCTCGCCCAGTCGACCAGCGCCTTGTGGTCATGCGGCCCCGTCACCCGGCCGCAGATCAGGAGATCCACCTGGCTCAGCACATTCTTGTTCAGCACGGCCGGCCGCTGGCTGATCATCGTCAAGCCGAGCCCGCGCGAGCGGCCGCGCCGGCAGATCGCCTCAAAGGCCCCGAGCATCCGTTGCTGTCCCGGCATCGCCCGTTGCGGCGCGAAGCTGTCCGCCTCGTCGACCATGAGATGGATCGTCGCGCGATCCGCTGCCTTGCTCCGATAGAGCCGCTCCGCGAAGTCCGCGGCAAACCGATCCTGCGCCGCGTTGCTCTCAAAGCCGCTCATGTCGAGCACCACCGAGCGGCCGGAGCTCACGACAAAATCCGCGACCACCGCGCCCGAGCTCGGCAGCAGCGGCGTATCGCCATGCTCGCCCCCGAGCACCACGACGGCGAACCCGCGGCCGCCCTTGCCGGCGGCCGGCGAGCGTAGCCCCCACCAGACGCCCGTCGGATCGAGCGCCACCACCTGCACGCCGGCGCCGAGCATCAGCTCCGTCTGCTTGAGCGCGGTGTACGTCTTCCCGGCGCCCTTCTGCGCCAGGATCGCCTGCGTCCGCGCCGCGAGCTCGAGCGGAAGCGCGAAGCCGTCTTCGGAAATGGTGAGGGCGTCGCTCATGCGTCGGGACTTTTGAGGATGCGCACCAGCCGCCCGCGCGCGGCGACCTGGTGCTCGGCCAGGCGGCGCACCACCAGCGACTCCACGAGCCGCACCTGCTGCAGCCAGACCAGGAGCAGCGGGACCGAGGAATGTTTCAAGGCCTCGGCCAACTCGACTCCGAAATGCGCGGCCGTGACGCGCTCCAGGCACGAGGAGCAGACCGTGCGCTGCTCGTTCACCCAACTACACCCGCCGGCGCACGCCCGCGCATCCGTGCAGCCGCACTCCGCGCACGTGCCCGGCCGCACCTTGCGCGGGCGCCGGGAAGGGGCGCGGTCGCCGAGCGAAGCCAGCCCACGGATGAGATCGAGCATCGCCTCGTTCATGCCGCTGCCCTCCGTTGTTGGATCGCCGCGCGGATCTCCGCCATCGGCGCGTGAATGACCCGCGCTTCATGCCGCTCGGAAGTGGCGGCAAACTTCCGGACAGTGCCGGTCCGGCGATTGCGGACGCGGACTTCGCTTGGAGAGTACCACCAGGCATCGCTGTGCCCAATGACCTCGGCCTCGATCTTCGCGCGCCCCAGTTTCACCTGCACCAGGCAACCGAGCGGATAAGCTCGCTTCACCTCGGCCATCAGGGCCTCCGTGGCTTTGCGGCTTTTCTTGTAAGCCGCGGCGATCGCTGCGGGGATGCATTTGCCGACGTCGCTCATACGCCGAGTTGGAGTTGTTGCCGCCGCGGACCGGCGGCGAGTTGTTTCAATGGCCGCGCCGGCTTGAGCGCGGCCTGCGCCACGCTCTTGCGCACGTCGACGCAGGCACCCTCTTTCGTGACGAAGCGCGTCTTCTTCCCGACGCTCTCCGTCTCGATCGCGACCTCGTCGCCGAGCGTGTACTGGAAACAGTAGCCCTCCTCGCCGAACTCAGCCAGGTCGATAAATTGGCGGCGGGTCAGTCGCACCGCGCCCGCGAAAAGGTTGAGCAGCGTCTGCAGGCCCTTGTTGTCCGGGACCAGGAACGCCGAGCCGTCGATATTGATGATGGTCGGCTTTTTCATGGGGCGCTCCTTTCCAGACGCTCAGACTCCAGCACCGCCAGCTCCGCCGGCGTCGCAAAGCTCAGCCGCGCGCGGATGCTCATGACGTCCAGCACCACGTCGCGGTAGGCAAACTCCCCGTCGTCGGCCAGCGCGGCGAGTTGCCCGCCATCGATGCCCGCGGCCAGCGCCTGCACCCGCAGCACTTGCTCCTTCGCGTCACCTGGCACGTCGTGTTGCGGATCGGTCCCCATCTGGAGCACCCGGCCGAAGACCGGGGCGAGCCGCGTGAGGATCTCTTCGACGCCGCCGAGCCAGAGCTCCACCTCGCGCCGCGACGCCTCGGGAAAGTCCGGTCGGCGCAGCACGACCTGGAGCGATGAGGCGAGGATGAACAGCGTCCCCACCGGGAGGACGAGCGTGGCCTCCCGGGCCGCGTGCTCGCGCATGGCCTCGACGAACTCTGCCGCGGGATCGGAGGTATTCGTCATGGCGCGGCGACGACGGGTTGCACGAACTTCTCCCGCGCCATCTCCCATGGCACCAGCGACCGCGAAAGCTTCAGCCCCTCATCGACCGGGACCGCGACGATCGCGTAATCCCACGCCGAGTCGATCTCCGCCCGCGTGTACTGCCCGGCGCGCCGCAGATCCGTCACGTAGCCGGCGCGGTGCGGCGCCCACCAGAGCGCGAGGTCGCTCCCCGGCATCGGCGAATGTTTCACCGAGAGCAGAAAGAACAGCTCCGGCGCCGACGCGGGCTCGGGGACCTTCACCATGACGTGGCGCAGCGAGACGCCGCCGCTGATCCCCTTCACCATCACCATCGCCGAATGCCCGCCCATCAGCCAGGCCTCCGACCTGGTCACCGTCTCGATGAGGCGACTGTCGCCGAGCACCGGCTGATACAGCACGGCCGTCCCGGCCGGGCACGCCTCATTCCACCGCTGCGCCAGCATCTCCTCGAGCGAGGCTTTGACCTCCCGCAAATCGTTGATCGCGTCGGCGCCGCCTTCGCCATCTTTGGACGTAGAGCCGTCTGGCAGCTCCTTGGTTCCATCCGGCCAGATCAACCAGACGTCGCGCCCGCGGAAAGCCTCAGCCGCGAGCCGCTGCTTCATGTGGGAGTGATCAGCATCCTCCTCGCCGGTGAAGATGTCGCGCCCGCTTTCCTGGTCGCACACCCAAAGTCGATATGTGCTCATGGCAGAATGAGCCCTCCCGCATTGCGACCCGGCACCACGATCGGCGACGGCGGCGTTGAGAGAAGCGCGCGCGCCTGGTTAAGCCAGCCCCGCGCTTCCTCGATGCATTCCAGCGCGGCCGCCTTCTGTTGCGCGTCGAACTGCTCGTCCATCTCCACAAACATGCCGGCCGCCGTCGCCGCGATCCGGGCGCCGTCGACCGCCGCGATGGTGAACGAAGGCACCGCTGTCTCGCTCATCGTCCCCTCCCTTCTCCCTCGAGGTCCTCGAGCCGCTCCGGGGCAGTATCGTAATCATCCGCCTTCTCCTGCTCCGTGCGATCGTCCTCCTCACCCAGCGCGCTGCGCAGCTCGTCGGCCGCGTGGCCGTAGCGACCATCCATGAGCGCCAGCAACGCGCGCTTCACCTGGTCCCGCGAAACCGGCGCCTCCGCATTCCGGCAAATGAACCGCTCGCGGACCTCGCGCACCGTGACTCCATCGATGGACGCCAGCGCCTCCGTCAAAAGGTCAAAGCTCTGCGACCCGACATTGATGAACCAGCCAAGGAGCGGATTCTCGCGCGACGACTGCCGGAGCACATGCACCATCGCCTTCCGCGCCTGGTCGAGCGGCGCAACACCTTCCATCTGCTTCCCTTCCATGAGCTGGTCCATTTACAGCGCCCTCCCTTCCAAGAGAAAATCCGCATCGGATGGCAGGCCAAGGATTCGCTGCTCACCGTCAATGCCGCCCGCGAGGGTGATGTAGAGGAGCGCCTCGCTGTCCCATCCCCGCAGATCGCACTCGTACCTACCGGCGACGAGGGTGCCGTCTGGCAAGACGAGAGTCAGGCCGTGTCCGCAATGCACGTCGCGACGACCAAGCCAGTGGCGGAAGCCACCACCATCGCGCTCCAGGCGAAGTCGGCCGTAGCGCAGCCCAGCCCGCCGCGGCGACGGCTCGACAGCGAACTCGGCGCTGTCCGGCAGCACAATCTTCGCCTCGCCGTAGCGCGACAGGCGGAAAGTAATGAACGCCTTCTCCTCTTCGCGACTCACCCATCCCGCAATGGTGGTCTTATCCGCGAGCAGCAAGTGCACCGGCTGGGGATTGAAGTCGCCTTCCGTCCAGACCTCAT
Source organism: Chthoniobacteraceae bacterium (assembly GCA_035997375.1). GTDB lineage: Bacteria > Verrucomicrobiota > Verrucomicrobiia > Chthoniobacterales > Chthoniobacteraceae > DASYIS01. The sequence continues at coordinate 65,234 of DASYIS010000422.1, forward strand.
CAAGCGAGCGGCTCCCGCGCTTGACGCGCAACAGTCGCGCCAGCTCCGTGCGCCAACTGTCGCGGCACGCATCGCGGAAGCGGTCATACCTTTCGTGGTCACTCACCTCGCCCGCCTGCCAGAGCGCTTCGAGCTGAGGTTCGACCGCGAGGAAGAGCGGCTCCCTCTCGACCACCTGCTCCCAGTCATGCCACCGCCACTCGGCTCCCCAGCTCGCGGCCATCTTCGCCGCGATCTGGCTGCCCAGCGCGCGCCAGCCGTCTTCATCGAGCCCCTCGCTCGAATTCACCGTGTCTTCTTCCAACGTCATGGTATTAGTCATCTGCT
>DASYIS010000423.1:0-6400 GCA_035997375.1 Chthoniobacteraceae bacterium
CGATCACCAAGGCCGACAGCGTCACGAGATCCTCTTCGCTCCTCCCGGCAAACTGCGCGTCCAGCATCGACCGCACGGCCGCCAGCTTCTCAGGCGCGACCTCCAGCGGGAGCGCGTGGACTTCTGCGAACCCCGCCGCGCGCGCGGCGGCGACGTGGTCGCCCATGCGCAGGCGATTGAGGTGGCAGCCGCCCGGCGGATCGAAGAAACGCCGCCACGCCGGCTCGGGATACTTGAGCATCTCGAACGGCTTGCTGAAGTCGTCGTGATCGCGAAAATCGACCGAGTGGATCATGACGCCGCCGGGGACGAGCCAGTCGCGGCATTGCCGGTAGAGCGCCTCCGGATCGCGGACATGCTCGAGGACGGAGATGCTGAAGACCAGGTCGGCCGAGGCGGGCTTTGCGCGATCGGAGGCGGAGGCGTCGGTGGTGACGACCTCCAGGCGATCGAGCACCTCCGGTCCGAGCGAGAGCTGCTCGAGATCGCGCCGCAAAATCGCCTGATGCCGCGGGTCGCTCAGCGGCACGGCGGAAAGGTCCATGGCCCGCACGCGCGCGGTGCCGGCCTTCAGCAGCCGCAGCCCGAGGCGCGCGAAACGGCCCGAGCCGACCTCGACGATTTCCTTGCCGCGCGGGTCGAAGCCCGCCGACTTGAACATGCATTGCAGGTATTCGAAGCAGCGGTCGACGATCACCTCCGATCCGTTCAGCCGCCCGCGCCACGCATCGAGCAAATAGAACGCCTGCGGCGGCGTCACGTGTCGCAGCACGGCCTTCGCCATGTACGGGAGATCGCGAATGGTGGGCATCGGCTGCTTGGCTTACGCGAGGACTTCCTTGATCACGCGCCCGTGGACGTCGGTTAGCCGGCGATCAATGCCGTTATTGTAATAGGTCAGCTTCGTGTGCTCGATGCCGAGGAGGTGGAGCACGGTGGCGTAGAAGTCGTGAACGGTGGTGATGTCGGTGACGGCGCGGCGGCCGAACTCGTCGGTCGCGCCGAAACTCATGCCGCCTTTGACGCCCGCGCCCATCATCCAGCAGGTGAAGCCGTCGGGGTTGTGATCGCGGCCGGAGGTGCCGTTCTGGCGCGTCGGCATGCGGCCGAACTCGGTGGTGAAGAGGACGAGCGTGTCGGCGAGCAGGCCGCGCTGTTTGAGGTCGGTGAGCAGCGCCGCGGTCGGCGTGTCGAGGATCGGCATGTGGCGCTCGTAGTCGGCCTTGAGCGTCTTGTGCGCGTCCCAGTTGAGGAGGCCGTCCACGCCGCTGGCGCGCGAGGCGCAGTAGAGGCTGACGTAGCGGACACCACGCTCCAGCAGCCGGCGCGAGAGCAGGCAATTGCGGGCGTAGGCGGCCTTGAGTGGATTCGCGTCGTTCGTGCCGTAGAGCTGGTGGGCTTCGGCCGGTTCGCGCGTGAGGTCGGTCGCCTCGGGCGCGGCGAGCTGCATGCGGGCGGCCAGCTCATAGGCGGCGATCCGCGCGGCGAGTTCGTCCTCGCCGGGATGGCGTGCGGCGTGGCCGGCGTTGAGCTGCGCGAGCAGGCCGCGCGTGGCCTCGTCTTCTTCGCTCGTGACCTCCGCGGGGCGCGCCAGGTTGCGGATCGGCTGGGCGGCGCTGAGCGCGATCCCCTGGTGGCGCGCCGGCAGAAAACCGGCGGCCCAGTTCGCCTTCCCATTCGGCGGCTCGCCGCGAATATCGGGGATCGCCACGTAGGCCGGCAGGTTCTCGTTGGCGCTGCCGAGCGCGTAAGACGCCCACGCCCCCGCGCTGGGAAAACCCTCCAGCACGAAGCCGGTATTCATGAACACGCAGCCCGGGCCGTGCGTGTTCGAGCGCGAGGTCATGCCGTGCAGGAACGCGATGTCGTCCGCATGCGCGCCGAGGGCCGGCAGCATGTCGGAGATCATTTTGCCCGACTGGCCGCGCACTGAGAACCCGAATGGCGACCGCATGAGCGGACCGTTCTTGCCCTGGAACGTGACCATGTTTTCCTCGCCCGGCAGCGGCTGGCCGTCGCGCTTTTCCAGCTCCGGTTTGTGGTCGAAGGAGTCCATCGCCGAGAAGCCGCCCGGACAGAAGACGTGGAGCACGCGCTTCGCCTTCGGCGGGAATTGCGGCCAGTTCGTCGCCCCGCGCGCCCGGTCAGCGGCGAGCAGGCAGGCGAGCGCGATGCCGCCCAGCCCTTGCGTCGACTGGCTGAGGAAATGCCGGCGGGTGTAGTGCGAATTCATGGCAGGTAAAGCAACTCGTTCGAGTTCAGCAGCGCGCGGCAGAAGGCGGGCAGCCCATGCGCGGCCACCACGCGCTCGGCTTCCGCCTGCTCGGCGGGAGCCGGTTCACGGCCGTAGGCGAGCGCCATACCACGGCGGACTTGCGCTGTGATTTCGGTGCCTGCGTCGGCTCGCAAGCGCTCTGCGAGGGCGTTCGACATATCAACGGTAAAGGCGTGATTAAACAGTGTAAGCGCCTGCAATGGAGTTGTCGTGGAAGAACGACGCGGCGTGGAGAAAGCGCAGTCCGGCGCGTCGAACTCGGTCAGGAGATCGACGGTGGAGGCGCGGGCGTTTTGGTGGAAAACGGCGCGCCGGTACGTCTCCGGGCCGACCCGGTCGAGCGGTACATAGGTCGAGACGTTGTCGTTCAGGTACTGATAGAGGCGAAAGCCGGGGCCGCTCGATTTCGCGAGGTCGAGCTTGCCGGAGACGGCGAGCATGGTGTCGCGCAACTCCTCGGCGGAGAGCCGGCGGGGCGGGAAACGCCACAGCAGGCGCGCATCGTGGTCGTGATCCGCACCGTCTTTCCGCCACGCGGATGACTGCCGGTACGCCTGCGAGAGCATGATCTCGCGATGCAGCGGCTTCAGCCGCCAGCCGTTCGCCTGGAGGCGCAGCGCCAAGTAGTCGAGCAGCGCGGGATGCGTCGGCCGGCCGCCCATGTAGCCGAAGTCGCTCGGCGTATCGACGATGCCGGTGCCGAAATGCCAGTGCCAGACGCGGTTGGCGAGCACGCGTGGGGTGAGGGGATTCTCCGGCGCGACAATCCACCGGGCGAGCGCCAGCCGGCGCGCGGCTTCCGGCGCGTTGAGCGGGAGGTCATATTTGGGTGCGACTTCGAGCACTGCGAGCGAGGCCGGGACGATCTCCTCGCCGTGCTTTTGCGGGTCGCCGCCTTTCATCAGATAGGTGGCGGCGCCCGGTTGGCTGAAGATCCCGATCCAAGCCTTCGTCAGTGCGCCGGCCTTGGCGATTTGCTTTTCGAGCACGGGCTGGCGGGCGAGCAGTTCCGCTTTGCGTGCCTCCTCCTCCGGCGTGAGCGGCGGCGAGCCTTCCGGGCGTGTGGTGAGCGCCGCGAGGTCGGTTTTCAGCGCCGCCATTTCCTGGTCGAACGGCTCGCGCTTGCGGGCGGCGGCCTCGCGTTCGGCGGTCGTGGCCAGCGGACGCGCGCCTTGCTGGACGCCGGCGAACGCCGCCTGCAAACGGTAGTAGTCGGCCTGCGGAATGGGGTCGAACTTGTGATCGTGGCAGCGGGCGCAGTGGACGGTGAGACCGAGGAATGCCGACCCCGTCGCGGTGATCACGTCGTCGAGTGTGTTGGCGCGGATCTGTGCCTGCGCCTTCACGTCCTGGTTGCCGACATTGTCGTACGGACCGGCGACGAGAAACCCGGTACCGACTTCGACGGCGGGATCGCCCGGCGCGAGCTGATCGCCCGCGAGATGCTCGAGGATGAAGCGGTCGAACGGCTTGTCGTCGTTGAGCGAGCGGATGACGTAGTCGCGAAACGGCCACGCGTCTTCGTGGATGATGTTGCGCTCGAAGCCCGTGCTCTCGCCAAAGCGGACCACGTCGAGCCAGTGGCGTCCCCACTGTTCGCCATAGCGCGGGCTGGCGAGGAGGCGATCGATCAGCGCGGCGTAGGCCTTGTCCGCGCCGGCGGCGCAAGCCTGGATGAATGCCTCTACTTCCTCGGGGGCCGGCGGCAGGCCCGTGAGGTCGAACGTGGCGCGGCGGATCAGGTCGCGCGGCTCGGCCGGCGGGTTCATCGCGAGGCCGTTCTCCTTGAGTTTCGCGAGGAGCAGGCGGTCGATTGGAGACCCTGGGAACGCCAATCTCCCGATTGGCGAATCGCTCCGCTCCTCGGGATTCTCGCCAATCAGGAGATTGGCGTTCCCAGGGCGCAAGGGCTGCAAACTCCACCAGCTTTTGTCTCCGCGCTTTCTGGGTTCGATGACGAAGCCCTCGGGCCAGGGCGCGCCTTCCGCGATCCAGCGACGGACGAGCGCCACCTCGTCGCGCGTGAGGGGATCGCCTTCCTTGGGCATCTCGGCCTCGTGCTTGCTGAGCGGCGAGATGAGATCGACCAGCATGCTGTTCTCCGGATCGCCGCGCACCACCGCGTCCTCGTGGCCGCCGCGCTTCTTGAAAAACTCCTCCGCGGTGGCGAGCGACCACTTCCCCTTTTTCTCCTCGGCGTTGTGGCAGCGCAGGCAGCGTTGCGAGAAAATGGGGGCGATCTCTTTGGTGAAATCGACCGGCGCCGCGGAGCCCGCGCGCGGGAGCAACGCGATGATTGCGATCAGGAATGTGGAGAGCGGGCGCGGCATTCGGAGGATGGACCTCGCGATGTAGCACAGGGGGAAGGCGATTACGAGCACGAGCACGAGTTCGCGTTCGGCCCTTTCTCGTACTCGTGCTCGTGCTCGTAATCGTAATCGATCCGCATGGCCGCGAGAAAAATTGCGCATCGGCGACTTCGGCGGCGTTTAGAAGGTGAATCGCGACGAAGCGCGGCGGCGACAGGCCGTGGCGCCGGCGAACCCAGACCAACCAACCAGACCCATGAAATCGACCTCCATCCCACTCCTCTCCGGCCTCGCGCTGGGCATCATCTCCATGACCGCGCTCGCCCAGGACGGCGCCGGCAAGAAACCCGAAGGCGGCGGACCCGGTGGTCCGGGAGGCCCAGGCAACCGGCCCGTGCCCCCGCTCATCGCGGCGCTCGACACGAACCACGACGGCGTCATCGACGCGAGCGAGATCGCCAACGCGTCGAAAGCGCTGCTGACCCTCGACAAGAATGGCGACGGCAAGCTGACCGCCGATGAGATTCATCCCCCGCATCCTCCCGGTGGACCGGACGGTGGCAAAGGCGGCGGCCCCGATGGGAAAAAGCGCGGCGGCCCTGATGGCGCCAAGGGCGGCAAGCCCGGCGACGCACCAGCGCCGAAGAAGCCGGAGTAGCCGGCGCAGGCGCGCCGTGGCAGGGGCGTCCCGCCCGTGGGGCCGATGGGCGTCCCGCCCGTCGAATCCAAACGCACTCGTTCGAGGAAAAGCCGTATTCAGCGGGCGGGACGCCCGCTGGCCCCACGGGCGGGACGCCCGTGCCACGGCGCGCCGCGCGCCAACTGATGCGCTCCGGCGTTACGCCACGATGTTCAGCAGCGTGCCGATCCCATCGATCTTGATGCGGATCGCGTCGCCACTCGCGAGCGTGAAGTCGTTGCCGGGCACCACGCCGGTGCCGGTGAGCAGGAAGCTGCCATTCGGGAAATCGTTGTCGCGGTAGAGGAACTCCGCGAGTTCCTCGAAGCCGCGTTTCATCTGGTCGATCGCCGTGGTGCCGGTGAAGACGGCGGTGCCGGCGCGCTCGATCGTGATGCGGATTTTCGACTCCCGCGGGAGCGGCTCGCGCACGACAATGCCGGGCCCGAGTCCGCAGCAGGCGCTGTAGACTTTGGCCTGCGGCAGGTAGAGCGGGTTCTCGCCTTCGATGTCGCGCGAGCTCATGTCGTTGCCGATCGTGTACCCGAAAATCCGGCCCGCGCGATTGATGGCGAGCGCGACTTCGGGCTCAGGCACATTCCAGTGCGAGTCGCTGCGGATCCGCACTTTTCCGCCATGGCCGACGACGCGATGCGGGGTGGCTTTGAAGAAGATCTCCGGGCGATCGGCATCGTATACCCGCTCGTAGAACGTGCCGCCGCCGGCCTCCTTCGATTCGTCCTTGCGCGCTTCACGGCTGCGTAAGTACGTGACGCCGGCGGCCCAGACTTCCTGGGTGTCGATGGGCGCGAGCCACGCGTCCGGCGCGGCGACGGGTCGGCCATGCGGGAGCTTGGGGTAGAGCCAGGCGACCGGGTCGTCCTGTTGGAAAAGCGCGTCGAGGGTGACGTCGGAGAGCAGGAATAAGTTTTCGCCGCGTTGCGCGACGACGCCGCGGGCTTCGCGGAAGACGGTAATGGGTGGGATGGCCATGGGCGAGCTGTAGCCGGAGGGCGCGCTCGAAGCAATGAGCTAGGTCCCGGCCTGATCGAACGGCGAGGCGCGGGCCTTCTGCCCTTCTGCGTTGCGGCTGAAATGCGGCGAGTGTAGAAGTCGCGACCGTGAACCTCGGAAACT
>DASYIS010000424.1:0-17988 GCA_035997375.1 Chthoniobacteraceae bacterium
ACCGCCTCGGCGGCCGACGACACTTCGGCCAAAGTCGTCCGGCCGTTCATCGAGAACCACTGCATGGATTGCCACGATGCGAGCACCGCGCGCGCCGGCTTTCGCATCGATCTGCTGACCGATGATTTCACGGCGGGCAACAATGCCGGCCAGTGGAAGGAGGTGATGGACAAGATCAAGGCCGGCGAGATGCCGCCGAAGAAAAAAGCGCGGCCCGATGCGAAGGAAGCTTTCGCCGTCGCCTCGTGGGTGGCGCAGAAGCTCGACGAGACGACCAAGGCGGCGCAGGGCGCGGGCGGGCGGGTGCCGATGCGGCGGATGAATCGGGTGGAGTACGCCAACACGGTGCGCGACCTGTTTTCGCTCGATGAAAACTTCGCGCGGCGCATCGAGAAAGAGCTGCCGGCGGATGGCAAGGTGGGCGGGTTCGATCGCGGGGCGTCGGGCCTCTTCATGGACGACGGGCAGCTCGATCGCTACCTGGCCGTGGCCGACATGGTGCTCGATGACGGGGTCTTCAACGAGCCGCCGAAGGTCCAGAAACTGACCTACGACGGCCGGGTGGAGCGCTACGTCCACGGCCTCATGACCGCGTACAAAAACGAAAAGGGTGAGTACGTCGAGACCAGCGTGCCGGCGGAGGTGGCGAAGCTCAAGGAGCCGCTCGCCTGGATTCCGCAGCCGAATTTCGATCAATACGCCTCGAAGGACCGGCGCTTCGTGCCGCATGGCGTGTACGATTGGGAACTCAAAAACGACGGTGTCGAGTACCTCGGCAGCAGCAAGTTTTACCCCGGTGAATGGGGCCGCAAAGGCGTGACGCGGGATGGCTGGTATCGCTTTCGCGTCAAGGCGGGCGCGTTCAAAGGGCTCGATGAAGAGGCGCAGAAAGACGTGCGGCTCACCGTGACTTATGGCGAGGCTAGTCCGATCGAGGTTGCGAAGACCATGGTGATCGATGCGCCGCTCGATGCGCCGAAAGAGTACGAATTCCTGATGTACTTGCAGGTTGGTCCGCCGGGCTTGAATCGCCAGTTCCGCGTCAGTTGGGATTTCGGCGACCGCAAGAACGCCGTCATCGAGAATCCCGCGTACCGGGATGTGCAATGGAAGCAGGTGATCGTCGGCGGCGAAATCATTCGCGCGAAGGCCGAGAAGAAGTCCGAGGAGGAGCTGGCGCTGTTGAAAAAGAAACTCGAAGTCACGGTCGCGGCGGCGACGGAGAGCCGGAAAACCTTTGAAGGCCCCGACTGGATTTACAACCCGAAGATGGATATCGCCAAACGGCCGCGGCTCTGGCTGGGCCTGATGGAGTGGGAAGGGCCGCTCGTCGACTGGCCGCCGGAGGGACGCAAGACGCTGCTCTTCGACGGCGACGACCGCGAAGACCAGGAGGGATATTTGCACGAGATCTTCGCGAAGTTCCTGCCGAAGGCCTACCGCCGGGAGGTGACATCGCAGGAGCTGGATCACGTCGTGAAGTGGACCCAGTCGACCATGGGCGCCCGCAAACTTTCCCTCGCGCAGGCCGTGCGGGAGGGCGTGAAAAACGTGCTCTGCTCGCCGAAATTCCTCTATCTCGGCAGCGAGGCGAAGCCCTCGCCGGTCGCGGCCACGCCGGCGCCCGGACCGCAGTCGCTCGACGGCTGGGAGTTCGCCAGCCGCCTCTCGTATTTCCTCTGGAGCGCCGCGCCGGACGAGGAGCTCTACCGCCTCGCCTCCGAGGACCGGCTGCGCGAACCCGCCGTGCTGCGCGCGCAGGTGCAGCGCATGATCGCCGATCCCAAGGCGTGGGAGTTCGTCCGCAACTTCGCGGGCCAATGGCTGGGCGTGCGCAACTTCGACAACGGCAATCCGCCGAACCGCGACTTCTACAAGTTCTACGACGACGCCTTGCGCGACAGCTCGAAACGCGAGCCGCTCGAGTTCTGCCACGAGGTGCTCGCGCACGATCTGCCGATCACGGATTTCCTCGAGAGCGACTTCCTGGTCGTCAACGAGCGCCTCGCGCGGCACTACGGCATCGAAGGCGTGGAAGGCGACGACTTTCGCAAGGTGCCCGCGCCGGCCGACGACCGCCGCGGCGGCGTGCTCGGCATGTCGGGCATCCTCACCTATCTCGCCGACGGCACGCGCACCCTGCCCGTGCGCCGCGCCACGTGGGTGCTCGACACGCTGTGGAATCAACCCGTGCCGCCGCCACCGCCCAACGCCGGCGACTTGCCCGCGCTCAAAGACAAGAAGCCGCGCACCGTGCGCGAGCGCCTCGACGAGCACCGCGTCTCGGAGAACTGCGCGAGCTGCCACGCGCGGGTCGATCCCTTCGGCATGGCCCTGGAAAACTACGATGCCACCGGCATGTGGCGCGACCGCCAGAACGGCGAAGGGATGCAAGGCGACAAGCGCTCCCCCGAGCTTGACGTGAGCGGCAAGCTGCCGGACGACCGTGAATTCAAGACCGTGCAGGAGTTCAAGGCCGCGCTCCTGGCCGAGAAGGAGAAGTTCGTGAAGGGCTTCACGGAAAAACTGCTCTGCTACGCGCTCGGCCGGCCGATCGGGTACGCCGATCATCTCACCGTCGAGCAGATCACCGCCCACGCTGCGGCGAACGAGTTCCGGATGCAGGAGATCATTCAGGCGACGGTCGCCAGCAGTTTCTTCCAGACCAAGTAGCGCTCTCAGTGCCGCGGAGCCACCTGCGGGCTCACGGTAGCCGTCACGCTCCGCGTGACGAGCCCATCACGCGGAGCGTGATGACTACGATGAGAGATTCCCTGCGGTGCCAGTGGCAGCTACCTTGCGTGGTATGCGCCTGTTCCTCCTCCTGCTCGCACTTACTCTCCCGGCCCTGGCCGAGGTGCCGTCCAATCTCGTCGCCGACGGGGTGCCTGCCATCCCGGATGAATTGCGGGCCGACGTTGGCCGGTATCTCGAATTCCGCGCGGCGCGCTTGAATAGCTGGCATCCGCAGCGGCGCGAGATGCTGATCAGCACCCGGTTTGCCGACACCGTGCAATTGCACCTCGTGGCCATGCCGGGCGGCGCTCGGCGGCAAATGACTTTTCGCAAGGAGCCAGTGGGCGGCGGTTCGTTCCGACCGAAGACGGGCGATTGTATCGTCTTCAGCGAAGACTCAGGCGGGAACGAATTCCGGCAGCTCTATCGCTTCGACCTCGCGGACGGGCGGGTGACGTTGCTGACCGACGGGAAGTCGCGCAACCTCGGGCCGCGCTGGGCGCGCAGCGGGCGGCAATTCGCCTATACCTCGACGAGCCGCACGGGCAAGGACACGGACATTTACACGATGGACCCGAGCGATCCGAAATCAGCGCGGCTGGTCCTGCCGCGCGAAAGCGGCGGCTGGAGCGTGAGCGATTGGTCGGAGGATGAGACAAAGCTGCTGCTGACGGAGTATGTGTCGGCCAACGAGAGCTCGGTGCATCTACTCGACCTGGCCACCGGCGCGGTAAAGCCGCTCACGCCGCAGGGCGCGGAGAAGGCGTCTCATGAAGGTGCGCAGTTCACGCGCGATGCCCGGAGCTTCTTCACGGCGAGCGACCGCGGCGCGGAGTTTGCGCAGCTCACGCAGATCGATCTCACGACCGGCGAACGGCGGATCCTGACGAAGGAAATCCCGTGGGATGTAGAGGAATTCGCGTTGTCGCCCGACGGGAAAACGATCGCGGTGCTGACCAACGAAGACGGCGCCGGCGTGCTCCGGCTGATCGACGCGGTCTCGGGGCGGGAGCAGCCGCGACCGAAGCTGCCGCTGGGCGCGGCGAGCGGACTGGAGTGGCACGAGAACGGCCGCGACCTCGGCTTCACGCTCGACGCCGCCCGCTCCTCGCGCGACGCCTTCTCCCTCGACGTGACGACGGGCGCGGTGACGCGCTGGACGGAAAGCGAGACGGGCGGGCTCGACGCGAGCAAGTTCGCGGAGCCGGCGCTGGTCAAGTTTCCGAGCTTCGACGGGCGGGAGATTTCGGCGTTCGTGTATCGGCCTGATGCGCGGAAGTATCCGGGGCGGCGTCCGGTCATCGTCAACATTCACGGCGGCCCGGAGAGCCAGGCGCGCCCGGACTTCCTCGCGCGCGGCAACTACTGGCTCGATGAGCTCGGCTGCGTGCTCGTGTTCCCCAACGTACGCGGCTCGGCCGGCTACGGGAAGACCTACCTGACGCTGGACAATGGCTTCAAACGCGAAGACTCCGTGCGCGACGTCGGGGCGTTGCTGGACTGGATCGCGAAGCAGCCGGACCTCGACGCGTCACGCGTGGCGGTGATGGGCGGGAGCTACGGCGGTTACATGGTGCTGGCCTGCCTCACGCATTTCAGCGACCGGCTGCGTTGCGGCATCGACGTGGTCGGCATCTCGAATTTCGTCTCGTTCCTCAAGAACACGCAGGATTACCGCCGCGACTTGCGCCGCGCGGAGTACGGCGACGAACGCGACCCGGCCATGGCGGAGTTTCTCGCGAAGATTTCGCCGCTCAACAACGTGGCCAAAATCACGCGCCCGCTCTTCGTCGTGCAGGGCAAAAACGATCCGCGCGTGCCGATGACCGAGGCGGAGCAAATGGTCAAGGCGTTGCGCGCGCAAGGCGGAACCTGCTGGTACCTGATGGCCAACGACGAAGGCCACGGCTTCGCCAAAAAGAAGAACGCCGACTTCCAATTCCTCGCGCAGATTCTCTTTCTGCGGGAGCATTTGCGGCGGTGACGGCGTCGCCGCTTTCCAGAGTAGATGCCCCGCTCAACAAACTGCCCGTGCTTACCGTTCGTCGCCGGATTTCCGAAACTCGGCGTCGTGCGCGAGGATACGCGCAATCCGCGACTTCCGGCTCGAGGCGTCGATGGACTCAAGGTTCAAGCCTGAGGCTCGGCTCGCGCAAGGGACGTCACTAAGCGTATGGAGGCGCTCCAAATCGGCTTCTTCTTCTTCCATAAGCACCTCGCGTAAAGCGGATTCAATTTGAAAAAGTTGCGCTGCGTTACCGGCCTTCTGCCTTACTCTGACCACGAGGTCTTCGGAGTATTCTCGCTCCAAATCAGCAAAGAGAGAATCGATATCAGGGATTTTGGAATCGATCTTAGCCATGGCGATTTGCGGTAGTTGGGTTTGTACTGGTTGCTTTGGGTGTTCGAAAAATGCCGAGAGGCAAACGGCCCGCACCCGACACCGGCTGAAACCGGCACGCGGAGCACGTCAAAGTGGGATTGTCAAACGACATGAGCCTCAAGTGGGACGATTCTGCTCTCGGCCCGTCCCCATGGAAAGACCGAAAAGGCAATTTTTTTGATTCGTTGCGGTTTGAAAAAGGGCGTGAATGCTAGCGGGAGACTTTCGGCGGTCAACCCAAAAGTGGATGCACTTCCGAGTCGGCCTCTGGTAGCAATCGCACGTCGGATGCCTTCCGCAAAGAAAAACCGCGCCCGGGAAAAAACTGGCAATCGTAACCGGACTCGCTGGGGAAACACAACACTTTTCTCAGCGACCATTCGCCGCAATGTCTCATATTTGAGACCCATCGCTCTGCAAATATGCGAAAAGCGTGTCGCAACTCGACTTCACTTCTTCTTCGCAGCGGCATGACTCCATTTCCACATTGATCGTTCCGTCGAACTTGATGCGACCGTCGTTCGCGGCGATACCGTCGCGAGCCAGGCCCGCCAGATAGTTGAGCCACGTATCGAAGACACCGTCGGTGAGTTGATTCAGGGCGTTCACGTGCAGATCTCCCAAGTGGCCCTTTGAATGTCCTGAGATGTGGACGCCCAGAATCCTTTCGCGCGTCGTGCTGGCAAGTTGATCCGGTTGAATCTTGCCCAGCAGGCAGAAATGAGCCAGGTCGAGATTGAGCCCTACCGCGTGGGCCAGCGAGCCATCCTGCAGGACCTTTTCAATCGGGCCGAGACCATTCAGCAAGTGGAGCGGGCCCGGCTCCATCTCCAATGCGAGCCAGATATTGTGCTTGGAAGCATGCGCCGCCACCTGGCGGAGAGAGTCGATGAGCAACTCCAGGACGCTGTCCTCGTGCGGCACAATCATCGCCTGCGCCGGCACTCGGCTCTTGTTGTTCCACCCATAGCTCACACCCTGGATGCGGGAACCACCGACAATCTCGATGAACTTCATCTCCTTGTGTCCACACACGTCCCGCAACTGTGCCGCCACTTCCACCAGAAACTTCAGAGCCGCAATGGCATCGTCTCGCTCCTCGGCAATGTGCGAGCTGATCTCTGGGATAAAGGTGGCAAAGCTTCCCACTTTGATATCTGGCCCTTGCAACTTCGCATCGATGGCGTAGGCGCATCTTTCCACAATGGCGTCCAACGTGGTCAAACCCAGCATCCTGGTCTTCATTAACGCTGACACCGCGCCCCGCACTTTCAACTTTTCCGGAATCGCGCTCGCATGGTTGCCGGTACAAAAGCTCAACCACTCCTTGCGCAAGAAACAGTAGATTTCGGCGCGGCCAATTCCGGCGGGCCACGCCGCCAGGGCTTCGTCATAATTGATCGCCCCAAAAGAATTAATCAGTCCGACGGCCAGTTGGGAGAAATCATTCTTGGTGACAGGAGGCGCAACCTCCGCTGCGTCCTCCGTGGGACTGGCGACCTCCGAAGCAGGTTCCCATTCTCTTGCGTCATCGCACGCGAAGAGCATGTGATGCTTAAGCAACTCCGCGGGTGGTTGATTGATCTCGAGTTCCTTTTCCGCATTCCACAACCAGAGATACGACCCGGTGTACTGCATCCACACCCACTGCCCGTCCACCATGCGCCCGCGGTCGCCATTCCTCCTCGCCGCCCACGCAGCGGCTCGGTGAGCCATCGCGCTGGACACCATTTCACGTTGCATGAAGTGAAGGAATTCGCTGGCGCCACCCCGAATGTGAAAGAGTCGAAACTTAGGATCTCTTCGCTCGCCGCGCTCATCGATCGGCAGTATTTGCCATTCGGGCCTGAAGCGCTCGAAGTTTCGAAAGACGAATTCGCGCAGGCCCCACATTTCTCTCCTGCCTTCTCGCAGCACCGCGTTGAGCGCCATCTTCACGCGCGCTGGCACGACCGCCATGTACATCGGCCGATTCGCTTCGTCGAGCGAGGCGCCGCGCAGCTGCTCCGCAGTCAGCTTAAGAAAAGGAAGAAACGCGGGGTCGTTCACCACAAACTCGCTCGAAGAAATCGGCTGACGCCGCACTCCCACCACGCAGACGAAGTGCGGAACCATTTCCTCCGCGACGCTCTCCTCGGGCGAGATCGGAGGGGTTAGGAACTCTTCCTTGACCAACTCGTGCGTGGCGTAGAGCGGATTCAGTTTGGCCAGGTCACAGGGAAGAATCACAGGAAACCCGGAACGCACGTACGAAGACAAGGATTCGCTGAACCAACTATTCAGGAGCATTCCCTGGTTGCTCGTGACCGCCCGCGTCAAAACGGGGGAGGCGAACTGCCGCTCGGTCCACAACTCCACTACCGGCGAACAAAAATAGCGCTCCACGTCCCGCGGCGTCAAACCCTGAAGCATTGCGAAGCGCCCCCTGCGTTCGGAAGCGATCAGGGAGATTTCAGCGATTCCGGACAAGCTCTTCGCATATTCCAGCAAGATGGAATTGGCCATGAAACATACCGCCTGCGCGCACATTCCGGTAAGCGAGGTGCCTTGCACGTAAGGTGTGCCCTTGAAGTCGTCGTTTGCGCTCTGACATTCCCCATAGTGCAGGCCCAACGGAACTTCGAGCAAATGGTAGGCCTCATCGGGATTCCGGTACTTCAGGAAACAATCCGCGATCGGCGACGAGATCTTGACCAGACTTTCCGGACTGGGGCCGCGCGTTACGCTGACTTGCAGTTTTCTGGCCAACTTTTCCAGCGGGATGAAATCGGAATCGGGATTCGGCCCCTTATCCAACTCCCAGGTTTTGCGAACATATCTGGACTCCTCATGCAGTCTTCGCATGTTCATAAAGTCCGCCGTAGCCTTGCCTTGGCTCTCCGTCGAGAGATAACAGCGGAGCGAAAATCGTGGAATGGATAATCCCATCACTTCGATCTCGCCTCGAGTGATAATGGACGGCGCGTAGCGGGTGTATTTCAGCTTCTGATCCACCGCCGGATCGAGAGGAGCCGCGTGCAGCCTGGTGTCGTCGATTCTTAGCAGGATATTGAGTAAGACGTGCGCCCCCGTATGCTCCTGTTTGGGAATTTTCAACTGCCGCTGAAAGGCCATCATGCGAATGGCCACCTCTTCCAACCAGAAAATCGCGAATTCGTTGATTCTCGTGGGGTCCGCGGGGTCGGTCACAAATCCGGCGGCTTCACGAATGGTAGGGCTGTTCAGAGTGGGCATACAGAAAAAACTTCAGTTTCGCGGCTAACCGAGCAGGCGATTTCCGTGACCATCGCCTCGGAGTTACGGAGCGCTGGGCAGACCGCGTTGGTCCAGCGACGGATTACTTCGCAGCTCATACTTCTCTCATCCGCCCCGCTCCCCATCGCAATCCGTTCCCAGGAGGTTCTCATCCCCTCGGCTACAGACGGATCACGAATTCTTGACGGAGTTGTTTTTAGCATTGGCTGCTCGTCCCCTTTCTTGCCTCTTCCTTCATCTCACGCGCGGTGAAAACACATGCGGAATTCCCCCGGATCAGATTCCACATCGCCATGGCTGGCCAAGGAGCAAACCTTACGGTCCACGGAAAACGAAACCGGTTGAGGGAGTGCCCTGGGCACCGGAGCGACTGGAGGGAGGCAATTCCATAGCATAGGCGGGCTCCCTCGTAGATTGCGCGACGACGTAGTCAAGATCAAAAAACGCCGTATCGAGAGCAGGAACCCGGAAAAGGCCGATCCTAATCGCAAGTGATCGAGAAGAGATTCATGCCCTCTCCCCTACCCCCAACTTGCCACACGTGCACGAACCCGGCCATGTCGGCCGCGGCGAGGCGGGTGCCGTCGGGGGAGAAGGAGATCGCGTGGATCCAGTCCTTGAATTGACCGCCGCGCGGTTTGCCGAGCTCAGCGACCATTTTGCCATCGGCGATGTTCCAGATGCGGACCAAGGTGTCGCGGCCTGCGGAGGCGAGGTGTTGGCCGTCGGGGTGGAAGCAGAGATCGGTGAGGCCGGAGAGGTGGCCGGGGGTGAGCTCACGCAGTTTCTGGCCGGTGGCGGGATCGAGAAGGAAGACCTTGCCGTTCGGGCCTTCGGCCTCGCCGCCGCGTCCGATCGCGAGCACCTTCCCGTCGTTGGAGTAGGCCGCGGCCGCGATCTGCATGTCTTTGAAATCCTTGGTCAGGTCGTGCTGCACCGTTGCGCTGTCGGTTGCCCAGAGTTTCACGGCGGTGTGCCGGCCGGTGTCGAACACGAGGGGGTAGCGCTCGGAGACGGCGGCCTGTTTGAGATCGGGTGACAGCGCCACGGCGTAGGCCCAGCCCTTCACTTCCCAGCGTTTCTTTTCAGCGCCGCCGGCCCGGTCGAAGAGGACCACCTGGCCCGCGTCGTCGCCGGTGATGAGCGTGGACTGATCGTGGCTCAGCGCGAGTCCGGTGATCCATTCCCGGCCCTCGATGGTCTTCGCCGCGGCTTGCGTGTGCACTTCGACTTCCAGCGGTGACGGCGGCTTTTTGCCGGAGCTCTTGTTGCGCTCAGCCTCCTCGATCGTCCGCGCGTTGAGCACCACTTTCACGGGCTCGCCGGGCGCGCCTTGCAGGTCCCAGTAGCGGAGCGTGTGGTCGTTGCTGGCGGAGATGAGCCAGCGGTCCTCGGCGCAGACCAGGCGGTTGATGCCGTTGGTGTGGCCGACGAACTGGCGTTCCGGCGGCGGCGCGTCGCCGGGTTTTTCCGGCAGTTTCCAGAGCAGGATTTCGCCGAGATTGTTGCCGGCGGCGACGTGTGCGGGGCCGACGAAACTCACCGCCGAGACCCACGCGGCGTCCCACGGCAGCGACCAGAGGAGCGCCGCCTTTCCAAAGTCCACCTCGGCACTCATGCCAGCAAGTCCTTCACGGGCTTCGATCCTTCCGGCGTGGCCCAGATCGGCCGTTTGCCGACGTAGTGCTTCGTGCGGGGATCGACCCCCAGCGCGGTGTAGATCGTCGCGAAGAGATCGCCTTCGCTCACGGGGTTCTCGGCGACATCGCGACCGTCGGCATCGGTCGAACCATAGATGACGCCGCCTTGGATCCCCGCGCCGGCGAGCACGACGGTCCAGCCGTGGATGAAATGGTCGCGGCCGGCGCGATTGTTGATCACGGGTGTGCGCCCGACTTCGCCCATCCAGACCACCAGCGTGTCCTGCAGCAGCCCGGTTCGCTCGAGGTCGATGAGCAGCCCGGACCACGCCGGGTCGAGCACCTGCATGTTCGCCTTGTGGCAGACGAAATTGTCGGCGTGGCTGTCGTAGTTGTCCTGCCCGACTTCGACGAACGCGACGCCCGCTTCCACCAGCTTGCGCGCGAGAAAACAGCCGCGGCCGAAGTCGCTCGCGCCGTAGAGATCCTGGTGCGCCGGCCAGTCCTTGCTCGTGTCAAAGAGCGACCGGGCGCGCAGAAAGCGCCACGCGCTTTCCTTGGCGACGCGATGGCTTTCATACGGATCGGCGGGATTCTCCCGCTGGAACTCCGCTTCCATGGAGCGCAGCAATTCGTTCCGCCGCTCTTCGTTCGCGGCCGGCAGGTAGGGGCTCGTGAAGGGCGGGAGCTTGCCGCCGCGATCGATGCTGAAGGGCGCGTAGCGCGGCCCGAGATAGCCCGCGCCAGCGTTGCCCACAGGGCCCATGCGCACGAAACTCGGCAGATCCGCATCCTCCTGGCCGAGATATTTGGCGACCATCGCGCCGAGCTCCGGGTGCGGCATGCGCTCCGACTGCTTGTAGCAGGTATGCATGTGGTAGATGCCGTCGGGATGATCCGGCGACTGCGTGCGCATGCTGCGAATGATGCCGAGCTTGCCCACCTGTTGCGCCATCTTCGGCAGGTATTCGCAGATGCGGTACCCCGGCAGGGCGGTCTTGATCTCGCGGAACGGACCCGCGGTCGGCCGCCCGGGTTTCATGTCAAAGGTGTCGATCTGACTGGCCCCGCCATTCATCCAAAGCAGGATGCACCGCTTGGCGCGCTGCTTTGCCTCGGCGGCGATGCTTTGCGAATTGAACAGGCCGCCCCAGTTGGCGACCACGGCGCCGGCGGCGGTGGCGAGCCCGCCCTTCAGCAAGGCGCGCCGCGAGATATGCTCGTGTCGAGGGCAGAAGGGTGGTCCGCACAGTCCCTGTGCGGCCGGCGCCGGTCCGTGTCGGGGAGAGGAGGGGTCGTTCATGGCAGGGGGCTCCGTCAGTGATTGAAGCGGAATTCACTCGTGTTCACCAGCACCCAGATCGCCTCTTCCACGAGGGCGTCGGTTTTCGGATCGCTGGTCAGATGGGCCGTGAATCTCGCGCGTTCGGATTCGCTCGGCCGGCGCGTCAGCACCGACAGGAACATCCGATCCACCCGCTGCTCCCACGGCTCGCTCGACGTGATGATCGTGTCGGCCAGGTTCCCTTTCTTGCGCCGGAGGAACGCGCGCACGTTGTCGCTGTTGTTGAGAAAGAGATGCTCGCTGAGGCCGCCCTGGAATTCGCCCTGGCCGTTGACCGGCTCCCCAAAGTACCGGACGAAATAGGTCTCGGTGACCCCGTCGCTCTTCTGCTCCGCGTCGCCGCCGGCGGTCTTCAGCGCCGCCATGATTTCCTCCGCGGAGAGCGGCCGGATGCGCGCGCGCTCGAAGTGTTTCGGCAGCGCCTCCTTCACCGCGCCGCGGCCGGCCAATTGGTAGGTCTCACTGCGCACCAGCTCGCCGATGAGCCATTTCATATCGAACTTGTGCTCGATGAATTGGCGCGTGAGCTCATCGAGCACCCCGGGCAACGCGCCCTTCGTGTCGTCCAGGAAACTGTCGACCGGATGCACGATGCCGCGTCCCATGAACTGGGCCCAGACGCGATTCACCGCCGCCTTCGCGAAGTACGGATTCGCCGGCGACGTCGCCCATTCCACCAGCTTTTCCTTGCGCGAGAATTCGGGCTTGGGCAGCGACTTCACCCCAGTCTTGATTTCGGGTTCCTTGAAGCCGGCGGGCAACGCCGGCTCGTCGAGCGGCGCGCCGCCGAGGAACTTCGGTTTCACCGGCTCGCCTTTCATGCCGGGTTTCAGCTCCTTCGCGTTGCCCGCGAAGAGCACGTCGCCGCTGCTCTTTTCTCCGATCTTGTATTTCTTCCCCGGCTTCCCTCCCTCGAGCGGACCCTGCTCCAGCGCGACCAGGCGGACGAAAAAGCCCGCCATTCCGTAGAAATCCTTCTGCGATAGATCGGCGGAGGGATGGTCATGGCACCGCGCGCACTGGATTTGCGTTCCAAGAAAGATCCGACTGAAGGCCTCGGCCAGCTCCTCCGGCTTGTTGTTGAACTGCACGTAAAACGACTCCGAGCCGTCCTGCTCCGCCAGCAACAAATCGCGCACCCAGCCGTCATACGGCTCGTTCCGGGCAAACTTGTCGGTGAGCCATCGCTTGAAGGGTTCGCGATAACGGACGGCCTCCGTGTTCGGCGGGTTGCGGCCGAAGAGGGTGAGATCCCAGACCGCCGCCTGCTGCTGCGCATAGCGCGGATCGTCCAGCAAACGCTGGATCAATTTGTCGCGTTTCCCGGCGTCCGCGTCCTCAAGGAATTGCCGCGCCTCCTCGTAGGTGGGAATGGTGCCCACGAGATCGAGATGGACGCGCCGGAGAAACGTCGCATCGTCCGCCTTGGGTGCCGGCGTGATTTTCTCTTTCGCCCAGACCGCCCTGACCTCGGCGTCGATCGCCTGCCGGACCGGCGCTTCCGCGGCTTGCGCCGTGATGGCCAGACAGGCCGCCAGAGCGCAGCACAGGAAAATGGAGGCAATCCCGGCGAACGGGCCGACGGGGAACTCACGGCATGGAGGGGGATGCATGCGGTCAAAAGGGAAAATTCT
Source organism: Chthoniobacteraceae bacterium (assembly GCA_035997375.1). Taxonomy (GTDB): domain Bacteria; phylum Verrucomicrobiota; class Verrucomicrobiia; order Chthoniobacterales; family Chthoniobacteraceae; genus DASYIS01. The sequence continues at coordinate 12,994 of DASYIS010000424.1, forward strand.
CCCACAGGGAAAGACCTCTCCTCGCGGGCAAACTTAGCCGGAACGATTCATTTGGCGCGCAATGCGCGAACGGTCTGGGGAGCACACGCGCCCCGCGTGTTCTGCCCGGCGCCCTCGCCGGGCAGCGTTCAACACACTGCGGGTGCAAACTCCCCAAACGGTTTGCCGCGCACAACGGGATTCGGCGGCTCGCCCGCCCGCCATCCCCCGCTATTCCCCTCCGCCTCCTCGGAGGGCGCCGAATCCAGCACGCAGGGCGCGTGCGCTCCCCGGACCGTTCGCGCATCGCGCGCGACGGCATCGGCTTAGGCTCGACGCAGGGCCTGGAGGCATGAGTTGATCAGGCGGCGTGCTGCTGGCCCGCTCCCGCCGGTTGGGTGGTTTCGGGAAGAAATGACGGCTTTTGCGCGGCGGGGGCGATCCGGCCAGTGAGGGGCGACACGCCCGGACGCCCGTGGGTTTCGGGAAGGAATGTCGCATTTTCACGCGCGCCTCCTGGAGCGCACCGTTCCGTCGTGGTCCGCTCAGTCCCCTGAGCGGTCGGTGTCGGGCCGGCAAAGGCCGCCGGTGGCGCGGCGGGGGTTTCGGGAAGGTTTGCGCGCTTTTGCGCGTCCGCGCCCGCCGGCTTTGCGGCCCGCGCCGGCTTCACCACGCCCTCCGCGGAGTAATTCTTGAGCACCCAGACCTGGGCGCGCCAGTCCGGCGTTCCGTCGCGTTTGCGCGCGTTATTGATCTTTTGCACCAGCTTCCACTCGAACTCCGCGCGCGCCAATTCCAGCGCGAGCGCGAATCCTTCATCCTCCGCTTTCCAACGCTCCAGGGTGGCCCGGCGGACGTGCGCCAGCGCCCCGGCGTGGTGGTCGGCCAGGCCGTCCAAGCGGATCACGTCGCAGATGAGCTTGGCGACCTCCGGAGTCAGTTCGTCCAGCCGCAGGGGACGCGGCGAGGGGAGGATCCGGAGGGTGGGGGTTTCAGCGGTTTCGGAGGGCGATGCGGAGAGTTGTGGTTGCAGCATCCCTCAATCGAAACACGGCTTTTCACAACACCTACATGAATTTGCATTTTGGCCCCTTTCACCTAGGGAAAAAGCCGCGCAAAGGAGCGAAAACGACCGATTTTGTCACCTGAAATTCGGGCGAAAATGGGAGTTTTCGCGGCGGATCCAAGCTTGGTTGCTTGGTTGCGCCGGCTTTTTCCCGGTCATGAAAAAAGAGCCGGTCGCGATTCGGAGGCAAAGGCGCAGCCCGCCAAGGAGGAGGCGCGTCTCGCCGTCGAACCATGTGCGCGCGCCCGCCGACGGTTTACCCCAAAATCCGGGAATGGGGCAGAAGATTGACCACGGATTCGCTGCCCGCAACTGTTTGGTGAGTCGCCGCCTGAAACTTCCTTTGCGTTCTTTGCGATCTCTGCGGTTTCTCCCCGCGTTCATTGACCACAAAGAACGCAAGGAACGCAGAGATGGCGACTCGCCGTCCGAAAACTTCTTGTTCACCGTCAAAGAAATCCACCCGGAGCAGTGCAGATGGCCACGGATTTCTGGACACCACCATCGGGTGAAGCTGCGAACTTTTGCCAGTGCCTCCGGATCCGTGCCCATCCGCGAAATCCGTGGTTCCTATTCCGGCTTTTAGGTTACTCGGCGGCCTTCGCCTTGAACAACAGGCGGGCCTGGCTTGCCAGCTTTTCGTACAGCGCGGCAAAGGCGCGGGCATCCGTTTCCGCATAGCCGGCCGAGGTGCAGTGCTCGCCGAGGTGAAGGACCGATTCGCCGTTGCGCAGGACTTGGATGGAGCGCCCGCCGATATTGTAGTGCGTGCCCACGAACTGCAGCGGCTCGCCTTGTCCCTCCTCCTCCGCGATCTCCAAACTTTTGCCATCGAGCAACTCGCGGCAGAGGGCTTTCGAGTCAAAGGGTCGTGACTCGACTCGCCGATAGACGGATTCGAGGTTTTCACCGGGCTTGTGAGGGGGCACTTCCATGACCACGCGGTAAACCCGATCGGCCGTGAATTCCCACAGCTCGTCGAGACGCTTGCTGAAATCCACTCCCCGCGCCTCCGCGGCGGCCCGCAATTTCGGATCCGATGGGACGGAAGTGGCAAGGTCCGCTTGCACGCGCACGATCACGCCGGCCGGCAGCGAGCCGGCGGTCCGGCCCTCTTCCAGCAGCATCCGGGCAGGGTTCGGCGCGCGTTTCCTGCCATCCTTGGAAGGGTCTTGATCCGCGCCGGCCGGGCCGGAGACGACGAACAAGCCAACGGCGAGCGTCACGGCGGAGATCATTTTGAAATGCATAATGGGAACACGCGCCAGCCGGCGGTTTTCTTGGATGCAGGCGCGAATATTTCAGTGGGCCGCGACCGACCAGACTTTCAAGTCGTCGAAGAGCGCCTGCTTGCCGCTGACGCTGAGCTTGAAATCCGATTTCGTCGCATCGGTCAGCCCGGCCGACTTGAGCAACCCGATGGGCTTGCCGTCGATCGTCACCCGCATCTGGTCGCCGACGATTTCGATCCCGAGCAAATACCAGTGGGACTTCTCGAGCGTCATCGGCACCTGCAGGGTGTGCAGCTTCATCGCCGCCTCGGCCGCGGCCTTTTTTTCCGCGTCGTCGCTTTTGCGCAACGCGATCAGGTCGTTGTTCATCGAGCCCTCCTTGTCGTCGTGCAGCTTCACGAGTTGCTGCTCCAGCGTCACCCGAGCGATATGCCCGGCCACCGAGCCGCGGAATTTCATGTCGTCGAAGCTGAACGCGACCGTCACGTTGTGTTCCCACTGCACCTTGCATTCGCAAATGAGATTGCCGTCGGGGAGGTCCAGCTTTGTCAGCACGACCGAGCCATGCGCCGCCCCGGTCTGGCGCCCAAACATCACGCCGTTCTCCACCCCGGCCGTCGCGATATGCTCCGACCAGACGGTGCCGAACCGATCGGTGGAAAAGTCATCCGAGAGAATCAGCGTCCCCTTCGATCCAAGCGGCTGCGCCGGCGGCTCCTCCGCGCCGGCGCTGAGGACGAGAGCGAAGATCGTACAAATTCTGATCAGCAGTTGTTTCATGGTCTTTGGAAAATCAAGCGCGTGAGTCCGCGTCATTCGTCATTCGTCATTCGTCATTCGTCATTCGTCATTCCACCCGCGTTCATTTCAGCAGCCCGCTGCTTTTCAGCCACTTCAGGCAGAGCTCGGGCCAGCTCGCGGGCGGCCTGCCATTCTGCCGCACGCCGAAGTCGTGATCGCCGCTGGCGAAGATGTGCAGTTCGGCCGGCACCCCGGCCCGCGTCAGCGCGAGATAGGCGAGCGCGCTGTGCTCCGGGGGGCTGATCTTGTCGTCGGACGAGTGAGCCAGAAAGATCGGCGGCGTCTTTTCGGGAATCCGGATCGTGGCCGGGAAGGCGCCCGTCTCCTTGTCTTTCAAGTAACCCGAGTAGCAGCAGACGGCGAAATCGGGACGGCAGCTCGCGGTGTCGATCGCGTCGACCGGCTCGTAAAGCCGCTTCTCGAAGCTCGTCGCCGTGGCCAGGGCGAGATGCCCGCCGGCCGAGAAGCCGACGAGGCCGATGCGCTGCGGATCGATGCCCCACTCGGCGGCCCGGCTGCGCACGAGACTGACCGCGCGCTGGGCGTCGAGCAGCGGCCCGAGCGGCGGCTCGCCCTTCACGTCGCCCGCGCGGCGCGGGCAGCGGTATTTCAGAATAATCCCGGTCATGCCGTGCGCGTTCAGCCACGCCGCCACCTCTTCGCCCTCCAGCTCCCAGAACAGATTGTGGTAGCCGCCGCCGGGGCAGATGAGCATGGCGGTGCCCGAGTTCCAGTCCTTGGGCGGCGAATAGATGGTGAGCGTCGGCTTGGTGACGTTCGTGATGAGCTTCGTCGGTCCCTTGAGGATCGCCGACTCGTAGACCTTCACGAGTTCCTCGCCGGCGATGCCGGTGTCGCCCGGCGCCGCCCCCGGCCAGAGCGGCACGACGACGGGCTCCGCCGCGCGCAGGCCGCTCGCCGCGAGCAGACCGGCGGCCAGCAATGCGGCATGGAAATGGATGACGCGCCGCGCCAGGAAACCCGTGGGGGGAGTGGTCTTCATGGAGGGGCCGAGTGTACGATCGCGCATTTCTCGGACAATCACTTCTTCTCCGGTGCGGCCGTCCCGGTCTTGTCGGTCCAAAACAGCTCCTCCGGCTTGGTGTACTCGGCGGCGAGCTGATCGTGGATCGGCGAGGTGCCGGCCTGGTGATCCAGCAGCGCGGCGCGCTTGGTCTCCAGCTCCTCCTTCGTCAGGACGAGGCGCCGGCTGGGTGGTTCGGCCGGCCCCTTGCCGTGGGCCACGTAGGTGAAGATGGGGCCGCCATACGCGGCCGCGCGCGCGGCGTCGCGCACGAACCAGAAAGCCGCCCGGTGATCGCGATGCGTGTCCGCTTCGTCGGTCACGTAGATTTCCCTGGGCCGGCTCCTGCGGATGATCTCCGCGAGGTCGGCGATCAGGTTCGCCTTCAAGTAAGTCGCCGGCCGGCCGTGTTCACTGGAATGGTAGTCGCGCTGCGTGACGCCATAGGTCTCGGTCTTCCTCGTGAACACCTGCGTGAAGGGCGTGCTCTCCGTTTGCTCGTAGATCGCCTGCAAACCGCTGTCCGGGTAGCCGAGGAAAATGACTTCGTCCTTGTTCACTCCCAGCCGCGCGGTGGCGGTCAAGGCATGCTGCTGGCGCAAAGCTCCTGCGCGAAGAAAATCCTCCGGCGCGAGCGCGTCGACGTTCTTCCGGGCGACGACCGCGGCGAGCGCGGGATAGCCGTCGCCATTGGTGAGCAGGACGACGCCGACGCGCTGCTGACGCTCGTGCGCACGGAGAATCACGGCGGCGCAGCCGATCACCTCGTCGTCCGGGTGCGGCGCAAAGACCAGCGCCTCGAGTGGCGCTCGTGGCGAGGGCGGCGTGGCTCCTTCCGGCGCGGCGGCTGCGGAAAGAATAGAGGTCAGAAGACAGACCGCCGCCACGAAGCT
>DASYIS010000425.1:0-5952 GCA_035997375.1 Chthoniobacteraceae bacterium
GACCGAGCACGGCCGCGCGCATTTCCATGTCGGCGCCGGCATCGTCGCCGATTCGCGCCCGGAGCAGGAGTGGCAGGAAACCCTCGACAAAGCCGCCGGCATCCTGCGCGCCGCCGCCTCCCTTTCCTCATGAAACGACCACCGAAACGCCGGCCCGCGCGCGGGGTGCCGATGACGCCCTGGATCGTGCTCGTCGACGAGACGCCGCTGCGCGATGCGGTCATGCGCGATCACCATAAGCTGGAGGAGCAATCCGCCGCGGTGCGCGCGAAGATCGAGCGCTTCGAGACCGCCGATCTCCCGGCCTACACGCGCTGGGAATCGCGCGTCCTCGGCCCGCTGCTCACCGCCATTCGCGAGGCCGAGTCGGCGATCGCGCGACAACGCACCATCCTCGAAGCCGTCGAGGACGAGCAGTTTTTCCGAGGCTGCAGCCGGCTCGCCGCGTACCGGCGTGTGATGCGTGCGATGGAACGCGGCCCCGAGCCGGAAGAGGAGCCGCCGCCGGACTGGGGCGCCCCGCCGCCGCACGGCGCACCGCCATCGGATGAATTCGGCTTGCCACCGGGCTTCGACGCGGCGGACTTCGACCTGATGAGCCCCGAGCGCCAGCGCGCCTTTCGCGAGGAGTACGCCATCATGGCCGAGATGTACGAGATGATGACCGGCATGGTCGCGCCCGATCTCGACGAGCTGCTGCGCGCGAGCCGCAAAGGCCGCCGCGACGAGTCGCGCAGCCACGGCCAAGCGCATCGCGGGGCTCCTCCGCCGCACGCGGCGCCGCCGCGCCACGCTGAGCCGAACCGCGCCAGTGCGCGCATCAAGGAGCTCTACCGGTTGCTCGTGCGCAAGCTGCACCCGGACCTCAATCCCGACCAACCGGCGCGCGACCGCGAGCTCTGGCACACCGTGCAGGAGGCCTACAACCGGCGCGACGTCGAGGCGCTCGAAGCCGCCGCCGCGCGGGTCGAGGTCGTCCTCAACGGCCAGGCCGGCAAGCTCTCGATCTCCCTCCTGCGCCGTCTCGTTACGGACCTCAAGAAGGCGCTCAGCGCGTTGAAAACGAAGTTCGCGAGCCTCCGGAAACATCCCGCCTTCGACTTCGCCGCCCGCAACACCGCGAGCCTCGCCAAATTCGAAGAGCGCCATCGCAAACAGCTCGAGCGCAGCCTGCGGGGTTTGCAAAGCTATCTGGCGGATCTCACCACCGAGCTCGATAGCCTCGCCGCGCGCGCCGCCAAGCCGAAGGCGGGGAAGAAACGGTCGGCGCAGGCGGAGTTCTTCTAAATCATCGCGCTCCCCAGCGCATGACGTTGCGCAAGAACTCCCGCACTTCCGGCCATGCGGGCGCTTCGAAAAACTCTGCCGCCTGCGCGCACGCGATCAGGCGTCCCTCATGGAGAAACGCGGCGTGTTCGGCCACCTTTTGCGCGAAGGGAATGTGATGCGTGACCAGCACCAGGTCGCGCCCTTCCGCGCGCAGCTCCGCGATCATCTCCAACACCTCGCCCGTCATCTCGGGATCGAGCGCGGAGGTCGGTTCGTCGAACAGGAGCAGACGTGGTTTGATCGAAAGCGCCCGCGCGATGGCCACGCGCTGGCGTTGCCCGCCGGAGAGTTCGGCCGGTTTCTTGTGCGCATGCGCCTCCAACCCGAAGCGCTGCAGTTGCGCCATCGCCGCCTCGCGCGCCGCCTCGGGCGGATGCCGGTGCACTTCTTCCAGCGGCAGGGTGAGATTGCGCAACGCGGTTAGGTGCGGAAACAGGTTGAACGACTGAAAAACCGTGGCCACCGTGCGCCGATATTTGAGCAACGACTGCTCCTCGAATTGCACGACTTCACCGGCGAATTCCACCGTGCCGGCGTCGGGCGTTTCCAGCCCGCCGAGCACGCGGAGCAAAGTCGTCTTGCCGCTGCCGGAGCGGCCCAGCAACACGAGCGCACGCGAGTCCACGTCGAGCGAAACACCGTCGAGGACGCGGTGCGCGCCGAACGTTTTCACCACGCCGCCGAGCTTAAGTCTCATAGCGACTCCGCTCCTCCAGGCGGCGCACCAGCATGAAGATCGGCAGCGTCAAAACGAGATAACCGAAGGCCAGCGGAAAGTACCCTTCGAACGAGCTGTAGGTCCGCGAATTCACCTGCTGCGCCGCGAGGGTGAACTCATTCACGGCAATGATCGACAGCAGCGAAGAGTCCTTGATGAGCGACGCAAACTCGCCGGCGAGCGGCGGCAGCATTTGGCGAAACGCGAGCGGGCCGATGACGAAACGGTAGATCTGCCAGCGATCGAACCCGACGGCGCGCGCCGCCTCGAGCTGCGATTGGCCCACGCTCTCGATCCCCGCGCGGATGATCTCGCTGATGTACGCGCCGTGAAAGATGGAGAGCGCGAGGGCGCCGACAAGGTAGCGATTCTCGATCCGCATCGCATTGGCGATGACATAAAACAGGATCAGGATCTGCACGAGCAGCGGAGTCCCGCGGATGAACTCGACGTAGAGCGTGCCGAGATAACGCAGCAGGATCAGCCGGCCCCGGCGCGCCGTCGCGGTCAGTAATCCAATGACGAGACTGGCCACCAGCGAAGCGATCGACAGCCCCACGGTCGTCAGCCAGCCCTGCAGAAACTGCCCGCGCGAATTCCACATGGCAGGCCAGTTCCAGGAGTAAGTGATAGCGTGGAAACAAAGCGCCAGGCCGCCGGCGAGGAGCACGAGCACGGCCAGGCCGTTCAACACCGCGACCGCCGGCGAAAGACGTTTTGTTCCCGGCGGAGCCAGAAACCACACGGAGATGGGGTGAGCGTTGGAGGACATGAATGCGGGCTCTTTAGGCGCCTCGGTTCTAGCGTGCTCGGGCACAGCGGCGAATCATTCTTCTCGCGATCTCAAGAGAGAGAGATGGGGAGCGTCGGCCGGCTCCGGGTTCGTAGTTCCGCCTTCAGGCGGCCCGGCGCGGCCTGCAGTCGGCGCGCCGCTCCTGAGCAAAGCGTCTCTGGCAAGTCGTCGCCCGGCCGCCTGAAGGCGGAACTACGAACCCGGAGCCGGTGCCGCTTTCGGCGTGAGCGCGAACGAGCCGCTCTCCTCGGTGTCGAGGAAGAAGCCGCTCGCCATTCCTTGCTTTTGGAAAACGTAGCCGAAGTAGGTCAGGAGGCGCCGGCTGCCGGGCGCGTAGAAGTGCCCCGTCACCAAGCCGGTGCCGCGGTTCAGCGCGAGCGAGAGCGGGACCTTCTCTCCGACGATGGACCGGGACCGGTCGCGTGCGTCGAGATTGAGCGGATGAAGCAGACCCGGCGTCCCCAGGCTGCCACCGCTCAAGCCAACCATGACGTTGCCGTCGGTTTGCGCCGCGCCGAGCGGCGGGTTGAGCACGCTTTGGCCCGGCGTCACGACATACTTCGAGCCGATGAGATCGAGCTTGAGGCCGCTCATCCAGCCGAGCGGATAACGCTTCGTCGCGGTTGGCGGCTTGAACCAATTGAGGTTCAGCGCGTCGAAGTCGCTGAGGTCCGGTCGATCTTCGAAACTCAATGGTCCGCTCAGCGAGCCGGCGTTGCGATAGAGCGGGAGATAGAGCGGCCAGGTGTTCGTCTTGGAGAGCGAGTTCACGCAGACGACGCGCGAGCCATCCGGCAGGTAGGCGCGCAAGGTCGCGCGGCCGCGCGTGTCGACGAGCAGGGTGCCCGCGCCGTCGCCCTGCGGATACGAGCCGGCGGCGCGCCCCGTCTCTTGCGGCGACTTCGCGGGGAGTATCACCGTGTAGCGGCCGAGGATCTCCGGCGGCACGGTGCGGTACGGCGCTTTGGCCAGGCTCGGCGATGTGTAGAGCGCGCGATCGGCCGTCAGCGTGGAGAAGGGCGCGCTGTTTTCCTTCAGCGTGCCGGTGAGCTGATCGCTGCCGCCGCCGACGTCGAGCTGCAACTGGAGCTGGAGATCGGGCAGCCCGCGCCGTTTCAGCACATGGGCCTGGAGTTTCCCGGGCGCGAAGGTCGCCGCGCCGCTCTTGTCGAAATTCCCGCGCGCGATGTAGGGCCGGCCGCCTTGGCGCAGCACGGCGGTGAAGGCCCCGGTGCGGAAGATCTGCACGCGGATGAGCCCGGCGCTCGCGTGCGTCGGCGCCAGCCCCGCGGCGGCCGTCACCAGGCCGTTGTAGGTCCCGGTTTCCTCGAGATAGGTCGTCACCGCGATCGTGAAAGTCTGCGGCGCGCTGGCATCACTGCCGCCGGTCGCCGTGCCGCCGTCGTCGTGCAGGACGACCGTCACCGTCGCATTGCCGCTGGCCGTCGACGCCGGCGTGTAGGTCAGCGTGCCGTCGGGTGAGATCGCGGGCGGCACGCGGAAGAACTGCGCGTTGGTAGTCGTCACGCGGAAGTCCAGGACCTGGTCCGCTTCGTCCGCGGGGCCGGCCTTGATGTTGGTGGCCCAGCCCGCGACCGACTGCGGCCCCGCGTCCTGGGCGACGCTTTGGTTTGCGCCTTTCGTGAAGCTCGGCGCATCGTTCACCGCGTCGATGGTGATCGTGAAAACCTGCGGTGCGCCGGTGTCCTCGCCGCCGTCCGCCGTGCCGCCGTTGTCCTGCAAACGCACGGTGATTTTCGCCGTGCCGCTCGTGTCGGATGCCGGTGTGAAGGTCAGCGTGCCGTTGGATGCGATCGCGGGTTGCTTGGTGAAGAGCGCGGGCTGGTCGACTGAGACGAGAAAGGTGAGCGCCTGGCCCGCCTCGTCCGCGGGACCGGCACTGATGTTCGTCGCCCAACCCGCGAGCACGCGGTCGCCGGCATTTTGCGCGGTCAGAAGATTCGAGCCCGCGGCGAAGGAAGGCGCGTCGTTCACCGGCGTGACCACGATCTTGAACGTCTGCTCGGCGCTCGTGTCCGCCCCGCCATTCTGGGTGCCGCCGCTGTCCTTGAGGCGGACGGAAACCATGGCCTCGCCGTTCGCGTTCGCCGCCGGCGTGAAGCTCAGCGTGCCGTCCGGGGAGATCGCCGGCCCGGCGGCGAAGAGTCCCGGATTGTTGCTGCTCACCAGGAACTCCACGGTCTGGTCCGCTTCGTCGTCATCCGGTCCGCGACTGATTTCCGTGGCCCATCGCCGGCGCATCTGGGCGCCCGCGTCCTCGAGCACGGTGATGTCCGCGCCTTTCACAAAAGAAGGCGCGTCGTTCACCGGCGTCACCGTGATGACGAAGGTCCGCACGACGAGGTTGTTCTGCGCCTGACCGTCGTTGATCGTCACCGTGACGGTGGCGGTGTGCACGAGGCTGCCGGCCGGCGTGAAGGTCAGGCGCGCCGCGTTTTCACCGGGCACATAGGCGACCGCGAGATTCCGGACGGCCTTCGGGTTGTCGGAGACGGCGCTGATCTGGAGCGCGTCTGCTTCAAAGGGGCCCGCGCTGATTCCCGTGAGCGTCAGCGCCTGCGGCCCGGCGTGTTCCAGCACCGTCAAGCCGCCGATGGCGTCGAGCGTCGGCGGATCGTTCACGGGCGCGACGGTAACCTTGAAGGTGCGCGTCGCAGTGTCCACACCGCCATTCGCCGTGCCGCCGTTGTCGGTCACGGTCACGGTGATGTTGGCGACGCCGAAACGATCGGCCTGCGGCTGGAACGTCAATGTGCCCACGGGGTTGGGCGACGTGTACGCGATCTGCAAGGCGCCTGTCAGCGTGGGATTGTCCGAGACGGCGGTGACGGTGAGTCCTTGCGTCTCTCCGCCGCCGGCCGAGATCCCGGTGAGGTTCACCGTCTGCGCGACCGCGTCCTCCAGGAGATCGAGATTTCCCAGCGCCGCGAGCGTCGGCGCGTCGTTCACCGGCAGCACCGTGAGCGCGAGATCGGTGCTCGCCTTTTGTCCGTCGCCCGCCGTGACGGTGATCGTGATGACCGCCGTCCCGCTGGCGTCGGGGAGGGGAGTCACGCTGAAGAAAGGCCCGCTCGCGTCGCTGCCAAACGTG
>DASYIS010000426.1:0-25172 GCA_035997375.1 Chthoniobacteraceae bacterium
ATGATGAGCGAGCGCCCGTCGATGTGGATCGCGGGATTGCTCACGCTGAGCAGGCTGAGGGGCCGGCCACTCGGCGAGACGTCGTTGGCCAGCGGGTAAATGCGAGTGGCGCCGTGGGTGGTGGTGGCGACGGCGTCATCCACGCCGGCATAGGGAGGCAGCGGCGGCTCCACCTGCGCTTCCAGGGCGCCGATGTCGCTGGCGTCGCTGCCGGCGGCGTTGGGATAGGTGCCATTCGGCAGGTCGATCGGCCGCGTCAGGCCGCGCTGGTCGGTGGTTCGGCCGCCGAACACCTTGCCCTTGTCGATCGCCGGGCTGAACGCGAGCAGCGCGTGGGTCGGCGTCGGTCCGCCGTTGTTCGCGAGGGGCCCGAGCCGCGGGTCGAGCGGGTTGGCCGTGGTGCCGACCTGGTCGCCCGTGCTGCCATTGACGAAAGACGCGCTGCCGGTGCCGTCGCCGATCAGGTTGAAGCCGTCGGTGGTGATCGTGACGCCGTTGGTGTCGTTCACGTCCGCGGTCGCGCCGCCCGTGCCGGTGTTCCCGGCGATGATGGTGTTGTTCACGGTGAAGCTTTCGCTGCCGCCGAAAGTTCCACTGCGCACGCCACCCGCGCTCTTGGCTCCGGAGGCCGTGTTGCCCGTGATGGTGCAGTTGTTGAGCACCAGGTTGCCCCGCGCGCTCCAGACGCCGCCAGCTTTGTCGCCGCTGCCGGCGTCGGCGTGGTTGCCGCTGACGGTACAGTTCGTCATCGTCACGTGGAGGAAGCTGTTGACACCGCCGCCGCGGCCGCCGGTGGAGGTATTGTTCGAGATGGTGCAACCGCGCAGCGTCGCCGTCGCGGAGGTGTGATTGTGGAAGCCGCCGCCGGACCCGGTGGCCGTGCTGCCGGTGATCGTGCAGTCCACCAGGAGCAGGTCGCCGATATTGATGATGGCTCCTCCGAGGCCTCCGAAGATGAAGCCCGTGCCATTGCCGCCCGTCACCGTCAGTCCGCTGATGGTGTTGAGGCCGTCGGCGGTGTTGATCGTGAAGATACGGCTCTGGTTATTGCCGGAGATCGTCAGCTTGTCCGCGCCAGGCCCCACGATGGTCATCGCGTGCTGGATCACCAAATCCGACCCGCCCAGCGTGATCGTCCTGGCGGTGGCAAACACGGTCGGGTCGAAGGTGATCGTGGCCGTGCCGGGAGCGAGGCCGTTGGCGGCCTTGATCGCTTCGCGCAGCGAGGTGTTGGTCGTAGTGGCCAGGTCGTCGTCGTCGCCGGCCGTGTTGACCACGAAGTTCGGCCCGGTTTGCAGGACCGCCGCCACGGTGGAGTCCTGCTCGACGGCACCGATGTCGCTGAGATTACCGCTGCCATTGGGGGTGGCGGGATGGTCGAAGCCGCGCAGGAAGCCGCGCTGATCGGTGTCCAGGCCGCTGTTGCCCGCATCGATGGCCGGGCTAATGACCGGCGTCGTGAGCAGCGCGTGCGTCAGCGTCGGGCCGCCGTTGTTGGCCAGCGGGCCGAGCCGCGGGTCGATCGGGTTGGCCGTGGTGCCGACCTGGTCATGGAGGGTGCCGGCAGTGAAGCCGGTGGCGCCCGTGCCGTCGCCGATCAGGTTGTATCCCTTCGAGAAGAACGCACCGCCGTTGACGTTGGTCACGTCCGAAGTCACGCCGCCTGTGCCAAGGTTGCCGGCGACGATCGTGTTGCTCATGGAAATTACCCCGCCGTTGCCTCCGACTCCAGCACTGGTCACGCCCCCGGCGCTGCCGGTTGAGACTGTGTTGGCCGTGATGGTGCAGTTGGTGAGGGAGACCGTACTGTTGGCGCTCCAGATCGCCCCGCCGCCGCCGCCGAGCACGTGGTTGCTGCTGAGGGTGCTGTTAAGGACGGTGAGCGGGGAGCCGAAATTGAAGATTCCGCCGGCGCCGCTCTGTGCGGTATTGCCGGCAATTGTGCTGGCCCGAATGGTCGCGGAGCCGCCGTTATAAATGCCGCCGCCAAATGTGCCGCCGGTATTATTCGCGATCGTGCTGCTGTTGACGGTCAGCGTGCCGGCGTTGTGCACGCCGCCGCCCGTCTGATCCGCGTGGTTGTCGGAGATGGTGCAGTTCTGCAAGGTCAGCGCGCCCGCATTGTAGATGCCGCCGCCGCCGCCCTGCCCAGAGTTCTGGGTCAGGGTGCAGTTTTGCAGCGTCAGTGTGCCGGTTTCGACGTAGATGCCGCTCGCGTTCCCATGGGTCATGGTCAGGCCGCTGATGCTCACCGGATTGGAGGCGGCGAGGACGTGGAGGACGCGATCCAGGTTGCTGCCATCCACCGTGACGCCCGCGTCCGGGCCGGTGATGGTGGTGGCGTTGGTGATCTGAAGCTCGCCCTTGGTCAGCGTGATGGTCTGCGCCGTGGCAAAGACGTTCGCGTCGAAGGTGATCGTGGTCGCGCCGTTGAAGGCGTTGGCCGCGGTGATCGCCTCACGCAACGAGCACTCAGTGGTGGTGGGGACCTTGTTGCTGTCGGCGGTCGTGTTCACCACGAAGTTCGGCCCGGTTTGGATCGTGCCGCTGGTGAACAGTTGGCCCAGGCTGAACTCGCTGGTGTTGCCGGTGGGATCGGTGGCCGTCGCCGTGAGGTAGGTTTCCTCCGGCACCGTCACGCCCGGCAGGGTCACGGTAAAGGTGCCATCATTGCCGACCGTCGTGACCGCCCCGGAGCCGAGATAGGTCTGGCCTCCGCCGTAGCCGGTCGGGTCCAAAACGTCGTTCACGAAGAAGTCGAGCGCGAAGGCGGTGTCCGCGGTGCTGTTCAGCGTACCGGTGATGGTGAGATTCCCGCCCGCCACGGACGCCGAGGTGATGACCGGGAAGTTCTGCAGGTTGTTGGCGCCGGTGTCGGCGTCGCCGTCGTCGTTGGGGGTCACGCTGTTTTCGGCGCCGTTGAACAGGAGGATGCCGATGTGGTCATTGGCGTAGATGCGGTTGCCGCGAATCGCGTTGTCCTTGCCGTCACTGCGGATATAGACGCCACTGTGGGTGTTGCCCGAGATGAGGTTGCCCGCCCCGGGAGCAGTGCCGCCAATGGTGTTACCGGTCGCGTCAAAGGTCACCACACCGAATTGGTTGGGGATGGTGGCGGTACCGGTCGCGTCGGTGCCGATGCGGTTGCCCTGGACGGTATTGCCGGTCGACCCGCCTTCCAGCACGACCCCGTGATAGAAGTTGCCGGAGACGAGATTGCCGGCCCCGGGCGTGGCGCCGCCGACGGTGATGCCCGTGGCATTGACCAAGTTAACGCCGTAGTACCCGTTGGCGAGGGCCGCGGTGCCGGCGGCGTTGGTGCCGAGGTAGTTTCCGCGCACCACCGTGCCGGCCGTCCCGCCGGGGGAGGACCCGGTCGAGAGGTAGAGGCCGGAGTAGTTATTGCCGGAGATGACGTTGCGGTCGGCGGGGCGGGCGCCGCCGATGATGCTGTTCGGCGCCACGTACGCCACCACGCCATAGTTATTGTTGAAGGCGGTTACGCCGTCGGCATGGAGACCCAGGAAGTTGCCGCTGATGACGTTGCCGTCCCCGGCCAGACTGATTCCCCACTCGAAGCCGCCAATGGCGAGGCCGCGGATGGTGTTGCCCGATCCAGTGATGTTGAGGCCATTGATGGAGCCACCGCTGGTGTTCTGGAGCTCGATGAGCAGGACGGCATCGCTGCCGACGGCCAGCGTATTCGCCTTCGCCCCCGGCTGGGAGTAGCCGTCGATGGTGAGCGGTTGCGAGATGGCCGGCAGTTGCGTCGCGAGCTGGATCGTATGCACTCCCGCGCCGGGAATGTTGAAGACGATGCTGTCGTCGCCGGGCTGGCTCTCGGCGAGCGCGATCGCCTCGCGCAGCGTCAGTTGCCCGGACACCGGCGTGTCGGTATCGTTGGTCACAACGATCGGCGCATTCTGCAGCTCGTAGGCGCCGATGTCGGTGCCGTCGCCGCCGGCGGCGTTGGGATAACTGGCGTTGTCCAGGTCCACCGGGCGCGGCTGCCCGCGCTGGTCGGTGCTGCCGCCGGCGGGCGCCTTGCCCGCATCGATGGCTTTGCCGTTCGCGTAAAGCCGGATCGTCCGCGTCGGGCCGCCGTGGTTCTTCGGGCCCGCCTGGTCGAGGCCGGCATTCACGTTCTGCAAATCGCTCGGCTGTAGCGCCGCCACGTCCGTCCCGTAGGTGTCCTGAACGAGATTGTAACCGCCCGAGCTCATCGTCCCGCCGAAGTCCACGCCACCGATGAAGGTTGGTCCGGTGCCTGAGGTGTTGTCGGCGAAGATGGTGTTGGTGACGATGGGCGATTGGTTGATGGTGAAGGCGCCACCGGTGCCGCCGCCGCCGTCGCCGGCCGTGCTGCCGCCCGTGTTCCCCGCGACCGTGTTGCTCTGGAAATAGTTGATGCCATTCTCAAACTGCACGCCGCCCGCGCCGCCGCGCCCCTGGCCGCCGCCCGCGCCGCCCACGTTGCCGTAGAAGGTGCTGTTGCGGATCGTCACCGTGCCGGAGCTGTTGGTCTGGAGACCGCCACCCGCGCCGCGGCCTTGGTTGAGGTCGCCGTTCGTGCTGTCTCCCGGGCCGCCGAGGTTGCCGATGAACAGGCAGTTCGTCACCGTCACGTTGGCCGCGCCGCCGATCTGGAGGCCGCCCGCCGTGCCGCCGCCGCCACCCGGGGCGCCCGGCGTGCCCAAGCCCTTCGTGATCGTCAGCCCATCGAAGGTCACGTTGCCGCCCGTGACGTTGAAGACCTGGAACTGCCCTCCGCCGCTCATCGTCGTCCCGCCCGCCGCGCCCGTGATCGTCGTGTCGTGCGTGATCGCCGGCAGTGCCGACGTGAGGGTGATCGTCCCTGGCGGCAGCGTGATCGTGCTGGCCCCGGTCTGGCTTGCCGCCGCGGCGATCGCGTCGCGCAGCGTCAGCACACCACCACCCGCACCGAACGAGTCGTCCGTCGTGTTCACCACGATCGGCGCATTCACGCCGATCCCGGTGATCGCAAACGTGTACGTCCCCTCATCGCTGTCATCGTTGGCCACCGTCACCGTCGCGGTCAGCGGGCCGCCGACGGTTGGGGTGAAGGTGATGTCAAAGGTCGTGCTGCCATTCGTGGCCGCCACCGGGCTGGCCGGCTGCGCGGTCACGGCGAAGGAGGCCGCGCCCGTTCCGCTCAGCGCCACCTTCGGCGTGCCGTTGAGATTTAGCGCCCCGGTGCCGCTGTTGGCGATGGTGAAGGTGCGCACCACGCCGCCGCCGGGCGCCGCCGTGCTGCCAAAGTCCGTCCCGTCCGCCGCCGCGGGCGTCGTGTCGCCGCTGACGATTTCCTGCCCATTGCCGCTGATCGTGATCTCAGGCGACGTCGCACCCACCAGGACCACAGCCACGTCATCGATGGCGAGGCCGGCAAAGTTGACGGTGGTGTCCGAATCCAAGTGGAAACGGACCTGGATCTGCTTGCCCGCAAAGTCGCTGATGTCGGCATGGCGGTTGGCCCAGCCCGACGACGCGGGGACGTTGACCACGGGATTTCCCGCCACGTCCGTCATGGTGGCATCCATCCACTGCCACACCTTGCGGGTGCGTCCCGCCCCGCCCACTTCCCGGATCTGCACGTAGGCGTGGTCGAAGTTGGCGCTTTCCATCTGGTACCACATGGCCCAGTCGAGCCGAAGCTTGCTCGTCGGCCCGTAAGTCGTCAGGTCGATGATGGGTGAATCGAGATCCTGGGTGGAGCTGACGCTGTAGATGCCGTTCAGGTTCGTCTTCCAGCAATTCACGCCGCTGTTGGCGGTGCTCAGGCCGGCCACGGGGTTGGCCGTCGTCGTGGCCACCGTGGCCGGGGTGCCGAGCGCCCAGGAGTCATTCGTGCCGCCGTGGATGAAGCCGACCGCGCCGGATTCGAAGTCGGTGGCGAAGAGCACCTGCCCGGATGCCGGCGCCGGCTCTTCGACGATCTCGAGGCTCCAACTGTTCAGCGTGCCGCCACTGGCGTTGTTCGTATCATCGCGGATGTCCAGGGTCCAGGTGCCGCCGGCATCCTCCCCGATGAACCAGCCCAGGCGGTAGTTGAGCTCAGGCTTCAGCATGTAGGATTTGAGCACCGTACTGAAGGGCGGAGTGGCCGCATCATCCGTGATCGTGAGGTCCATCTGCGTCTGGCCGCCGGTCGCCCCAGCGCCGATGTCGGTGACCAGGCCGATGTCGTTCCCCGACGGCGAGCGCAGGTGGATGTCCATGTCCGCCATCAGCGCATGGGTGGCATTGATGTTGACGCGAATCTTGGCGATGCGCGGATGGCCCGGCACCGTGATGGTGGAGGAGGTGAGGCCGTTGGCTGGTCCGATCGCCAGGGGAAAAGTGTCCGTGCTGGGGTAGGGCGTCCACGTCTCGTTAATGGCCGGCAGGACGCTGATGTTGAGGTGGTAGGTCGCGGTGGGCCCGCCGGTCGCCGCCGTCGCCGAATCGACGAACACGTAATACGTGCCGGCGGTCTTCACCGTGATGAAGGCGGCCTCCGAAGGATTCCCGTCTCCAACTCCGCTGTCATCGAAGGGCAGGACCTGGTTGTTCGCATCGCCAAACAGGGCGAACCCCAAACGTCCATTCCAGACGACGCCATCCCGCTCGGGATTCAGGTCGAGGCTGAGAAAGACCGTATCGCCGGCATTCAACGTGATGGGATACCAGTCCTGCTCCGTGGCGGCCGCCGGGTTGCGCGCGCCGCTGACCCAGTAGTTATTGACGCCGGGATTGGGGGCCCCCGGCGTGTCATTGGGTTCGGTTTCCGGGACCGGAGTGCCGCTACGCACCTGCAGGTAAAGGTCATAGCCACGCTCGGTGGTGGTGTTCGGAGTGAGGTCGTTGACCTTGAGGTAGTAGGTGCCCGTGGCGGGAATCACGGCCCCGGCGATGGACGAGGAGAGGGCGGCGAAGCTGCCGTTATCGTTGTCGGTTTCAATGACCGTGGTGCCATCCGAGCCCAGCAAGGTGAGGACGGAGTCGGTGCTGCTGCCCGCCGACGCCGAAGTCATGGTCGCCGTGTAAATTCGGTCCCCCGCGGTCGCCTGGAAGGAGTAGTAATCGGTGTCACCGTTGGGGAAGAGGTTGCCCGAGACCTTGATCAAGCCATTCACGAGCGTCAGCGGGGTCGCCGTGGCGGGCGTTTCGTTGCTCTCTTCAATGGCCTCAACGTAGCGGTAGTTGGCCGCCGGGCCGCCGGCCACGGCTTGTTTGAGGTTCGTCGCCACCTGGATGTAGGCGCTGCCGGACGACGTCCAGCTCATCGGCACCGAGGCGGCTCCGGCCTTGGTGGTGGTCTTGTAAAAGCCGTGGAGCCCGCCCGTGGGGGCGTCCACGTCATGCACCACCGTCTGGTTTGCGCCCGGTGTCTGCGTGCCGGTATCCGCCCCATCGTAGATGTCGAAGAGGTCGAAGACCAGGTCGCCCGGCGCGCTGGTGACGGTCAGGGTGGAAGCCCCGCCGCTCCCTTTCCCGGCCTGGGGATTCGTCAGCGGCGTGGTTTGATCCACCCCCTGGAAAACCACCGCGCCCACCGAAGTCACCGTCGCTCCGGTGCCGGTCGCTGTGACAACCACGCCGGCGGCGGACGACGGCGTCGCACTGTCGCCCATCTTCAGATACCAGATGGAATCGGTCGCCGCAGCGCCATCGGCCAGCATCACGCCTAGCGTCATGGCGGTGCCGTTATACGTCACGCTGGAGATGTTGCTGGCGCCCGAAGCCGAGGAGGCGGAGGCGGCGACGACCAGCACGCGATTGTTCCCCGCCGGAACGGTGACGTTGGACAGCGTGGCGTTGTTGTTGATCGCCGATGGCGTGCCGATCTGCGACACCACGGCCATGGCGGGCACGGCCCCGAAGAGCGCCGCGAGCGCGAGGCCTAGGGTGGCGAGGAGGGAGAGGCGGGTTTTCGTGGATCGATGGAAAACTCCGGGCGCGGGTGGGGTGGTGGTCGGATGCATCACGTGGCGGATTGATTATGGAGCGGACAGCGGCCAACGGAGCAGGCAGGCGCGAGACACCGTGGGCCCGCTCCTGCCTTGGTGGTGGAGGACTGCTCTGCGGAAACGACCGGCGAGCGGCCAGTTTCCGCGAAGGACCAGCGCGAGCCGTCTTTCTCTGCTAAGCAGCCTCGCATGGCAGTCGCGGGCGCGTTTTCACTACCTCACCCGGCTTTTTCCCCGCAAGAAAAAATTAGATTATCTATGCATCCGGGTGTCCCTCGGAAGGCGATTGTCCGCACCCCTGCCACTTCGCGGGCGGAGGATGCCATGGTGGGCGGCGCAGGAGGGCCCTCCAGCGCGCGGAGGATGCCCTCCCCCGGCCACCGCGGGCGCCCGCGCTACACCGCCTGCAGCGCCGCGATCAGCTCATTGAGCTTGGTCACGATCGCCTGCACGTCCGCCTGGCTCGGCGGCTCGCTGACCACGAGGCTCAGCGGCACCACCGACACCGGCCGCGGCGCGAAGGCCGAGGTATCCGGCGCCGGCCCTTGCGGTCCCGCCGGGCCTGGCGCGCCCGCCGACCCATCGTTCCCCGGCGGACCTTGCGGCCCCTCCGGTCCCTGACCGCCGGCAGCGCCCGGAGCGCCGTCATTTCCGGGCGGGCCCGGTATCTCTTGCGGTCCCGTCCCTCCGTCGTTGCCATTGGTTCCGGGCGGACCTTGCGGGCCGACGGGGATGCTTTGGATTAAATCGAAGAGCCCGGTGAGCTGGCTCCGCATTTCGGCGGAGGAATCCGGCGAGCCGTTGGCGGGGAGGAGTGGGTTGAAGGGCATGGCGTTCGTTTGGGGGAAAAGGGTGGGAATGGTGCGGAGCTTCGTTCCAATGTGTAGAGCGCGGCTCTCTGTGAGCCTAAGGCGAATCAGGTGCCGCCTCCATCTTTGGCCTGGCGGCGTCGCTTGCTGGCAACGCTCAAGAAATTGGAGGCGGCACCTGATTCGCCTTAGGCTCACAGAGAGCCGCCTCTACACAGGTTTTTCGATTCGCCTTACGGCGAGACCGTCACTTTCACGACATCCGTCCAGTCGCCGTTGGGCGTCCCTTTGTCCCAGAAGCGCATGCGGTATTCGCGCACTTCGGGCTGGCCGGCGACGAGCAGCGGGCGCTCGTCGACGTAGGGGCTCTCGATGTCGATGGCGAGAAACTCCCACGCGCCGTTCCCACGCTTGCTCTCGAGGAAAACGCCCTGGTGGCCGTATTTGTAGAAGGTGAAGCTCACCGCCTGCTGGCCCATTCCCTGGATGATGTTCGCCAGGAATTTCGGCACCGCCTTCTGGGGAGAGCGTTGGAGCGCATCGCTCCGTCGATGCCGAGGGCGGACACGCCCGCTCCGGTTGTAGCCACGGCCTTGTGGGCCGTCCCGGAGAGGCGGAGCGAAGCTCTCCCAAGTCTCCCGAGTCTCCCCCTCTCCCCAGTCTTCCGCCGCTGAAGGGCAGCGCCGGCCGTCCCATCGGCGTCGCTGGGCGAAAAGGGGGCTTCGATGGCGCTCGTGGGGGCCGCACTGGGCGAGGCGGGAGCTCCGCTGGGCGAAAAGGGGGCAACCACCATCTGGGCCAGCGGTCCCCCCGGAAGCGCCGGCGACGCCCCCGCCGGCCGGAACTCCGCCCCCGCGCGCCCCATCGGCATCGCTGCCGGCGGCATCGACGCCCCCGCCGCCGCCACCGGCGTCGATGGCGGGGCCAACTCCGCCCCCCAACGGAAAGGGGGCAGCGCGGTGAAGGCCAGTTTACTCTGGAAAACCCTCCCCGGCCCCTTTGCCACGCCCACCACCACACCTCCGGAACAGGCCACCGCCAGCCTGGGGAACAATCCGCGCGGTCTCATAGAGCGGGGCCAGGCTCCGGGAGGAAGCCGCACGGGCGGATGGTGCCAAGCATCTCGCGCGCATGTTCCCGCGCGCGCCGGACGATGGCGTTGGTTTCGGCGACCAGCTGGTGCGCGTTCGCCGCCATCAACCGCGATTGTTCGACCATGTCGCGCGATTCCTCGATCATCTCACGCGTTCCTTTCACCTTCTCCCGGAGCGCCGCGAGGAGCCACTCGATCTCTGAAACCGCTGCGCCGTCGGGGTTCATGACCACGGAATATCCCAGCCCCGCCTCCGTCCGGCAATTGGGCCGAGCCCTGCTTGGGGAGGAAGGAAGCCCCTTGCCGTGCTCCCGCTTCCAGCGGCCCGCAACCCCGCCGCCTCGAAACTCCGTTTCCACCCGGCTCTTGTTTTGGAGACCCGTCGCGCGGACGAGCGGTGAGGGAAACGGAGTTTCGAGCACCCGCAACCTGGGTGCGACAGAAGCGTCTCAGTCGGCATATCAACGCGAAGGGCACGAACCGTTGCTATGCCGACTGAACCCTTGGTCCGCCAAGCCCCAATGTTTCCGCTTGCCTCGGCAAGAACGGAAGGTTTGCATGTTCGGGCCTGCCTCCCCGCCGTTCATATGCCGACCAAACCGCCCGTGCGCGAGCGGCTCAATAAGATGTTAGGCCACTAAATGACACACCAAGATGGCATTTGCAGTTTTCATCCGAAGGTGGACCACCCGAATCTCTCGCTTTTGTCACGCGTGGCGATTCACCCTATCCGCTTTCGCGCTCTCCGCGTTGATGATTGTCGGTTCGGCCACGGCTCGCTCGAAGCCGGTTCAGGTATTGCTAAGCACCGCTGAGGCAGCGCCACTCAAGGACAAGCTCGTGGAGTTGCGAAAGGAAGCCGGTATAGGGATCGCCCACGACGAGGATACCTTACTCAAGATTCTCGGTTTACAACTGGGGATACTTTCATTTGCAGCAACGATGCTGTTCAAGAGCGACTTTGAGACCAAGTATCCCAAGATGCTGTTCGGCGTTTTTGTCGTCCTCACCGCTGTACTCGGACTCTGCTATATGCACGTTTACAAAGCGTATTTGGGCTCATATATCTTCGCTGTGCGGTTAGAGAGCGTCGCATATCCATTGCCGTTGCGCCCATACCAGAATGTCTACCTGGAGCTTGCAGAGCCAACGCCGTCAGCCTTTTTTCGTCCATTTCTTTCGTTGACGGACACTTTTTATTTGGTCTCATTTATTCCCGTTTACGTCATGGTCTCAGTCGTCGTTGCATTTGGCCGGCGCTTGGAGATTTCCTCTGATGTCTGCGCATCTCTCTCGCTATTTTCGGCGGCGTGGAGCTTCGCATACCTCCTTCCAGTATTTCGGGCAATCGATGCGTATGGTGGATAAATGGCCAAACCATGCGGCAGCCAACCGCTCGGGCGAGATCGTCGATCTTCGCGCGCGCCTGGCGCTCGAGCTCCCCATCGACGAAGAACTGAGGGTCAGGCGAGGGTCAGGCGACATCTAGTGACAGCGTCGCACGATCGAGGGACCTTCGAAGGTCGGCACAAGGCACCGGAAGGCAGGAGGCGGTTGAGAGAATGCCATGGCCCGCCGGCGGCGGAGCGTGCTTGATTGCGTGGTGGTTTCGATTCAGGAGATCCAGCGCTATTGCGACGCCATCGCGGCGGCTTTTCAGCCGCAGCGTATCATCCTTTTCGGCTCGCACGCCTACGGCACGCCCCGTGCGGACTCGGACGTGGATGTGCTGGTGGTGATGCCGGATGCCAGGCACAGGGGGCGACGCGCGTCGTTGCGGATTCGCGAGAAGATCAATGCCGATTTTCCCGTGGACATCCTGGTGCGCGATCCAGCCTTCATGAAGGAGCGGTTGCGCGAGGGGGACACTTTTCTGCAGCGGATCACCGAGAAGGGGAGGGTGATGTATGAAGGCGGCCACGCGTGACTGGCAGGCGGCGGGGTCCGGCAGGCGCTTTGACTCCGTGACCATGGAATCGAGCGTCAGCAAATCGCCCGGCTCGGTGCCTGAAGCCGGCGGTCCGAGCAAGGCGACGGATCTTGCGAAATATGGGTTGGGATGGCAACTTAGGCGCATGAGCACGCAGTTGATCGAGCAGCAGTTGTCCGACTTGCAGAAGCGCGTGGCGGCCCTCGAAAACCAGGTCCAGACCTCCAAGGGGACGTGGCGGGACGCCATCGGCTTTGCCAGGAACGATGAGCTTTTTGACGAAGCCATGAAACTGGGAGCAGAGTGGCGGGCTAGGGCGAATCAAGAGGGCCGTAGCTGATCTTCGCCGCGCTCGATACCAACCATTTCCTGTTTTCAGGTTCAGGGTTCTTGGCTCTTGCCCATCCATTTAAAGACGGCCGTTTCCACTTCTGCAAATTGATCCGCGCCTAGCGCCCCCAGCTTGCGAATCGCCCGGGCGGTCGGATACGTGGCGATGCTCTGCGCGACGAATGCGCCTTGCTTGAGAAATGGGACCTTTACCGAGACCTCAAACTCGGATCCTCGAAGCGAAGTCGTGTGAAAGATTACGGTCACTACCGCGCGGTCATTGTCCGCAAAAGGGATGCTGAAAACGAGCACTGGCCGGACTTTTTCGACCATGCCGCAATCCCGCAGCCAGACCTCGCGCCGTTTAGGAGGCACGCTCCTCCTCGTCGAGCATCGCCGCGAGCTCGTCTCCGGCGGCCGCGGCGACCTCATCGCTCAGCGGACCGGAATCCGACGACGGAAAATGTTCGATGATTTCGCGCACGAATTCCTGTTTCTCCTCCACGCGCAAGGACTCGAACTCCGCCAGTAATTTGGCAGTGGCTGTGCTCATCGGCGCCAAGTTAAACCTCGGATGCCCCGATGTCAGTCGCGATGTTGTCCGCTCGAGAGGAGCCGTGCGGGCCGGGGCAAGGGCTACTCGACGTAGATGAAATCGTTGAGATTGAAGAGCGCGCGGCAGAGCTCGCTGAGAGGCGCATGCGCGAGGAAGTCGTGGGCGAGCGTGAGCTCGGCGGGCCGCGGCGCGCGGCCGAGGGTGAGGCGAAAGGCCAGCGCGATGCGCTCCTCGGGGGTGGCCGCCTCGCTGGTGAGGCGCGCAGCCATGGCGGTGGCGGCGGTGGTGACCTCGTCGGAGTTGAGCAAGGTGAGCGACTGGGGCGCCGTGGTGCTGCGCTCGCGCGCGGGGCAACTGAGATTGCTGTCGGGCGCGTCGAAGACTTCGAGGAAGGGAAAGCGCAGGTTGCGGCGCGCGAAGATGTAGAGGCTGCGGCGCGAGTACTCGTGCGGATTCGTGCCGGCGGTCCAGCCTTTTGCCCCCTCCAGCACGGTGCGCGGAATCGGCGGGAAGACGCCGGGGCCGCCGAGCTCGGGATTCAACTGCCCGCTGATCGCGAGGAGGCTGTCGCGGACTGCCTCGCCCTCGAGCCGGAGGCGATTCATGCGCGAGTAAAGGCGGTTGCCGGGGTCGGTGGCGCGCGCGCTTTCCTCGGCCGCGGAGGATTGCCGGTAGGCCGCGGACATGAGCATGAGCTTGTGCATCTGCTTCACGCTCCAGCCGCGGGCGATGAACTCGCCGGCCAGCCAGTCGAGTAGCTCCGGATGCGTCGGCGGCTGGCCGCGCGTGCCGAAATCGCTCGGGGTCGCGACCAGCCCGCGACCGAAATGATGCTGCCAGAGGCGGTTGACCATGACGCGGGCGGTCAGCGGGTTGCGCGGGCTCGCGATCCAATCCGCGAGCAGGGTGCGGCCGGCCGTCGCGGGCGGCGTCTCTGCCGGGGGACGAAGCACGGCGGGCATCGCGGCGGCGACGGCCTCGCCGGGCTGGCTGTACTCGCCGCGATGGAGAATGAAGGTCTGCTCGGCGCGGTTCCCGGGCGCGAGCACCATGGCGCGCGGGAGCGGCGCGGGCTGCGGCAGGCTCTTCACCGCGGCGAGCAATTCCTTGCGCCGCGCGGCGCTCTCGCCAGTGAATTCCGTGGCGACGTCCTTGTCCGCGACCGCGACCATCGCCTCGGTTTCGAGGACGAGATTCGCCTGCTCGGCGTTGCGCTCCGCGGCCGGCGTCTCGTGGGCGGCGCGGGCCTCGGGGGAGAGTTTGGCGAGCCGGCGCCGGCGGATCGCCTCGCGCACGGGCGCCTCCATTTCCGCCAGCGCGCGCACCGCCGGCTGCTCGTTGAATTGCGCCAGCGCCGCCTCGTGTTCGGCCAGCTCGGCCGGCTTCGGGATCGGCTGGTCGCGCTTGATGGCGGCCGGCACGAAGCACGCCTGGAGGCTGTAATAATCGCGCTGCGAGAGCGGATCGAACTTGTGATCGTGGCACCGCGCGCAGCCGATGGTGAGGCCGAGAAAGGTGAGCGCGGCCGTGTCGGTCATGTCGTTGAGCGTGTTGTGCCGGCGCTGGATCTGGTCGGAGCTGTCGACCATGTCGGGGCCGAGCAGATTGAAGCCGGTCGCGATGAGCGCCTCCGGTTCGCGGGGCCAGAGCTCGTCGCCGGCCAGTTGCTCGCGGATAAAGCGGTCGTACGGTTTGTCGTCGTTGAAGGCGCGGACCACGTAGTCGCGATAACGCCAGGCGTGCGGGCGCACCGAATCGTACTCGTAACCGTCGGTCTCCGCGAAGCGCGCGAGGTCGAGCCAATGCCGGCCCCAGCGCTCGCCGTAGTGCGGAGAGGCGAGCAGCCGGTCGAGCAGATGCTCGTAGGCCGCGGGCGAGTGATCAGCGAGGAAGGCGTCGATCTCCTCCGGCGTCGGCGGCAGGCCGAGCAGATCGAACGTCACGCGGCGGATCAGTGTTTCGCGGCTGGCCGGCGGCGCGAGCGTGAGGCCGCGCGCTTCGAGCTTGAAGAGAATGAATTGGTCGATCGGGTTGGCGACGAGCGACTCGTGGCGGACCGCGGGCGGCGCGGGCCGGGCCAGCGGTTGAAAGGCCCAGTGGCGGCGGTCGTCCTCCGTGAGGGTGAACTCGGCGGGCCGGGCCGGAGCCTCGGCCGCGGTCTTCTTGAGCGGCCGCGCATACGGCACGCCCGCCTTCACCCAGGCCTCGAATTGCGCGATCTCGGCCGGCGGGAGCTTCTCCTTCTTGTGCGGCATGTGGGGATCCGTCTCGTGGCGGATCGTCTGCAAAAAGAGGCTCGTCTCCGGATGGCCGGGGTCGATGGCCGCGCCCGTCTCTCCGCCGCGCAAGAGGGCTTCGCGGGTCGTCAAATCGAGCCCGGCTTTCGTCTTTTCCCCGCCATGGCATTGAACGCAACGGGTCTCCAGCAGCGTGAGCACATCGCCCTCGGCACTCGCCGCCACGGTTGCTTGACCACCAGTCGAGAACACGACGAGGCCAGCGATCGTAAGGGCGGATCGGGTTAACCTTGGGGATCTGAGCATGGGAGGAAGTGCCTTCACGGGCGCCTGCTATTCTCTCATCTTACGGGGTGCCGGGCAAGGCTCGAGGAGGATTCGATCGAGCATGGCTCGGCTTCTTCCCACTCGGGAGCTCCGGGACCGGCACTGTTCCGATGTAGGGCTCGGGGAGGGTAAAATTGGACCCACCACAGAGTGGCGGAGGTACTTCGAAGCCATGTGCGTCTGGAAGACGCCGGTAGCAAATTCCTCGCGAAAGCTGCTATTCCGACGTGCGTGTTAAGCACATGAAACACGCACTTCTAAGCACAGGCCCGTTGGTGGGCTGCGGTTGAGAAAATCAGCC
The DNA here is from genome assembly GCA_035997375.1 of Chthoniobacteraceae bacterium. GTDB lineage: Bacteria > Verrucomicrobiota > Verrucomicrobiia > Chthoniobacterales > Chthoniobacteraceae > DASYIS01. The sequence goes on from DASYIS010000426.1 coordinate 15,554, forward strand.
GCGCACGGCAAGTTGCTGATTCGCAAGACCTTCCGGAGATTCGGAAGGGGTTGCGGGGGTAGGATTTGAACCTACGACCTTCAGGTTATGAGCCTGACGAGCTACCAGGCTGCTCCACCCCGCGATTTCGAGATGGCTACCTTAGCCGAACCGCGGGGCGATGCAAGGGGAACTTCACTTTTTCGCGATAAATTTCAGGAGGAAGACCCGGGCGAGGTAATGGCAAAGCAGGGTCTTCGTGGCGTAGTGAGTGACGTGGCCCTGCGGAGTCAGCAGGCCGAAGCCCGGGCCGTACGTGGGACCGTTGAGGACGCAGGCGTCCGTATGGCACTCGGCGATCTGCCGGCCGGCGCGCGCGGCCGCCTGCGACCGCACCCCCTCGACTTCGTACTTCCAGCCGACGAGGGCGGCGCCGGGAAACCACCCGCGCAATTGCGGAAGGATCTTGCTCGCCGGCTCGAGCCGAAGCGTGAGCGGTCCCAGGTCGGTCGGGGTCTTTCTCCGGGTGAGACGTTCCCCCTGGAGGTTGTGGATGGACGTGACGCGGTAGTCGGCCAGCGCGGCGGTATGGAAGAAAGCGGCGCACGGCTCTTCCTGCCCGAGTTGCCGGAGCTGCGCGGCGAGGTCGTCGTTCGTGGTGAAGGGGCGCACGTCCGCTCCCGGCGGGCGCTTGGGCCAGGTGGCGGCGACGCCGCGCAGACAGATGGTCTCGAACCCCGCCCGCACCAGGGCGCCGGCGAGCATCGTGCCGAGCTCGCCGGTCGAGAAATTCGTCAGGCGCCGGACTTCGTCGACCGGCTCATAGCTCGGCCCGCAGGTGACGATGACGCGCATGGCAGCAGCGCGGCGGTTAGCCCTTGTCGAAGCTGAATTTGCCCGGCCCCACGAACATGAGCGTGAAGAAGACCAGCGCCATGCTGAGGCTGTAGTCGGCGATCGCGAGGCTGGTATGGTACTTCGCGAAGGCCATCACGGCGAGCGTCAGGAAGAGCGTCAGGCAGGAGGGTCGGAAGGCGAAGCCGATGATGAAGAGGGCGCAGCCGAGCGACTCCGAGCACGCCGCGAGAAAGCCCCAGAAGGTTTCGCCCATGGTGATGCCGAGGTGGTGCATTTCCGCGCCGGTTCTTCGCCATTCGCCACGACCTCCGGCCAGCAACGGAAAGCCGTGCAGATAGAGAAACCAGCTGCCGAGGGTGATGCGCAGAAAGAGGAGCGCACCATCGCTATAGTTTTTCAGGACGGACCACATGCGGGCAAAAACTATCGCGACCGCACGCGGCGGCGAGCGAAAACCATTGGCGGCGCGTCCGTTCTTACTCCTGCTCCTGCTCTTGCTCCTGCTCCTGCTCCTGCTCCTGCTCCTGCTCTTGCTCCTGCTCTTGCTCTTGCTCTTGCTCTTGCTCCTGCTCTTCGCCGACGACAACGGGCAGGAGCAGGAGCAGGAGCAGGAGCAAGAGCAGGACGATGTGCCGTTCTTCTCGCTTCTCGAAAACCGGTCGGGCAGGCTGTTCGCTCCAGTGCGTCCCTTCCTCCTCCCATGAAGCGTCGAGAATTTTGCCTCACCAGTGCCGCGGCCGCTTTCGCCCTCGGCGACACCGTGCGCGGCGCGGCCGTGCCCGCCGGCGAAGGCGAGCTGCTCTACAATGGCATCCGCCTGCCGAAGGTCTGGCCGCCGGCGCGCAACAACACGAAGCTGCACGAGCCAACCGTGCCGCCGTATCTCGAGCAGCCGCCGGCGGTGGTGAACATCGATGTCGGCCGGCAATTGTTCGTCGACGATTTCCTCATCGAGAAGAGCACGCTGGAGCGCGTCTTTCATCGCGCGGAATATCATCCCGGCGGCCCGGTCATTCGCGCCGATCAGCCGTGGGAGCAGCAGGGCGATTTCCCGATGGCCTCGGTCTACAGCGACGGCGTCTGGTACGATCCGCACGACCGCCTGTTCAAGATGTGGTACATGGGGAGCAATCGCGCCTGCACCTGTTACGCGACTTCGCAGGACGGCATCAAATGGGAGAAGCCGAAGCTCGATGTGCAGGCCGGCACGAACATCGTTTCGACCGGCGACCGCGATTCGGCGATCGTCTGGCTCGACCACGAAGAGGCCGATCCCGCGCGGCGCTGGAAGCTCTTTCGCGCGCACCGCGAGGAGGTGGACGGGAAGGGGAGCTGGCTCTTCCACATTCACATCTCGGCGGATGGCGTCCACTGGGGCGACGTGGTGGCGAAGAGTAGCGCGATCTATCCGCGCTCGACGGTGTTCCGGAATCCGTTTCGGAAGAAGTGGGAGTACGGGATTCGCAAGGACTCGACGATGCAGGTCGGCCGCTGCCGGCGCTATCTCGAGTGCAACGACGCGGTGCGCGACGCGGCGTGGGAAGAGACGGCACGCTCGTGGTGGCTCGGCGCCGACACGCTCGACGTGCCTCGCGCGGATACGAAGTTCCCGCCGCAGCTCACGAACCTCGACGGCGTGGCGTACGAGAGCGTGATCCTCGGTTTGTTTACGCTCTGGCGCGGCAAGGCGCCCGAGGAAAGCGGCCGGCCGGAGTTGAATGACGTCTGCCTCGGCTTCAGCCGCGACGGCTTCCACTTCGCGCGGCCCGACCGCACGCCTTTTCTGCCGATGTCGGAGACGAAGGGCGATTGGAATTACGGCAACGTGCAGTCGGCCGGTGGCGGCTGCCTCGTGGTCGGCGACAAGCTCTATTTCTATTGCAGCGGCCGGAGCGGCACGCCGACGAATCGCGAGGCGGGCGGCTCGACCGGGCTGGCCACGCTGCGCCGCGACGGCTTCGCTTCGCTCGACGCGGGCGAGGCGGAGGGGATGGTGACTACACGGCCCGTCGTGTTCACGGGCAAGCATCTTTTCGTCAACGTCGACGCGCCTCGCGGGGAGCTGCGCGTCGAGGTGCTCGATGAAAAAGGCGAGCCGATCGCGCCCTTCACCAAGGCCGCGTGTGCGCCGCTCTCTCACGACTCCACGCGGCAGGCCATCGCCTGGCAGGCGACGAACGACCTCTCCGCCCTCGCCGGGAAACCGGTGCGCTTTCGTTTCACCCTCAAGCGCGGCAAACTCTACGCCTTCTGGGTCAGCCCGGATGACGCCGGCGCGAGCCGCGGCTATGTGGCTGCCGGCGGTCCGGGCGAAACGCAGCCGACATGATTTGCCAGATTATGAACCCACGAGACGCGCGAACCACGAACTGGCCCCGGGTAGGGCGGGCGTCCCGCCCGCCAACGAGGGCATCCTGCCCGAGCATACGCTTAGTCGGTGGAGCGCTGCTCAACGCCACTGCTCCGCCCCGCCTTTCGCCCGCTCTCGGGCAGGATGGCTCGCCCGAAGCAACTGCCTCCACTTGTCCCGTACGCCGCCGCCTCGGCCCTCGACGGCGGGCGGGACGCCCACCCTATCCGAGGCCGCTGTGCTGAACGAGCGCCACGAACGTTTATAGCTATTTCCCTCATGAAAACACTCGTTCTCCTCGCCGCCTGCCTTATCACCCACTTTGTCTCCGCACAGGAACAAACCGACCTCGGCGACCCCGGCGGGAAGCTGGCCGCCGCGTCCATCCAGCGGATGGCGATGCGCGTGCGCGTGACCCGCGCCGAGCCGGCGTCCGAGCGGCTCCACGTCTCCTGGCGGCGCGGCGGCGAAGGGCTGGGCGGCACCGTGACGAAGGGCGATTTCCTCGGCGAAACCAATGATGCGGATCTTGGGTTGAATGAATGGAGCGCGTGGGCTCCGCTCGAGCAAGTCATCGGCCGCGCCGGCTCGTGGACTTTTCCCTCGGTGGTCGTGAGTCCCGGCTCGCCTCCCGCGGACAAGCTTCCCGGCAAGAAAGTCGCGTCGCCGCCGATCCTCGCGACGTCGGTGCAATTCGAGTTCGCCGAGAAGGGCAAGGTCTTCCAGACGTTCAAGGAGGACGCGCCGAAAGGGGCGACGGTCGGCTTCGCGTTTCCCGGCAAGAAGCTCGACGCCCGTGGCGGCGCGAACCCGGATTTCGTCGCCTCGCTCCAGGGGCTCTCGGGACACGCCCGCGCCCGCCGCGAGGCGCTCGAAAAGGTGACGCCGAAGGACGCGGTGATGCCAAAGCAGTTTGGCATCATCGGCCATCTCGGCGGCTACGGCGAGAGCGCCGCCGGCAGCAAGGGCGCCGGCTACGGCGTGCGCTTTTGCAATCCCGAGATGCTCGCGGACGAATGCCGCTCGATGCGCATGCTCGGGGTGAACGGCGTGGTCGATGCGCTGAAGCCGATCGACACCGCGGGCTTCGGCGATCAGTTCCGCCGCATCCACTGGGGCGGACCGGGCTCGGGCAGTCCGATGAACTTCTTCGGCGTCGCGCGGGCCGGCCAGCCGGAGCCGGACGGCTGCCCGTTCGATCCCGCGCTGAAGGCGAACATGGCGACCGTCACCGCGAAGGCGATCGAGGAACACAAGGCCAGTGGCGCGAAAGAAAACTGGGGGCTCTGGACCGATGAGATCGGCGTGTTCGCGAAAGATCACATCATGCGCTGCGAGCGGTGCGCGGCGAAGTTCCGCGACTATCTGCGCGCGCAAAAAGTGCCGTTGTCCGAGCTCGGCGCGAAATCGTGGGACGAGGTGAAGCCGTTCGACATCTGGGGTCCGCCGAAGGTGAAGGGCGCGAAGGCCGCGCCGCCGCCGGAGCCCGCGAATGCCGCCGAGGCGCTCCGCTATTACTATACCTCGCGGTTCATGACTTACGCCACCGGCCAGGTCTTTCCGGAGCCGGCGCGCGCCTTCAAGAAGGAGGGCATCCTGCTCTACGCCATGCAAGGCCCGACGCCGAGTTGGAGCGGGTCGAGCCTTGACTGGCATGAGTTTTACGACCTCGGCGCGAACACGGCGTTCGTCTTCGAGACGTCGAACCGCGACCCGCGCTCGTGGCAATGGGAGTCGTATCTCGGCGACATCGGCCGCGGCATCGCGGCCCGCCATGAGCTGCCGATGGGGAGCCTCGTGAAGCCGCATCGCGGCGCGCCCGCGCAGCGCATGCTCACGCTCGTTGCGCGCGGCGTGCGGGCCTTCGAGTGGTACACGTACGGGCCGGATTACGCGAAGGGCGACAGCTTTTCCCAGTCGCCCGAGCTGCTGGAGCGCGTCGCCCACGCCGCGCAATTCCTCGGTCGGGGCGAGGACTTCCTCTACGGCGCGAAGTTCGAGCAGGAGCCGGAGGTCGCGTTCGTCTCGCCGCGCGCGTCGGAGATCTGGGGCAGGGGATCGGCCATCGGTCTGACCGCGTTCGAAGACGCCAAGTGGGTCTACCTCGCGCTGGCGCATGCGCACGTGCCGGTCGCGATTCTGAGCGAACAACAGCTCGCCGAGGGGAAACTCGACCGCTTCAAAGTGCTCTACGTCGTCGGCCCGAATCTCCGCCGCGACGCCGCCGCGCAAATCGAGGCGTGGGTGCGCAAGGGCGGCACGCTCTGGACCGATGCGCTCGGTCTTTCCCGCGACGAAGCCAACCAGCCGGCGACCGCGCTGAACGAGATGTTCGGACTCGGCGAACGCAAACTGGAGAGCTGGGGCAGCGTCGAGCCGTACAAGGCGACGAGCTTTACGCCGATGGTCGAGAAGGAGGTTCCCGCCGGCGCGGCGTTCGAATTTCGCGGCGCGAAACTGCAGGCGTCGATCGGCCGCGAAGCGCTGGAGGGGAAGGGGATCGAGCCGCTCGCGACGTTCGCGGACGGCAAGGCCGCCGTCGCGCGCCATGCCCATGGCAAAGGCGAAGTGATCGCCGCCGGCTTTTGGGCGGGGCTCACGTATTCCGCGAAAGTCCGCCGCGCCGACTACGACATGCACGCGGACTTCGATCCCGCGCTGCGTGCGCTCATCGCCGAGCCCGCCGTGTCGCGGAAGCTGGCGCTGGAAATCTCCGAGCCGCTGGTCGAGGCCGTACCGCTGGAAAACAAAGGCCGCCACGGCATTGCCCTCATGAATTGGGCGTACGCCTCCAGTGCGGGCAAAGAGTCGCCGGTGCCGGCGGAGAACGTGCGCATCACCTTCCGCCCCGAGCAGAAGGTGACGAAGGTCCGCTCACAGGTCCACGGCCCGCTGACTCTTAAGGACGGGAGCGTGGTGGTGCCGAAGGTCGACGACGTCGATCTGCTCTACGTCGAGTGAGGCGACTCACGGCGTCGCTCAACGATGGGTAGCACAGGCGTCCCGCCTGTTCCGGCGGGCGTCCCGCCGGCGTCCCGCCCGCCGGAACAAGCGGGATGCCTGTGCTACCCATTGTGGGCGGCGCGCGTTTTGCATAGTTACGGATAAGGCAAAATCGGAAAAAACCGATGCAGGCCGCCCTGTGCGCGGCCCGGAGGGCCAGCCAGAGATTAGCCGGTGGTGCAGCGAGTGTAACGAGCGCAACCACCGGAACCCATCGCATACGCGCATGCGCCCCGGAGGCGGCGCGAGAACCGCCAGCACTACGAGCGAGACGAATGCTAATCGCGGAACGAAATTGGAGAGCGCCCACCATTGCGCCGGAACGATTCATTGAGCGCGGACCGCGAACGGCCCGGGGAGCGCACGCGCCCTCCGAGGAGGCGGAGGGCGCGTGTGCTCCCCGGACCAGGGCTGCCTGCGGCAGCGAAGTAACTGACGTTCCGGCTAAGAACGCGGAGGAATAATGAGCGAAGGAAGCCAATTGCGGTGTGTAAGTCGTTCGCGCCGAGGAGCCTCACAACACTTTTGGGCAAAAACGACGATTTCGGAAAACCTGTGGTACGATGGGCGCCATGAACTCGCGGTCGCGCCAATTCACTTGCTTCGGAGGTCGTTTGGGCCGTGGCGATCCTTCGCCGGTTTGCAGTGCGGATCGGCCGGCCAGTCGCCGTTGGCTGGCGGGTGGGCGCGGCCGAGCGGTGCCAGGCCGGCGAAGCCGGCTTTGGACTGCGCCAGCCTGCTGCCGCTTTGTGGGGGGCGCCCCTTCGGCAAACTCAGGGCCTTCGGCAGCCTGCTGCGTGCGGCGGGGTCTGCGAAAGGGCTGCTGTTTGCTGCATCCTCCCCACCCGCAGCAGGCTGCCGAAGGCCCTGAGTTTGCCGAAGGGGCGGGCTCCACAAAGCGGCAGCAGGCTGCCGCAGTCCAAGGACTGGCGTCCGTCTCAGATCGCACGCGTTTTTTTCCGCGAAGGCGCAAGGAGTTGGCGCTTCGCGGAGCAGTGGCCGGCGCCGGGACGGCCGCCGCCCCTTGGGGGCGCCGCAGGCAGGCGATTCCCGAAATTCCCGAGTTCGGGCCTCTCGCTCGCGCCGTCCGCCTTCGTACTTCCGTGGAACACGTCCCGCGCAACGCTCTCAACTGCGCAAAACGTTACATTTCGTCCCGAAATTCCCCGCGCTCATTTCGACAATCCTTCCCGAAAGTCGGCCGGCCTCCCTGTTTCCACTTTGCGACCGATTCTCGAAATTCCCGAAATTCGGTCCGCCGCTCGCCTCCTGCTTCCGTGGAACACACCTCGATGAACTCCCCCGCTCGCGCAAAACGTTACAATTCGTCCCGAAATTCACCCGCGTTCATTCCGACAATCATTCCCGAAAGTCGGTCCGTCTCTCTATTTCCACGCTGCAACCCATTCCCGTAAGTCCTGTGCACCTCCCGCAGGTGTCCTCCTGTGGAACCCGGCGCTCTCAACTCTCTCACTCGTTCAAAACGTTGCATTTCGTCCCGAAACGAACCGGTGCCCTCAACCGGCTGTGGTCCGCACAGTCCCCTGTGCGGTCCGGGCCTGAGCCGCACAGGGACTGTGCGGACCAAAAGTGAAACACGGCCTCCAACACCTTCATCGCATGACTGACACTCCCATCCTCCGCGCCGGCTCCCTGGCGAAATCCTACGACGGCACGCCGATCCTGCGCGGCATCTCGCTTACCTTGGAGCGCGGGGAGCGGGTGGCGCTGACCGGCCCTTCGGGCAGCGGGAAGACGACGCTGCTCAACTGCCTGAGCGGCGTCGATCGCGCGGACACGGGCGAGGTCTGGTGGGGCGGGCAGGCGGTGCATGCGCTGGATCGCCGCGCGCTCGCGCTCCTGCAGCGGAGGCATTGCGGGAACATCTTTCAGTTCTTCCATCTGCTGCCGACGCTGACGGCGGCGGAGAACATCGAGCTGCCGCTGCAACTCCTCGGCGAGCCGGCGGAGGCGCGTCGGGCGCGCGTCGGCGAGTTGCTCTCGCGCGTCGGCCTGGCGCATCGCGCGGAGGCGTTTCCGAGCCAGCTCTCGGGCGGTGAAATGCAGCGCGTCGCGATCGCTCGCGCGCTCTCGCACCGGCCGCCGATGCTGGTCGCGGATGAGCCGACGGGAAACCTCGATTCCGCGAACAGCGAGCGCGTGCTGGAGCTGACGCGCGAGCTGTGCGAGGAGCACGGGACCGCGCTGCTCCTCGTCACGCACAGCGAGGAGGCGGCGCGCATCTGCCATCGCACGTTGCACATCCTGGACGGCGCGATCCTCCCGTCATGACTGGCCTGCTTTGGCGCCGCTTCACGTTGCGGCATTGGCGACAGGCGCCGCTGCAGTCGGCGGTGCTCGTGCTCATCCTCGCGCTCGGCATCGGCGTCTTCTTCGCGATGCGGCTCGCGAATCGCGCCGTGCTGGCAAGCTTTGAGAGCTTCACCGAGCTCATCAAACAGGAGAGCGACTGGGTGCTCACCTCGCCCGCCGGCAGCCTGCCGGAAAGCACGCTGCGCGACGTCCGCACGCTGCTCGGCGACCGCCCCGTGCATCTCATGCCGGTGCTCGAAATCACCGGGACCGAGCCTTCGCACGGCGAAGACGAGCGGTCATTCGGCACGCGCGCCACATGGTCGATCGTCGGCGTCGATCTCGCGGCGCTGGCGAATCTCGCCGTGCCGCAGGAGGGCGCGCCGGAGCAGCGCAACTGGCTCATGGGCGCGAGCGGCGAATTTTGGGATGTGCTCAAGCGCGAGCGCGCGGCCTACATCACGCAGGCGCTGGCGGAGCAACAGCGGCTCGCCATCGGCGGCAAGCTCGCGGTGTTGATCAACGACCGCCTCGAGACGCTGGAAGTCGCCGGCATCATTCCGCGCACGAACGGCGGCGGCGAGGCGCCGGCGGCGCTCATCGTGATGGATCTGCCGGTGGTGCAGAAGCTCGCCGGCACGCCGGGGCGGATCGAGCGCATCGAGTGCGTCGTCGAGGAAGGCGCGGGCGCCGCGCGACTGCGCGAGGAAGTGCGCGCGATCCTGACCGCGGAGGCGCACGGCCGCTGGACCATCTCGTCGCGCAACGAGCGCCGCGAGACCGCTTCACAGCTCACGCACGCGCTGCGGCTGAACCTCACGCTCCTCTCTTCGCTCGCGCTGCTCGTCGGGTTTTATTTCATCCACCAGGCGCTCGATGGCGCGGTGGTCCGTCGGCGCGAGGAGATCGCCACGTTGCGCTCGCTCGGCGTCACGGAGCGCGAAATCCGCGGCGCGTGGCTGATCGAGGCCGCCGCGCTCGGGCTCGCCGGGGGCGCGCTCGGCGGCCTTCTCGGATGGCTCGGCGCGCAACTCACCGTGCGCCTCGTGAGCCGGAGCGTGAACGTGCTCTACCACACCAGCCATGTGGAGCACGCGTCGTTTGTGCTCGGCGAAT
>DASYIS010000427.1:0-2596 GCA_035997375.1 Chthoniobacteraceae bacterium
CGCTGGTGATGCGTGAGCCGACCTCCAGAGCGAGCAGTTTGCCTTTGCGCCGCGAATCGATCCGCACCGCATCCACGACCTGAGCCGCAGAGGAATGAGTCGGCGCTCCTCGTTCAGCGGGTCGCGAAAGCGGAACGTGCCGGACTCCAACTGCGCCCAGTCCGAGCCGAACGCATTCGCCGACATGCAGAGCACCAGCACGCGGGAGTGCTCCAGCCCTTCCTCGATCTTGGCCGGGATGCTGTCGCCGGGCTTGAGCACCCATTCATCGAACCACACCTTCACCCCGTCCTTGCGCAGCCGTTCCGCGATGTCGCGCGCCACGTCCTTATCCTTCGCGCTGTGGCTCAGGAAGACGTCGTATTGGAAGTCGTCGGGCATGGTCACCTTCTTTTCACACGATAAGTCGCGGGCTTTTCTTTGACATGAAAGCCCATCTCCCGCGGCGGCTTTGCCGGGGGCGACATCAGTTCGCGGATGGCGTTGAAAAGGGTGCGGATGCTGGTGTCGTGGAGTTCGACCTTTCGTTCCAGCTCGGTGAGCTTGTGGGCGAGCTCCTTGTGGAGGGCGAGCGTCTCCCGCAAACGCACGAAGACGCGCATGATGGCGATGTTCACGTGAACCGCGCGCGGGCTGCGCAGCACGCCCGAAAGCATGGAGACGCCTTCCTGCGTAAAGACGTGCGGCAGATACTTGACGTGCTGCCCGCGCTTTAAGGTTCCAAATTGGAACCTTAAAGCCTCAGCCTCCTCGGCGGTCAGCTGGAACATGAAGTCCGGCGGAAACCGGTCGAGGTTGCGTTGGAGGGCCTTGTTGAGATTTCCAGTGGTGACGCCGTAGAGCGCAGCCAGGTCCCCGTCGAGCATCACCCTCTGCCCGCGGATCAACAGGGTCACCTGCTCGATTTCTTCCGGCTGTAGCAGGGATGGTCTCTCGCTCATGGGTTTGCGGGTTGCTCAATCGCTCCTGCCGGAGAGTGTTCCTCAGGTCGGCGTTCGGCCGCAAGGTTCAAAGCTGTTTGGTGGGGGCCGCGCGCATCGCGCATCACGCGGAGCGTGATGGCTACGATCGTGAGGGCCGCATTTGCATTCCGCCGGGCGCGCCGTAGAAGAAGCGCCTGCATGTCCGACACACCCGCCACGCCTGCGCGCAAACCTGAGACCCTGCGCGAGCTTGGTTATCTCTTCACCTTTCTGCGGCCGTACCGGTTCGCCTTTCGCGGGGCGGCGGCGGCTTCGCTGGTCTCGATGGCGTTTGGCGCGACGTTTCCGCTGCTGCTGCGGTATCTCATCGATGCGGCGCTCATGGTGGAGGACCGGCCGCTGCTGCTCGGGCACGTGCCGACGGTCGATGGCGTGGCGATGCTGCTCGTCGCGACGCTCGTCATCCAGGCGGCGCTGACGTTTTTCTCGTCGCAGACGTTCAACCGCGTCGGCGAGCGCGCGGTGGTCGATGTGCGTAATCAGCTCTTCAGCCGGATCGTGGCGCTGCCGATGAATTTCTTCAGCACGCATCGCGTGGGCGAGCTGACCAGCCGGCTCTCCAGCGATCTCGCGCAGATCCAGGAGATGTTCGCCTTCCTCGTGCCGCAGACCATCCGGCAGACGATGCTCGCGCTGACCGGCGTGACGGCGATGGTCTGGACCTCGCCGCAGCTCGCCGGCGTGATGCTGATCTCCGTGCCGCCGGTGGTGCTCGGCGCGCTCTTTTTCGGCAAGCGCGTGCGCAAGGCGTCGAAGGAAGCGCAGGACCGGCTGGCCGAGGCGGCGACGATCGTGGAGGAGACGCTGCACAATATCGCGAGCGTGAAGGCGTACACGAACGAGCAGTTCGAGTCCCGCCGCTACGGCTCGGCGCTCGACCGCTTCATGGCGGTGGTGATCCCCGCGGCGCGGCTGCGGGCCGGGCTCATCGCGTTCATCATCGCGGGGTTTTTCAGCTCGATCATCCTCGTGATGTGGTGGGGCGCGCGGCTGCTGCAGGCGGGGAAGCTGACGCACGGGCAGCTCACGCAATTCACGATCTACACCTTCTTCATCGGCGGCGCGGTCGCGTCGTTTGCGGACATTTTCAGCACGCTGAATCGCACGCTCGGCGCGAGCGAGCGGGTGCGCGAGCTCTTCCGCGAAGACCCCGAGCTGCTGGCCGATAGTAGCCATCACGCTCCGCGTGATGAGCGAAGCGCTCTGGATCCAGGCACGGCGTCGAATGCACACGAAAGTGTCGGCGGCGCACGCACCGGGCTCGTCACGCGGAGCGTGACGGCTACGATCGCCACGCGGCTCACGGGCGAGGTGCGGATGGACGCGGTGAAGTTCCGCTACCCCTCGCGCCCCGATCTCCCGGTGCTCGACGGCCTCACGCTCTCCGCCGCGCCCGGCGAGCAGATCGCGCTGGTCGGCCCGAGCGGCGCGGGGAAGTCGACCATCGCCGCGCTGCTGCTGCGCTTCTACGAGCCGCAGGAAGGCGCGGTGCTGCTCGATGGCCGCGCCGCCGCCGGCTACGACCTCGCGCATCTGCGGGAGAACTTCGCCATCGTGCCGCAGGAGGTGCTGCTCTTCGGCGGCACCGTCCGCGAGAACATCGCCTACGGCCG
>DASYIS010000428.1:0-24357 GCA_035997375.1 Chthoniobacteraceae bacterium
TATGGAGTTTCGCCGAGCGATTATTGCAACATCATGCTGCAACAGCAGGTGAACCTGGAGCGGGCGCAACAGATCCGTCAGATCATCGACGCGGAGGTGGAGAAGCGCGCGGCGGCGAAAGCAAAGCTGACGCTTTATGCAGCGGTCACGGCGGCCACGCCGAATCTCGAGGAGATCGGAGCGCTCATCGACGGCGGGCAGGACGTGAATCAGGTTCACCCCGTCGAAGCGGGCGGGGACGACGGGCACACCCCGTTGCTGGCCGCCGCACGCGACGGGCGCGCGGAAATCGTCAAGCTGTTGCTCGAGCGCGGCGCTTCGCCCGAGGCCACGGACGGATTGTTTCGTGCGTATCCCACGCATAAGGCCGCCTTCTTCGGCCACGAGGAAGCGCTGCGGACGTTGCTCGACGCACCCCGGCGTTCGGACCTAAACGTTCGCGGTCCGGCCAATGGCTATACGCCGTTGCATGATTCCATCTGGTGCGGGCACCCGGACGCGGCCGGGGCCATGCTCGACGCCGGCGCTCCGTTTAATTTGCCCGGGATCAACGGGCGCACGCAGTTGGAACTCGCCCGGATCGAACTGGGCTCCGATCACCCCCTGGTCAAGCGAATGGAAGAGAGCAAATAACCAGGCAAATTATATGGAACATTCAGAAATCAATCGCCCTCTCGAGGGTGTCCGCGTAGCCGTGCTTCTCGAAACGGAATTCATTGCCGACGAGATTGCCTATTATCAAAAGGAGTTTGCCAATTTAGGCGCCACGGTCGATCTCCTCTCTTACCTCTGGGGCGACCCCGAGCGCGAATTCGTTTGCGACATCGACAGCCCGCTGCGTCCCGTGCGCGACATTCACACGGTCAAGGTGAGCAAGTGTGTGACGCAGGTGAGCGCGGAAGACTACGGGATCGTCATCATGGTCGCGAATTATTGCGCCGTTCGGTTGCGCGAAATTCCGCCGATGCACAGCCTCGGCGATCCGTCCCAGCTCGGGGAAGCGCCTGCGGTGAAGTTCTTCGCGGCCGCCATGCGCAATCCGAAGATCGTCAAGGGCGCGATGTGTCACGCGCTGTGGATTCTGACCCCGATCCCCGAGTTGTTGAAGGGCCGCAAGGTCATCTGTCACACGGTGGTGCTCGCCGATATCTACAATGCGGGCGCGACCTTTGTGCCGGCGGAGAGCCATGTCGTGGTGGATGACGACCTGGTCACGGCGCGCTCCTTTGCGGATGTCGTTCCTTACTTCCAAGCCGTCGTCGATACCTACGTCCAACGTCAGCTCGCGTAATTATATGAAACTTCCTCTGTTTAGTCGGTGTACGGTCGTCGTCTGCGCCATCCTGGCGGGGTTCTCCCTGCGTGTCGCCGCGGACGACGGGGTCGCGGCGGGGATCCCCGAGCCGGCCAAGCGCAACGTCATCGTCCAGCTCTTCAATTGGTCCTTCAAGGACATTGAGGCCGAACTCCCGCGCCTGAAGAAGCTCGGATATAGCCACATTCACGTCTCGCCCCCGCAGAAAAGCAACGAGAAGGTCTGGCAATGGTGGGGGCGTTATCAGCCGATCGATTTCTCGGTCATCGGCGGCCCGCTCGGGAGCGAAGCGGAATTCCGGAGCATGAACACGAAGGCGGATGCCGTGGGGATCGCGATCATTGTCGACGTGGTGTTTAACCATACCGTCGACGTTGACGAGGCTCCGGAGTTTGTGAAAATCGAAAACAATCGGATCGTCAGCGACAAATTTCCGCAATTTGGCCCGGACGATTTTCACCCGCGTTGCGACATTCATGACAACGACATCAACAGCGTCCACCGCTGCTGGCTTTCCAACGCCCTGGCGGATCTCAATACGGAGTCGCCTCACGTCCGCCAGGTCGCGAAGGACTATCTTTCCATGCTGGTTAAGATGGGGGTCGATGGCTTTCGTTTCGATGCGGCGAAACACATCGAGCCGGAGTTCTTTGCGGAAGTCCTGAAGGATTTTGGGGGCTCTTACTCCTTTGGCGAGGTCATTGCCGGTGACGAGCAGCAATTTCCGCACATCGATACGCTCGATTTTTATGACTTCCCACTGGTGGCGGAAATGCGGCGTGATTTCGGGCTCGGCGGTGATCTGCGGAATCTTCGGCACGCCGCGGAAAATCACCATGCCCTTCCGGGCCCAAAGGCCGTGACGTTCGTGCGCAATCACGACATCGACCGTGGAGGAGCCAATGACCGGGGGCTCGACTTCGGCTCGCTGAACTTCTTCGGGGTGGGCTGGGATGGTGGCAGCCACAAGATCAATCGCGACGACGTGGCGCTCGCGTACGCCTTCATCATGGGCCGTGAAGACGGCCTGCCCTACGTCTTCGCCGACATGAAGTCCCTCCCGGCGGATCAGCAGGATGACAAATACGACGATGCACGGTTGGCCGCTTTCGTTCGCTTCCACAATCTTTGCCTGGGTGGCCAGGACGGCGTCGACCGGCGCGAGGACATTTACCGGATCGAGACGCCGAACACGATTGGCTGGCAGCGCGGGACGGACCGGTTCGTGGTCATCAACAAGGCGGCCGAGCCGTTCCAAGTCAGCGACCTTGGGACGAGCCTGAAGCCCGGCAAGTACCAGGAAGTCCACGAAGGTTGGGAACTGGTGGTGCAAGCCGACGGCAAGATCAAGGACTGGAAAGTCCCGGGCCGTACGGCCGTGATGTTTGTACCCAAGCCGTGACGGCTAACGCTCCGCCCGCGCGCCGCGATATTCCTCGGCCGCGAGAATGGAGAGCGTCTCGTGGAGCGGCGCGGTCAGTTCCGCGCCGCGCGCGACCGCGCGGCGAAGGACGGGCCGGAGATTGACGAAGTCTTGCAGCGAGACGACGAGGTCGACGTTGTTTGCGAAGGCTTGCAACTCGTCGTTGGTCGTGAAGCTGGGGCCGAGGAGCGTCAGCGTCTGCTTGCGCCGCTGGCCGGAGGGGAGGCGCGAAGCCTCCTGCAGGATGGGATGCGACGCGAGGGTGCTGCCGGCGAAGTGCTCGGAGACGAGGATCACATCATACGGATGCGCGCGGAGCTTCAGCACGCTGTCGTCGAGAAACAGGCCGGTGTGGACCTTGTAGCCGAGCGCGTCGAGTTGCTCGATCGCGAGCCGCTGCATCTCCGGTACGTCGAGACAGACGAGCGCGGTCTTGTCACCCGTCTCGAAAAAATCGAAGCGGTGGTGGGGTTCGAATCCAGTGGGAAAATCAGGCATGGCGGCAGGTGAAAATCAGGCGGTCAGCCGCATGTTGAGCCCGCCCGGCTTCTGCTCGGGCTTCGGCTCCTGGCGGCCCTGCTGCTTCCGCGCGTCGTCGAGCATGCGGGTCAGCTTGTTGCGATTGTTGGCGTAAAGCAGCGCCGTCTCGTCCTCGATCATCCCGGCCGCCGCGGCGCGCGTGAGCGACTGGTCGAAGGTATGCCAGCCAATGGAGGTGTTGCCGTCGATCAAGTCGTAAAAACTGCGCCCTTCGCCCTCCCCATTCACGATCGTGTCGCGCACGCGCAGGTTGCTGCCCATCACTTCCTGGACCAGGTGACGGCCGCCGCCGATCTTCGGCACGAGCCGCTGCGAGACGATGTAGCGCATCGTTTCCACGAGGCGCAGGCGGATGTACGATTGCTCCGCGGCGTCGAACATGCCCGCGATGCGGTTGATCGTCTGGCCGGCGCTGATCGTGTGCATGGTGGTCAGCACGAGATGGCCGGTCTCGCCGGCGGCGAGCGCGATTTCCAGGGTGGCGCGATCGCGGATCTCGCCGACCAGGATGACCTTCGGCCCCTGCCGCAGGGCGGAGCGCAGGCCGGAGGAGAAGTCCGGGAAATCCTCGCCAAGCTCGCGCTGCGAGAGCGTCGCGCGCTTCTGCTCGTGCACAAATTCGATCGGGTCCTCGAGTGTGATGATATGGACCGGTTGCGTCGCGTTGATCTCATCGACGAGCGCCGAGAGCGTCGTGGTCTTGCCGCTGCCGGCGGCGCCGGTGACAAAGATCAGCCCGTTCTTTTCCTTGCAGATGTCGCGGAAAACCGGTGGCAGGCCGAGCGCGGAGAGCGTCGGCATTTCCATCTGCGTGCGGCGCATCACGAGGGAGAAGTGGCCGCGCTGCTTGTAGATGTTGACGCGAAAACGGAGCTGGTCCTCGAGCGCGTAGGCGCAGTCGCAGGCGCCGCGCGTCAGCAACTCGCGCAGCAGCCGGCGGTTGTCGCCGATCACGTTCAGCGCGATGCGCTCGGTCTGGTACGCGGTCAGCTTGCCGATGCCGGGGGGCGTGACGACCTCGCGCAATTCGCCGTCGCTCTCGACCTGCGGCGGCTTGCCGACCGCGAAGACCAGGTCCGAGATGTTCCGATGCGACGAGAGCATCGCATGGAGAATGGAATCGAGATGAGAACGGCGCATGGCGGGTGAAGTAATCAGTAATCAGTGGGCAGTCATCAGTGGCCGGTGGTCGTTCGATGGCTGCGGTAGAAGAAGATGAGTTACGGTTTGAGAAATGCGGAGGAGGCGTCTTACTGATTACTGGCTTCTGATCACTGATTACTTCAGTCCTCCCAGTCGTCCGGCGGATTCTTGAGGAAGGCGCGGAACTTCTTCTTGTCCATCGCCTTCTCGTACGCCTCCTCGGGCGAGATCTTGGCGGCCCTGAGCAACTCGGTGATCGCGTCGTCGAGGGGCTGGTTGCCCTTCTTTTTGCCGACCTGCATCATGCCGGGAATCTGGTGGGTTTTCGCCTCGCGGATGAGGTTGGCGATCGGCGTATCGACGACCAGCACTTCCAGGGCGGCGAGCCGGCCCGGCTTGTCGATCCGGCGGAAAAGGTTCTGCGCGACGACGCCTTTCAACGACTCGGCAAGCGAAGAGCGAATCTGGTTCTGCTGGCCGGCGGGGAAGACGTCGATGATACGGTCGATCGTTTTCGGCGCATTCGGCGTGTGGAGCGTGCCGAAGACGAGGTGGCCCGTCGCCGCGGCGGTCAGCGCGAGGTCGATCGTCTCCAGGTCGCGCATTTCACCGACGAGAATGATGTCCGGGTCTTCGCGCAACGCGCCCCGGAGCGCGGACGAGAAGGACTTGGTGTGAATGCCGACCTCACGGTGGTTGACGAGCGACTGCTGCGAGCGGTGCACGAACTCGATCGGATCCTCGACCGTGATGATGTGATCCTTTCGCTGCAGATTTGCGTAATCGAGCATCGCCGCCAGCGTGGTCGATTTGCCGGAGCCGGTCGGGCCGGTGACGACGACGAGCCCTTTTTTCAAAAGCGCGAATTTTCGCAGCACCGGCGGGAGGCCGAGCTCCTCGCAGGTGAGAACCTTGCTCGGGATGAGACGGAACACGGCCGAGATGCCGTTTTTCTGGTTGAAGAAATTCGCGCGATAGCGGGCAAACCCTGGGAATTCGTAGCCGAAGTCGACGTCGCCGGTCTCCTCGAAGACCTTGATCTTGTGCTCCGGGGCGATCTCGTAAACGAGCGCCTTGAGGTCGTCATTTTCGAGCGACGGCATGTCGATGCGCACCAGCTCGCCGTGGATGCGCAGCATCGGTGGGTTGCCGGTGGCCAGATGAAGGTCGGAAGCGTTCTGCTCCTTCATGAACTTAAAAAACGAGTCAATGCGCGCCATGCGGAGGTGAGATAGCTAGTGGAGTGCCACGCGGGGGAGAAAACGACGCGCGCCACGCGGGGATTGCCACTCTTCGACCCGCTGACGCGAGTTTTGCAAATTATGCAAAGCCGCCTGCCTTTTCGCGCAGCGGGGCGCGCCCGGCTACGCGCTGTGTGACGATATGTAGAGTGACCCGCTCGAACTACGCCATGATCTCCTTCACCACATTCCCATGCACATCGGTGAGCCGGAACTCGCGGCCGGCGTAGCGGTAGGTGAGGCGCTCGTGGTCGAGGCCGAGCAGGTGCAGGATGGTGGCATGGAGGTCGTGCACGTGGACCTTGTTCTCGACCGCTTCGTAGCCGTAGTCGTCGGTCAGGCCGTGGGCGAAGCCGCCCTTCACGCCGCCGCCGGCCATCCACATGGTGAAGGCTTTGTTGTTGTGATCGCGCCCGTCGCCGCCCTGCGCGTGCGGGGTGCGGCCAAACTCGCCGCCCCAGATCACGAGCGTGTCTTTGAGCATGCCCCGTTGTTTTAGATCGGCCAGCAAGCCGGCGATCGGCTGGTCGACCGAGCGGCAGTTCGCGCCGAGCGCCGTGGTCAGGTTGAAGTGCTGGTCCCAGTCGCCATGCGAGATTTCCACGAAGCGCACGCCCACCTCGGCGAAACGGCGCGCGAGAAGGCACTTGCGGCCGAAGTCCGCGGTCGCCGCGTTGTCGAGGCCGTAGAGGGACTTGGTCGCTTCGCTCTCCTGGGAGAGGTCCATTACCTGGGGCATTTCCTTCTGCATCCGGAACGCGAGCTCGAAGCTCTCGATCACTCCCTCGACCTCGGGTCTGGATCGCTCACGCCGCAGCGTCTCGTGATTCATCGCCTGGAGCAGGTCGAGCTCCGCGCGTTGCGTCTGTGGCTTGACCAGCGAGGCGAGGTTGCGGATCTCGGCGCCGGCGATGGGACGATTGTCTGCGCCCAACCGCGTCCCTTGATAGATGGCGGGAAGAAACGAGGAGCCGTAGTTCTGGGCCCCGCCCGAAGCGGCCGGCGGGGTCAGCGTGACGAAGCCGGGGAGATTCTCGTTTTCCGTGCCCAAGCCATACAGAGTCCAGGCGCCGAGTGAGGGACGGACGAATTGGAATGAGCCGGTGTGCAATTGCAGGAACGCCTGGGGATGCGCGGGCAAATCGGTCTGCATCGAGCGCAGCAGGCAAAGATCGTCGGCATGATTCGCGACATTCGGGAACAACTCGGAAATCGAAAGGCCGCTCTGGCCGTGCTGGGCAAAGTTCCATTTCGAGCCGAGCAGCTTCGTGCCGGCTCGAATTCCGGGAGTGCCAGTCTTGGCCGTGAGCTTCGGCTTGTAGTCGAAGGTATCGACGTGCGAAGGCCCGCCGCGCATGCAGAGGAAGATGACGCGCTTCGCTCGTGGTGCGAAATGTGGCGCCTTGGGGGCCAGCGGGCCATCCGGCACTGTGGGATTCGCAGCGGCGGCAGCCCGAGCCGCCAGGCCGGCAAAGGCAAGGTAACCGAAGCCGCTCGAGAGTGACTTCAGCAACTCGCGCCGGGAAAACAAGGGCGAGCGGGGATCGGGAGAATCGGAAAGAGCCATTTGGTCAGAAAGCAGGAGTTAGTTGAGGAAGCGGAAGTCGGCGCTCGCCAGCAGGACGCGGCAAAAGGAAGTCCACGCCGCCGTCGTGGGGGCCAGGGCGGCGGTCGAGACGGGGCGGACGTCGCCTGCCGAAGTTCCGCTCGGAAAGTTCGCGAAGAAGTTGAGGGCCGTCTGTCGCTCCGTTTCGCTCGGGGCGCGGCAGAGGACGAGCCAATAGGCGAGCTGCACCCGCTGATCGAGGCTGGCCGCGCCGGAATTCGCCGCCGTCAAACGTTCGCCGAGCTTCTGCGCGGCGGTGGCGATGAAGGGCGAGTTGAGCAGAAAGAGCGCTTGCGAGGGGACGTTGGTCGTCTCCCGGTTCCCCGTCACGAAGCCGGGCTCGGCGAAATCGAAGACGGCGAGCGCATCGGGCAGCATCTCCCGAGCGATGGGCAGATAGACGGAGCGCGCGTTGGTGCGGGCGCCTGATTCCACGAGCACATCCTCCGGGACACCTGCGCCGGGGAACTGCTTGAACTGCCCAATCGGGCCATTGCCGCGCTCCGCCACCGGCGAGCCAAGCGGCGGACGGAGGTCGAGCTGGCCGGAAATCGCGAGAGCCGCATCGCGGATGGACTCGGCATCCAGCCGTCGCTTGCTCATCCGCCAGACCAGCGCGTTCTCCGGGTCGGCGGCGAAATTGGTCTCATCAAACGTCGACGAGAGCTGGTAGGCGCGGCTGAGGGCGATCTCGCGAACGAGCTTCTTCACCGACCAGCCGCCTTCGCGGAACTTCACCGCGAGGGTATCCAGCAGCGCCTGGTTGCTCGGCAGGCTGCCCGTCGTGCCGAAGTTGTCGGGCGACGTGACGAGGCCCTGCCCGAACATCCATTGCCAGACGCGGTTCACCATGACGCGCGCCGTCAGCGGGTTGCTGTCCGCGAGCATCCAGTCGGCCAGCTCGCGCCGGCCGCTGCTGCTGGCGGGGATCGCCGGTGGCGGCTGATGCGTGAGCACGGAGAGGAAACCGCGCGGAACTTTCCCGCCCGGTTTGGTCACGTCGCCGCGCTCAAACACCGGCGACTCGTTGACGACGCGAAACTCGGGAGGGCGGGCAAATCGCCCATCGCGTTCGAGGAAGCGCGAGGCGATCGCCTGGTCCGGCGTGCTGTTCTCGTAGCTCGGCGTGGAGCGCCCGCGCGTCCGGCCTTCTTTGAGGTGCGCAGGTTGATCGAGCACCCCCATCGCCAGCGGGCGCATCTTCCCGTCGGAGCCGAACGATCCCAGTTCCGATTCGAGCAATCCGATCTGATTCATGCGGAACAGCAGCGCCAACTGGCCCTTGGGATTACGATTGGCGCCGGCCGCCGGCTTGAAAGTGGCCTCGGCCATCTCGTTGGTTTCCTTGAGCAGCTTGTCGAGCTCGGCCTGCTTCTGCCCGCGTTCCTGCGGCGTCAGCACCCGCGGCAGCACCGGCGCGCCCGCCCCGCGCGGCAGTTCGATCAGCTCCGTGGCGCTGCGGTTTTGGGCGGCGAAGAAGGTTCCGTAATGCGTATCCGTGGAGAGAAAAATGCCCGCGAGTGCGTAGTAGTCCTTCTGCGGGATCGGATCGAATTTGTGATCGTGGCAGCGGGCGCATGCCGCAGTCACGCCGAGGAATGCTTGCGAGACGGTGTCGATCTGTTCGTCCGCGAGATCGAGCGCAAACTGCCGCGCGTTGGCCTGGTTGACGCTCTTGGTCCCCAGCGCCAGAAAGCCGGTGGCGACGAGTTGCTCGGCGCGTTGCTTGTCATTCCCGGCCGGGAGGAGATCGCCGGCGAGTTGCTCGCGCAGGAACTGGTTGTACGGCTTGTCCTTGTTGAAAGCCGCGATGACGTAGTCGCGATAACGCCAGGCATCCGGGTACGCGAGGTTGATGTCTTTGCCCGTGCTCTCCGCATACCGGGCGACATCGAGCCAGTGACGGCCCCACTTTTCGCCGAACTGCGGCGAGGCGAGCAGGCGGTCTACGACTTTGCTAAAGGCATCGGGCGAGCTGTCTTTCATAAACGCATCGGCGTCGCGGGTGCTGGGCGGCAAACCCGTCAGGTCAAAGAAGACGCGGCGCAGCAACGTGAGCTTCTCCGCATCGGCGACGGGCTTCAGCCCTTTCGCTTCCAGCGGGGCGAGGAGCAAGCGGTCGATGTCGCTCTTGGGCCAGGCGGCATCTTTCACCTGTGGCACGGGCGCTTTCTTGGGCGGCTGCCACGCCCACCAGTCCTTCGCCGCCTTCGACGTATCCTGCTTGGCCGCCAACTTCGCCGTGCCCTCGCGCGGATCGGGCGCACCCATCTGCACCCATTTCTCGAAGTCCCTGATCACCTCGTCCGACAGCTTGCCGCCTGCCTTCTTCGGCGGCATCGCCGAGTCCTTGTTGTCGTAATGAATCGCCTCGATGAGCAGGCTCGCCTTGAGATTGCCCGGCACGACCGCCGGCCCGTTTTCGCCGCCGCGCCGGATCCCTTCGCGCGTGTCGAGCACCAGCCCGCCTTTGATCTTCTCCGCATCGGCTGCGTGGCACTGGTAGCATTTGTCCGCGAGCACGGGGCGGATGTTTTTCTCGAAGAAGGCAATGCCGTCCGTGGGGGCCGGCTGATTTGCGGCGGCAGGGGGCGCCGGCTTGGGCGTGGCGGCGGGCGCCGGGGAAGCCGTCGGACGGCGGCGCGTTGGCGGCGGAGTCGAAGGTGTTGCGGAAGGAGCCGGAGTGCCCGGTGCGGCCGGAGCGGGAGTGGCCGCGGGACGGCGCGAGCCTTGGGTCATCACGGGCCGGAATTCCTCGAGCGTGAGTACGCCATTGTGGTCCTTATCCAGCTCCTTGAACTTCGCGCTGACCCCATCGGGGCGCGCCTGGAGGGTTGGCATCTTGTCTTTGAGGACGCCGAACTCGGCCTCGGAAAGAGTGCCGTTTTTGTCTTTGTCGAGGAACTCGAAGATTTGTTCCGGGCTGCGGCGTGCCGACGGAGAACTTTGCTGGGCGATGGCAGTCGCGGCCAGGACCGCTGCGAGGAGAAGATGGCGATACATGGGAGGTGGTTATTGTTAGCGCGTCATGCGGGCGCCGCGCTTTTTCGAGTGTTTTGCGGCGCTCGGGTCCGATGCGGCGGGCTCGGCCGTGGTTGCCGGTGTGGAAGGAGTCCCGGACCCGCGCGCGCCGTGGTTTGCCAGAGCCCGGTATTCATCGAGGCTGAGCGAGCCGTTGCCGTCCTTGTCCAGCCGCTTGAACAGCGCGGCGACGCCGTCAGGACGATCCCGCAGGGACGGCATCTTGTCTTTGAGCACGCCGAACCCGGCCTGCGAAAGAGTGCCGTTTTTGTCCTTGTCGAGGAACTGGAAGACTTGTTCCGGGCTGCGGTGTGCAGATGAGGAACTTTGCTGGGCGGAGGCAGTTGCGGCGAAGGCTGCGGCGAGGAGTAGGTGGCGATACATGGTGGGGTTGGTTATTTGCTGCGTGGCATGCGGGCGCGGCGTTCCGCGCTGAGTTTTTGGAATTCCTCACGCTGCTCGGGCGTGAGCTGCTCCGAGAGGGTCTGCCGGTGCGCGGACACCGCGCGGAACATGCCGCGGGCGGTCTGCTCCCGGACTTGGCGGACGTCGGCCAGCAGTTGATCGTACGAGGGGCGGGTCTGCGCGACCTGGTCTGGCGTCAGCTTCAGGCGCTCGAGGTCTTCGCGCAGGCGCTGCTCCACCCAGCGGTCTTCCCAGCGGCCGCTGGTGGCAGGGGGCTCCGCCTGGCGATTGGAAAACGCGTAGCCGCACACGCCGCCGAGAAAAAAGAGGGCAGCGAGGGCGAGGATGATTTTGGTGGGGCCGGTGCGGGTCATGGCTCTGAATTAATGGTGAGAAAGTGCTGAACGAGGGTCTCCGTATCTGTCCGCGGGGGCTCCTGCTTCATGTGAGCAAGGAGGAGGCAGAGGGCGGCCGCCGCCGTGGCGAAAGGCAGCGCGCCGAACGACAGCCGCTGCCAGAGCGAAGCACCATCGGCGTCGCGTGCGGCTCGCACTTGAGCGAGCACGCGGGTGGCAAGCCCGGGCGGCAAGTCGCCGGGCGGCTGGGCCGGCGCGCGGCGCGCCAGGCGGCTCAGGCGGGAGAAAGGGTCTTCGGGTGTGGACATGCGTGTGGATTACAGGAGTGGTTACGGCCCGCCTCGCGCCGCGGTTACAGGTGATTGCAAAAAAGATTTTTTGCCGGACAAAAGGTCGGAGACGTGCCGTTTGGGTGTAGTCGTGTTGATGTCGCCGTTGGCGATTGCCGGCTTCAGCCGCTACGATCCCGCCCATTCCCCCGATGTCCGCAGAAGCCCAGAACGCAATCTCCGCCTGGCTCCGCGAGCGCGATGAATCCGCCGCGCGTGAGTTGATGGAGTTTCTGTACCCACAGGTGGCGCGGATCGCCCGGAGCCATCTCCCGTTTCGCATGGAGGAAGCCGATCTGGTGCAGGAAATCTTCGCGAAGCTATTCCTCAATCTGCACCGCTACGATGCGCGGCTGCCGCTGGAGAACTGGGTCTCGCGCGTTTCGATCAACGTCTGCCGCGACCAGCTGCGTGCCCGCGCCTGCCGCCCCGAATTACGCTGGTCGGATCTCGGCGAGGACGAACAAGCGGCGGTGGAAGCGGCCCTGCAAGCGCCCGATGACGCGCCCGACGAGGCCGCGGCGCGCGCGAAAGAAACGCTCCGAAAAATACTCGAAACGCTCAGCGCCGACGACCGATTGATCCTTTCCCTCCTCCACTTGGAAGAGAAGACCGTCGCCGAAATCGCCACCCTCACCGGCTGGAGCCGGCCGCTCGTAAAAGTGCGCGCTTTCCGCGCCCGCGCCCGCGTCCGCAAAGCGATGGCTACGCTGCAAGGCTGATCCAAAGCTCCCTGGACACCTGTGAAGGTCCGCCCGCGCCGAGTCATGCGAGCGGCGGGGTGCTCGCGCGGAATCGACGGGACGCCTGTGCGACCCTCGGCGCTTCACGCACGCCGCTACTGCGTCAGGTTCGCCGCCGCCGCCCGCTCCGGCGCATCTTTCGCCGCGGCCGCCAGATAACGCTGCACCGCCGCTTTCGCTTCCGCCGGCTCGCCGCGCGCGCGGTGCAGGGCGTGGAGTTTCTCGCACAGGAGAAACACGTCCGGCCGGCGGGTCTGCGCGGCGTGCAAATGGGCCAGCGCCGCGTCGGGTGCTTCGGTCTCGGCCCAATCAGCCAGGGTCAGCACGTAATTCAGCGAGAGCGCGGGGTCGGTCGATTGCGCCAGCGGACGCTCCATCACGCCGGCGATTTCGCCAAATTCGCCGGTACGTTTCGCCGCCGCGCGCAACGCCTCGAGACGCGGCGCATCCAGCAACTCGGGGTGGGCCTCGACGAGCGCGATGACTTTGGCGTGGTCGGGACGCGCGGCGTAGTTGGCAAACACCGCGCGTTTAATGCCGAGCATTTGCGTCGCCGTGAAACGGAATTCGCCGAGCTCGGTTTCCCAGCGATCCAGCTTGCCGCCGGCGTCGAGCCACTCGATGACCCGCGCGTATTCATGGTTGCCGGGATGCTCGAACGCGCGCAGGAGGAGCGCCTTCGCCGGTCCGAAATCACCGGCGGCGAGGCGTAGCTGCGCGTGGTCGAGCAAGGGCTCGTATCCGCGCAACACCCCGCGCGGCGGGGCGATCGTGCCGAGGAGTTGCCGCGCCGGTTCCGTCTGGCCGAGCGCGAGCCAGGCTTGCGCGGCGGGGCGGGCGACGGACTCGTCGATAAACGCGCGGGCTCCCGATCCCTGCATGAGCGCGACGGCGTCCTCGCGCCGGCCGGCCGCGTCGAGATGGCGCACGGCGGAGAGCAGGAGCTCGAAGTCGCCGGGCGTGAGCCGGAGCAGGCGCTGCTCGACCCGCGCCGCGAGATCCGGACGCCGGGCCGTCTCCAGCGGCGGGAGCATCGACTTCAGCCACGGCTCGCCGACATCGCGCCGCGCCAGCACTTGGTTGAGCACGGTCTCCGCCTCGCCGGGCGCGGTCTCGAGTTTCCAGGTCAAGAGCACGAGCCCGGCCTGCAGCAGGCCCGTGCCCTCGCTCCAGGCCGCGGCGAGCTCGCGTTGCGCGGGGGCCAGAATACCGAGTGCGGCCGCGTGGGTTTGCACGAACGAAAAATAAACGCCGAGCCGCCCGGGATCGTCGCTCGCGAGCTGCCGCAGCTTCAGCAGTTCGCGCGCGATGAGCGTGCTCTCCGCGGGCGCGGCGAGGCTCTCGATGAGCAAGCTTTCGAGCTTCATCGCCGCGGCGGGATCGCTCGTGCGCGCGACCGCGGATTGCAGCATGGTGCGCGCGGCGAGCCGGTCGCCCTTCGCGAGCATCGCCGTCGCCAGCGTCTGCGGCGCCGCGAGCCGATCCGTGCCGCTCACGCGCTCGACCACCCCGATCGCGGCATCGGTCCGGCCGGCGGCGTAG
Organism: Chthoniobacteraceae bacterium; assembly: GCA_035997375.1. Lineage (GTDB taxonomy): Bacteria > Verrucomicrobiota > Verrucomicrobiia > Chthoniobacterales > Chthoniobacteraceae > DASYIS01. The sequence goes on from DASYIS010000428.1 coordinate 13,665, forward strand.
AGGAGTTCGGCGAGTTTCGTCTCCACGCCGGGCGACGTTCCCTTTTGCAGGAGCACGATCGCGGCGTCCCGCCGGCCGGTTCGCGCGAGCAGTTCCGCCAGTCCCAGTTGGCCTGCCGCGTGATTGGGGTCCGCCGCGAGCAGGCGCCGCCAGAGCGCTTCGGCGTCCGCGAGCGCGCCGGCTTGTTCCGTGAGCTGGGCCAGGCGAAGGATCAGCCGCGTGTCGTAGGGCGAGGACTCAACGGCCTTGGCCACCGTCTTGCGCGCTTCCAGGAAAGCGCCGCGCCGCTCGAGCAAATCCGCGAGCTGCAGCACGAGGTCGCGGTGGACGTTGTCGTTCAAGGAAAAGAGCCGCTGCGAAACGCCGGCCTGGAGCGCGGTTTCCGCGGTCTCCGTGTCGTCGGCCGCGCGGCAGGCGTTGAGCAGGCTGCGCAAGGCCTGGCCGTTCGAGGGATCATGCCGCCACCCGCGATACCAGACTTCCACCGCGCGCGGCAGGGCCCTCATTTGCTCGAGCGCCTCGCCGAGCCCGGTGCCCGGTTCGAGCGCCTGGGGGCCGCGCTCGCTCCGCTCCAGCAGCTCCGCCACTTCATCGCGCCCGGCGTGCGCGACTTGCAGCGCCAGCAGTTGCAGCCGCACGTCGCGTGCGGTCTCCTGCACGTTGTCGCCTTGCAAGCGAATGAGCGCCGGGTCGGCCAGCGCCTCTTCCCAAAACGCCTGCGCCAGCGAGTCGAGGCCCCATGTCCGCAACTGCTGCCCGGCCTCCTGGACGAAATTCCAGGCGCGCCGGCCCGTGATGGATTTGCCTGCGAGGAGCTCCCCATAATCGTCCGCGGTCAAAGGCGGCAACACCCACCGGCGCGCGAGTTGCCGGACCTCCGCGCGCGCCTCCGCCTCCCGCCCGCTGAGCGCCCGCACCAGGATTCGTGTGATCGCCGCATGCAGCGGCGGCGCGCCGGCGGCGGCGTGCTCCGCCCGCTCGGCAGAGGCGGGCCGTTCGTCCGGCGGCAGCAGCAGCATCGCGGCGCGCAATGCGGTGTAGGCCGGCGCCTGGAACCCTTCCCCGGGCATTTTGGCGACCTCCGCGAGCAAGCGCTGCGCTTCCGCGGAATGCCCGAGCGCCAGCTCCCACTGCGCGATCTCCCAGCCGCGCGCCGCGCGGTCCTGCCTCTCCGCGGCGTACGCGCGCCGCCCGAGCTCGACCGCCTCCGTGTAGCACATGTTGGTCGCACACAGCTGCGCAAACTCCCAAACACGCCCCTTCGCTTCCGGCGGGATCAGCGCCCGCAGCAACTCCGGGTCGATCCAGCCCGGCGTCATCTGCAGATACTGCGCGAGCGCGATGTAGACAAAATCCCGCCGATCGCCCGAGCCGCGACGCACCGTCATCCAGGCCGCGAGCCGGCGAAATTCCCGCAGTTGCAGCCCGAGCCAGAAATAGCCTTGCCGGTATTGTTCGTTGGCGGGGTCCTTCGCCATCAGCCCCTCGACGAAATCCAGCGTGGCCGCGCCGGCGTTGGCGTAATAGAGCGCCCAGAGCACTTCGCTCGGATCTTCGTCCTCGAGGTTGCGCCAGCGCAGGACCCACTGCTTCAAGGACGCGGGATCTTCTTTCGCGCGCGCGAGCCCGGCCAGCTCGCGGATCGCATTCAACCGCAGATCGTCCTCGGTCTTGTTGTCCGCCACCGCCTCCACCCAGAAGCCGCGCAGCGCCCGCATCGTCTCCGCCTGCGGCTTGGTCCCGCGCTGTTCCAGGCCGCGGAGATACGCCGCCTGCAGGCGCGCGAACTCCTCCTGCTTCATCGCGGGGAAACGGACCGGCTTCGCGCCCGTCGACTCCGTCCCGTGCAGAATCTGCTCGAGACACGCCTCCGCTTCCTTCAGCTCGCCGTCGCGCAAATCCAGCCGCGCGAGGCTGAAGAGCGCGCGCGTGTCGTTCGGCTCCAACTCGCGCACGCGGCGCAGCAGGCTCGCGGCGCGCGCGCGATCGCCGGAGCGCAGATGAAATTCCACCGCGGCGGCCAGCGCTCCGGCATCGCGCGGGAAACGCGAGACGACGAGCGCCCAGGTGCGCGCGGCGGGCTCGATCGCGAAATCCCTTTCCTGCAATTCCGCGAGCTTGATCAGTGCCTCGGGCCGGCCCTGCGAGCCGAGGCGGACGAGGCGCGATTGGAAGTCGATCGCCGCATCGAGCCGGCGCAATTCCTCCGCCTGGCGGACGAGCTCCGGCAGCGCGTCGGCGGGATTCGGCGCGGTGAAAAGCGCATCGGAAAGCGCGGTGAAAGCGCCCTCGGCATCGCCCTCGGCCCGCAGCAGTTGCGCCCACGCGATCTCGCCGGTCGCGTCATCGAGCCGCCCCTCGCGGCGCGCCGCCCACTGCTCGTGCAGCCATGACAAAAGGCCGGCGCGCTCGCAGAGCTTGAGCAGTTCCTTGAACGTCTCGAGCTGTTCCTTCGCGTCGGCGCGGGTGTCGAATTCCGCGAGCAACAGCTCCGCTTCCGGCTGCGGCCGGTTCAGCCGCTCATAGATGCGGAGGAGCGCGCCGACGGCCTCGCGGCGCCGCGGGCTGGAGCCGCCGGCGAGGACGCCTTTCCAGGTCGTGAGCGCGTCTTCCCAGCGCTCGGCGCGCTGCTGCGCGGTCGCGAGATCGATGAGCAAATCGACATTGCCCGGCGCGTCGGCCGCGAGCTGGCCGAGGGTGCGGATCGCCTCGCCGAGCTGGCCGTTTTGGAAGTCGAGCAAGGCGAGCCGGCGGCGGTAGGCCGGCGCGTTCGCGGCATCGATCCCGATCAAGGCTTCGAGATGCCAGCGGGCCGTGATGGGCGTCGGACCGCCGAGCGCGAGCTTCACCGCGGCCTCGTGCGCGGCGATCGACTGCGGGTTCAGCGCGAGCGCGCGGCCGAGGTCCTCCAGCGCGGGCTCGGCGTCGTGGCACCAGCCTTTCCAGCGCGCGACTCGCAGCCACGCCTGCTCGCTCGGATGCGCCTGCGCTTCCGCCGTCAGGGCGGTGATGTATTGGCCGATCCATGGATTCGTCACCGCGACGCTCGGCTCTTCGCCGGGGGTGATGCGGATCGTCTTCCCCGGCTCGGCCGTGTTCTCGGGCAGTTGCCGCAGCGTGTCGAAGAGCCGCTGCTCGACCTCCTCCTGCTCCGCGGGAGACGGGCCGGCGCGAAGCGCCTCCAGAAAGCTGAGGCGCGCCGCCGCGTGGTCGCCGAGCGCCGCCTGCGTTTCGCCGAGCATCAGCGCGATTTCGCGTTGCTGTTTCGAGTCGCCGGCCGCGAGCGGCGCCGCCTCGGCGAGCGTGCGCGCCGCCGGCTCGAGCAGGTTCTGATTGCGAAGCATCTGGGCGACGCGGACGAGCGCCGCGGCGCGCTGCCGGGGCGGCGCCTCGGCCGGGACGAGGCGGCGCAACGTCGCCTCTCCGTCGGCTTCGCGGTGCCGCGCGAAGTTGAAGTTGGCGAGCGCAGCAATGGCCTCCTCCGAGTTCCCGCCCGCCTCCGAGCGCAGCAAATCCTCCGCCTCCTTCCACATGCGATGTTGCTGGTAAAACTCCAGCGCGCGTCCACGCGTCGAATCGTCCGCGCTCTTTTGCCGGAGCATCGTGGCGAGGCGCGCGTGGGCCTTCTCCGGCGCACCGGCCTGGATCTCGAGCTTCGCCCGCTCGAAGCCGGCGTCGATGTTGCCGGGCTGTTCGGCGAGCAGCGCGTCGTACAGCGCGGCGGCCTCGGGGCGGCGATCGAGCTCCACGAGCAGTCGGGCCAAGCGCCAGCGGTAGGCGGGATTCTTCGGCGCGAGCGCGGTTAGTTTTTCCAGCCAGGCACGCTGCTGATCGAGGTCGCCCGTGCGCTGGTAAAACTCGACGAGCTGCAACAGCGCGCCGAGATCGCGCGGGTTGGCCGCGGCCTGGCGCTTCCACTTTTCCTCGAGCTCCGCGGTGCGTCCGAAGCGCTGATACAACCGAATGAGCTGGCCCTGCAAATCGCTCCAAAGCCAGTTGCCGGCTGAAGTGAGCGCGACGGCTTGTTCGAGCGCGCGGATGGCTTCGTCCGGCCGGCGGAGCGCTTGGTACTGCCGCGAGATTTCCTGGTACGCCGCCGCGCGCTCGCTCGCCGGCGCGTGCGCGGCGATGTATTCCAGGTGGGTCAGCGCGCGCTCCGGCAGGCGGTTTTGGCGATACGTCTCCGCGAGGCGGCGGCGCAGTTCGGTGTTCGTGGGATCGAGCGCGACGGTGCGCTCCCAAGCCGCGCTCGCACGCTCCGTGTCACTCGCGGCGATCCATGCGCGACCGAGCGCCTCGAGGACGGCGGGGATGCGCGCATCACCCGCGGGCAGGACGGCGAGCGCCCGCTCGTAAAGCTCCGCGGCGTCCGCGCCGTGGCGCAAGCCGGCGAGCGCGAGGATGGGGAGGGGACTGGCGGAATCGAGAAAACCGGCGGCCTTGAACGAAGTCGCCGCCTCGTCGTCGCGCCCGGCGCGGTGCTGGAGCAGACCGAGCACCATCTTGTCCGCGAAGGTCGCGCCTTGGCCGTACTCGGCCATCAGCTCACCGGTGCGGCCGGCTTCCGCGTAAGCCTTCCAGAGCCGGTCGAGCGCGGTCCCTTCGGCGGGATTCGCCGCGAGCATCTGGCGATAGCGCTCCAGCACCTTCGCCGACGGCGGCTCGGCGAGCGCGCCCGTCGCGAGCAGGAACGAGAGAGCGAAGACGACACGCAACGACATGCGGGGAGGAATGTCGCACGGAGACGCGGGAAGTCGAGCCGCGGCGGCGGGTAGGGGTGCTTGCCTCGGCGAGTGTGGCATGGCAATCTCTGACCATGAGCAGCGTTGCCACCATGCCGCCGGCCCAGCCGGAGACGTATCGGTTCTCCGTCGAGGAATACTACAAGCTGGGCGAGGCAGGCATCCTTCAGCCGCGCGACCGCGTGGAGCTGCTCGATGGAGAAATTCTCGTCATGTCCCCCATTGGTCTTCGTCACGATTTGGCCGTCACCTGGATCACCGAGTGGTTTGTCGACCGTCGCCGCGGACGGTATGCGGTTTCGCCGGGCAATCCGGTTTGGCTGCACGACCACTCCGAGCCGCAGCCGGACATTATGCTGGTGCCGCGCGTGCGGCGGAGGGAGCACAAGACGCGGCCGGAAGAGGTCTTTCTCCTGGTGGAAGTATCCGACAGCAGCCTGGCCTTCGACCGCGGCCGGAAGCGGAAGGCATACGCGGAGGCGGGGGTGAGCGAGTATTGGATCGTGAATCTGGAGGAGGACGTGGTCGAAGTTTTCCGCCAGCCGGTGGATGGAAACTATGCGGTGGAGCAGCGTTTTGCCCTCGAGGAAAGTGTGGCGCCGCTCGCGTTCAAGGATGTCGTGGTCCCGGTGGCGGAGATGATCCCGCCGCGGTGAAGCGGAGGAGGCGACCGCTCCAACGCACCTACCGCGCCGCAGTTTTGGCCGTAGTCGCCACGACCGGCGCCTTCGGCGCGAGGAGTTGACCGATCACCTCGTAGTAGCTCTGGCGCACCTCCGGCGTCAGTTCCGGCTTCATGATCCGGTTCATCGCCGACGGAAGGAAACGTCCCAGGCCGAGTTCGCGAACCTCCTCGACCGCCACCATGCGCGCTTCCTGCGTGGGCGCCGCGAGGTAGTGCGTCATTGAGGTTTGGAGCGCCTGCTCCATCGCGGGCGAGATGATTTCCGCGCGGGCCACCATCACGCGCTCGATTTTGGCCGGGGCCGGGGCGAGTTGCAGCGGCAGCGTGCGATCGGTCCACGCGCGCGGCAGCGTATAGAGGACGCGCAGGCCGCGCTCTTCGAGCCACGCCGCCTGCCACGTCTTCACCATCGCGGCCGCCTCGCTCTTGTAAAGTCCCTCGGCCGCGAGCGCTTCGCGCAACGCCGCCGCCAGCTCCGAGGCACCCGCGCCGCCGGGCTCCGGCAGCGCCACGGTGCGGGTCTCGCCGGCGGCGAGCGCCGGGAGGCCGAGCCAGGCGCCGCCGTTTGCCGTGACCTGATAGAGGAAGAGATGCAGGAGCGGTTCGGCGCCCGTGTTCTTCAGAATCACGCGCTTGGACGGCAGCGGCTCCATCTTCACCGTGAGCGGCGCCTGAAAGCCGGCGACCCCGCGATAGAAGAGGAACTTCTCGGTCTCCGTTTTCCCCGCCTCGGTCACTTGCAAGAGCGAGGCGTCGGTCTCGCGCGCGGCGTAGTAGTTGGTCGGCAGCGCCTCTTTCGGCAGCGCGATCGCCGGCGCAGGATTGGTCGCCAGCACTTTCAAGTTGCTCCAATGCAACGACGACCTTTTCATCTGAAACCCTGGCAGCCGCAGGCCCGAATCCGCCGCGCTCTTGCCCGGGAACCATTCAGTGATCTGCCCGAGCGGGAAATTTACCAAGACATCGAGCGTCCGCTCGCGGTCGCTGTAGAAATAGATGACCGGCGTTTCCATCCGCTGGATCGTGGCCATGCTGCTCTTGGTGTTGGTGCCGGCCGTATTGTGGTAGACGAATTTCGGCAGGTCCGGCGCGACCACGGGATTCCAAATCATCTGCACGCCATCCGCGCCTTGCACATCCGTGAAGGTGCCCCATTCGTGAGCCACGTAGCCGGAGTCCGGATTGCCCGGGCGTGCGCTGAGTTGCGTGGAGAGCAGCCAGCCGCTGCCGGCGAGCCCTGCGAGGAGAAGAAGCGAGAGAGACTTTTTCATACCATGAAGATGCGCCCGGTGGCGCGGCGAATTGTCACCGGCGGGTGCGGCAAATGTCAAAAAGATGTTACGCCCTCAACGGGCCGGCGTCGCCTCGGAAGTTCGTAGTTCCGCCTTTAGGCGGCGAGGCGCACGGGCACGAGGCGTTCTGAACGTTGTGGCGCGCCTCCTGAAGGTCGCGCCGGGCCGCCTAAAGGCGGAACTACGAACCGGGAGCGGCTCCGCAGCGCGTCAATGTTCGAGCCGATCAACCAAGTCGTACCACACCACCGGCAGATCCTTCAGCGGCTCGCGGAGCTTCGCCAATTCCGCGGCCGGCCCGTGAAATTCCAGGCGCTCGATGGTCGAGATCGCCAGCATTTCCTTGAGGAGCGCATCGACATTCGTGAGATGCGCGAGCGCCGCCTCGCCGTCGCGATACCCTTCGCGGCAGAAGACGCTGTCGCCGCTGCGCGTGAACTCGTACCAGAGCACGCCCGCCTCGCTTTTCGTCCGCTCGATGAAGCGTGGAATGAGCGCCGCGGCCGCGGGCATCTGGCCGGCGTTGACTTTGAAATACGGATGGATGCTGACGGGGGAAGCGCTCATGGCCCACGTTATCGGGCGGGAGCCGGAGCGCTGGCAAGAACGCATAATCGGTGGGGTTGCCCACGGCTTTGCCTTGCTGTATGACCGGCCCGTGAAATTCCTCCCCATTGGTTTGCTGTTGCTTCTGTCGTCCCTGGCGCTCGCCCAGACCCCGGCTCCGCCCCTCGCCGAAACGCAGAAGTGGGTCGCCACGCTGGATGCGACCTGGCAGGAGACCTACGCGAAAGAGGTGACCGCCCCCTTCGATGCGGAGATGGCCAAACTCGCCCAGCAGTACCTCGCCGCGGTCGACGCCAGCGCCCAGAAATCGGCCACCGCGGGCGACCTGGACCAGACCGTCCAGTGGCGGGCGGAGCGCGAACGATTTGCACTGGCCAAGGACGTGCCGGCGGAAGACGAGGCGACCGCCCCGGCGGCGCTGAAGCAGCTCCGTGTGAGCTGGCGGACGCAGGCGGCACGCTTGCAAGCAGATCGTGCGACGCATGCGCGGGCGGTGCTGGCCCGTTACGACACGGTGCTCGCGCAGGCGCAAAAGCAACTGACGCAAGCCCAGCGGATCGACGAAGCGCTGTTGCTCAAGAAACAGCGCGAGGACGTGGCCGCCCGCTGGACGCCGGCGGCCACCCCGGCCCCACCCGTCGCGACGACGACGGTCGCACCCGCGAGACCTGCCACGCCTCCCGTGGCCGGCAAGTCCCCGGCCACGCCGCCCGCGGCCACCTCGATGTCCAAAACAGCGAAGCTCACGCCGCGCGAAGTGATGGAGAAACTGCTCGCCGCGGGCGTTCAGGTCAAAATCGGCGAGTACCGTTCGCAAAAGGAAATCCGGGAGGTGGGCGAAGCGCCGGAGAAGTTCGCGTTTTACAGCCTTGGCTTCCATCCGCGAAAGGACGGCGTTCCGGTAACCGATGACGACCTGGCGCTCCTCGATCACATTCCAGCTCTCCGTGCCCTCGCATTGGACGGCATCGACGTCACCGATGCCGGGCTCGAGCATTTGCGCGGCTTGCGCATCCTCCAGTACCTCGAGTTGAAGAATCTGCCCAAGGTTGCCGGACCAGGGCTGAAGGTCCTCAACGACATGCCGAGCGTCGAGACACTCAAACTGTTCTCCCTCTCGGCGGCCGAGGCGACGATCAAAGCCGTGGCGGCCACCAAGCACCTTCCCCATCTCATCATGGGCACGATGGAGATCCCCGAGGGGGCGCTGGCGGCCCTCGGTACGAATACGACGATGTCGAACCTCGATTTCGAGACTGGGGCAACGGGATTGACGGCGGCCGGGCTCGGCCAGCTCGCCAAAATGCGGAAGCTGACCCAGCTCTACGTCGCCGAGACGCCCATCGATGACGCCATGGCGGCGGAGATCGGGAAGATGGAGGGCCTCCAACACCTGAACATCCGCCAATCTCGACTCACCGAAGCCGGGGTCGTTTCCCTCGGCCGGCTGCGGAATCTGACCAACCTGACGCTGCCGGCTCCCCCCGCCACCCCGGCCGCGCTGGCGGCCTTGAAGAAATTGAAGGCGCTGAAAGACATGACGGTCGGCAAGACGATGCCGGCGGAGGATCTGGCCAAGCTGCGCGCTGCGCTCAAGACTGTGTCGGTGAAGGAGTGAGGTGGGGCGTCCGGAAGTTGCTCGCGCCGAATCTTGCGTGCCACGTCGAGAGATCAAATAAAGTTCCAGGGGCCAATTCCCAGAGATCAAATAAGCTCCAAGGGTCAGGGACCTGAGATCAAACGGGGCATCGGCGTGCGACGCGTTTCGGTCATTGGCCCCTGGTCTTTTGGCATTCGTTTATTTGGCCCTTGGTTCCTGTGGCTTGGAGTTTCGCTCCCGTCCCAGATCAGCGCCTGCGCCGAAATTAGTACGTACACACACTAATTTCGCTTGCGCACTCCCGCACTCTGCACGAGCATCGCCTCAATCCAACTCCCCCGGATCGCACGGTCGCCGGCGCCGGGGTACCCTGATCCCATGAGCACCGCCCCGGAAACCATTGATCACCTTCTCGAGCACGACGACGACGAGACGACCGCGGGGAACTACTTCGTCGCGAATTATCCGCCGTTCCATTTCTGGGACGCCAACACGGCGCGGCACGTCGGCGAGCTGATCCAGAAACCGTCGCCCAAGGAGACGCCGCTCGGCGTTTATTTTCACATCCCGTTTTGCCGAAAGCGCTGCCACTTCTGCTATTTCCGCGTCTACACGGAGAAGAACGCGGCGGAGATCAACCACTACCTCGACGCCGGCATGCGCGAGCTGGAGCGGTACGCCACAGCGCCGTTCATCAATGGCCGCAAGCCGAGCTTCATCTACTTTGGCGGCGGCACGCCGAGCTATCTCTCGGTCAATCAGCTCAAGACGCTGACCGACCGGATGAAGGAACTGCTGCCGTGGGACGAAGCCGAGGAGGTCGCGTTCGAGGCCGAGCCGGGCACGCTCACCGAGGGGAAGCTGAGCGCGCTGCGCGAGATCGGCATCACGCGGCTGAGCCTCGGGATCGAGAACTTCGACGCGCACATTCTGGAGATCAACGGTCGCGCGCATCGCACCGATGAAATCTACCGCGCCTACAAATTCGCGCGCTCCGTCGGGTTCCCGCAGATCAACATCGACCTCATCGCCGGCATGGTCGAGGAGACCGACGCCAACTGGACCGAGAACGTCCGCAAGACCGTCGAGCTCGCACCGGACAGCGTCACGATTTACCAGATGGAGGTGCCGTACAACACTGGCATCTTCAAGCAGATGAAGGAGGAGGGGAAACTGACGGCGCCGGTCGCTACCTGGAAACACAAGCGCGCGTGGGTCGACGAGGCCTTCTCCGCGCTGGAGCAGGCCGGCTACACGGTGACCAGCGGCTACACCGCGGTGCGCGATCCGGAAAAGACGAAGTTCGTCTATCGCGACAAGCTCTGGCAGGGCGCGGACCTCGTCGGCGCCGGCGTCGCCTCGTTCTCGCACATCGCCGGCGTGCATTTTCAGAACATCGCCGACATCGCCGAGTACATCGCGACGGTCGATCGAGGCGAGCTACCGATCTCCCGCGCGATGGCGACGACGCCGGAAGAGCGGATGATCCGCGAGCTCATTTTGCAGTTCAAACTGGGCCGCGTGAGCCTGAGTTATTTCCGCGACAAGTTCGCCACGAATGTGCTGGAGCGCTTCCACCAGCAGGTCGACGACATGCGGCGCCGCGGCCTGGCCAGCATCGAGGGCGACTGGATCGTGCTGACGCGCGGCGCGCTGCTGAAGGTCGACACGCTGCTCCACGCCTTCTTTCTGCCCGAACACCAAAGCTCCCGCTATACATGACCCATGTCGCCGCCGATGCCGAGCTCCTCTATCCGCTGAGCCTTTTCCGGCACACGGATGGCGAAGAGCTGCCGACCTTCGACGT
>DASYIS010000429.1:0-4644 GCA_035997375.1 Chthoniobacteraceae bacterium
CAGCCCCCGGGGCGGCACGCCCGTGCCACGATCTGCGGTTGCATCCGTCCGGGTGCTCATGCGTTCGCCTCCTCGTAGAAAGCGGGGTCCTCGGCGCGCACCATTTCGCCGGCGTCGATGACATCGGTCACGTGCTCGTCGATCACGGCCGAGCCGAGCAGGCCGCGGCGCCGGGTGCCGCATTGCAGGGCCGAAGCGTGGCGGACGATGTCGTCGATGCGGCTTACCACCAGCCCGGCGCTGCGGCCGTGCTCGGTGTAGACGATGGCGCAAATCGTGTCGCCCAGCGTGTGCGTGAGCGCGTGCGCAAGTGAGCCGGTCGCGCCGAAGAGCGGCAGGATTTGCCCACGATACTGGACCGCGCTGCGGCCGCCCGAGTACTCGATGGCGCCGCGGGGAAACTCCTCCAGTCGCGCCACCGCCGTGACGGGGATCGCGAGGTGCCGCTCGCCGAGCGCGAAGAGCAACAGCTCTTCCGTGTGCGTCTCGACCGCCGGCACTGCCGCTTGCGTCGCCGCATGGCCGTGCGCTTCCGCGGAGATCAATTCCGCGCGCCGCGCGAGGCTGAAGACATCGATGATCAGCGCCACCGAGCCGTCGCCCATGATCGTCGCGCCCGCCAGGCAGGGCGTCCCTTTCAAGATGCGGCCGAGCGGTTTCACGACGATTTCACCCGCATCGTGCACCTCGTCGACGATGAGGCCGAAGCGGCGTTCGCCGGCTTGCACGACCACGACCTGCACGTGCTCCGACTCGGTCTCAGCGGGCGCCAGTTGCAGCTCGCGGGCGAGGTGGAGGATGGGCAAGAGGCTTCCGCGCAGCCGATGCACGAGCGCGTCCTGCAACTGTTCGAGCCCTTCGCGCTTCAGCGACAGCAACTCCGTCACATTGACCTGCGGAATCGCGTAGCGTTCGCCGGCGCAACTGATCGTGAGCGCGGGGATGATGGCGAGGGTGAGGGGAATGCGAATCTTGAACGTGGTGCCGCGCCCCGTCCCGGTGAGCACGTCGACCACGCCGCCGATCTTTTCGATGTGCGTCTTCACCACATCCATGCCGACGCCGCGGCCGGAGACGTTGCTGACTTTCTCCGCGGTGGAAAAGCCGGGCAGAAAGATGAGCTCGACCGCCTCGCGCTCGCTCAGCCGCGCCGCCTGCGTTTCATTCAACAAACCCCGCTGCACGGCGTGTTGTTTGACGCGCTCCGGATCGATCCCCGCGCCGTCGTCCGTCATCTCGATATTGACCAGTCCGCCTTCGTGATACGCGCGCAGGGTCAAAAGGCCGGTCGGCGCCTTGCCGGCGCGCTTGCGGTCCGCGGGCGCTTCGATGCCATGGTCGATCGCATTCCGCACGAGATGCGTGAGCGGATCGCGGATGGCCTGGAGAAGCGTGCGGTCGAGTTCGGTCGTTTCGCCCGTGCAGACCAGGCGGACCTGTTTGCCGCACGTCTGCTCGAGGTCGCGGACGAGCCGCGGAAATTTGTTCCAGACATTCCCGATTGGCTCCATCCGCGTCTTCATCACGCGCTCCTGTAGCACGCTCGTGATCAGGTTGAGCCGCTGCGACGCGCCGGCGAACGTGGCGTTCTCCTCTTTCGCGGCCGATTGCGCGATCTGGTTGCGCGTCAGCACGAGCTCGCCGACCATGTTCATCAGTTGGTCGAGCAGGGCGACGCTCACGCGCACCGTCGTCTCCGCGACGGTCGATTCCTCCGTCCGCGCCGGCAGCGGCGCCGGCGCGTCGGTCGGCCGCGGGTTTTCGGATTGCAGGCCGGTTAGCAGGCCGACCAGCGTGGAGGCATCGCTCGTCCCCTCTTCCCCCGTGGTCTCGATTTGCGTAAGGATTTGCCGGATGTAATCGCCCGTCGCCAGGAGCGCGGTCGCGATGTCGACGCTCATCGCGAGCTCGCCGTTGCGCAGCAAACTCAGCAGCCCCTCGGCGGCATGCGCGATCGTCTCCAGCTTCTCGAAACCGAGGAACCCGCAGGTCCCCTTTAGCGTGTGGATCGTGCGAAAGATGCTGGCCAGCGTCTTGCGCGAACCCGCGTCCTTTTCCAGCACCAGCAAATCGCGCTCGAGCTGGTCCAGGTTCTCGCGGCTCTCGGCCAGGAATTCACGGGTCAGGTCATCCATTTAAAATTTCCCGCCCCGTGTCGCGCCCTAGTGCGCGCACGCATGCTCCCGGGCCTCGGCTGCTTCGGCCTTCTCGTGCTCGAAATCGCGCATCACTTTCGCGTAGCACTGCGGGCAGATGCCGTGGCTGAATTTGCTGCGCGTATGCTCTTGGATGTAGTGCTCGATCGTGCTCCAGTAGTCGTCGTCCTCGCGCACCTGGCGGCAATACGCGCAGATGGGAATGAGCTCCTTCAGTTGCCCGATCTCCTTGTTAAAGTTCAGTATCCGCTTCGCCACGCGCAGCCGGCGCCAGAGGCTGTCGGTCGTCAGCGGCTTCATCAAAAAATCATCCGTCCCGGCGTCGCTCGCGATCTCGTAATCGACCTCGCCGGTCTTCAGCGCGGTCACCAGGATGAAGTACGTGTAGTCCCGCTGCTCCGCGCCCCGCACCCGCTGGCAAAACTCCGGCCCGGTCAGCCCCGGCATTTCCCAATCGCTGATGATGATCCGCGCCGGCTGTTTTTGAAAAGCTTCCCATGCCTTGAGCCCGTCGCTAAACGCGCGCACGGTATGCCCCATCGTCTCCAGCGAAGCGATGAGCCGGTAGCGGGTGATCGCCTCGTCTTCCGCGACGATGATATCCAGCGGTGGTTCCGAAAGGGTTTCAATCATGGCTAGTTCAGACATTCCTTTTTGAGTGCGAGCTCGACGCGGTCATACTGCTCCCGCACCTGCTCCAGTTGGCCGGCGACCCGCGAGAGATCTCCCCCCCGCGCGCCGGCTTCGATTTCCTGGCACAGCGCCTCGAGCCGCCGTGCGCCAAAATTTGCGACCGCCCCCCGCATGGCATGCGCCGCGCGCCGCAGCGCCTCGGCATCCCCGCGCCACGCCGCCGACGCGATCTGCTCCAGCATCGTCTGCCCTTCCTCCTCGAACATCTGGATCACCACGCGCAAGCCCCGGCCGGGAAATTCGCGGTGCAACTGCCGCATCTCCGCGGCGCCCAGGACGCCCTCATCGGAGGCCGGCGTCGAGTCAAGTTGAGGTAAGAGGGTCGGGAACATCAGGGGTGGAAGGTTTCGCAATTCCGTTCATAGCAGGGGGAGTGCCACGCCCGGTTGTTCCGATGGACCTGCTTCCCCGTCGCCGGCGTCGCCCTTGAGGTTCGTAGTTCCGCCTTTAGGCGGCGAGCGCGTGTTGGCCCCCAGGCGTTCTGGACGATCTGACGCGCTGGCCGGAGGTCGCGCCTGGCCGCCTAAAGGCGGAACTACGAACCCGGAACGGCACCTCGCTTACGACCTTACTTCTCGAAGCGAGCGCAACTGTGGTTCGACCATTTCGGTGTAGCAGTCCGGACAATAGGTGTGGCTGAAGTCGAACTCTCCCTGCTGGAGCAGATAGGTTTCCAGGTCGTGCCAGGCGCTGGCGTCGTCGCGGATCTTCTTGCAGTAGCAGCACATCGGCAGCAGTCGCTCGAGCCGACGGGCGTGCTGGCGAAGGCCCACGATGCGCTCCGCCACGTGCAGCCGCGCGGCCAGCAGGTCTTCGTCGAAGGGCTTCATCAGAAAGTCATCCACGCCGGCGGAGATCGCGCCGAAGTAGTCCGCCTTGCTGCCTTGGGCGGTCAGCAGGATCACGTAGGTGTACTGCTCGGCATTGGCCTCGCGAATGCGCCGCGACAATTCGTAGCCATCCATCTCAGGCATTTGGAAATCGGTGATCAGCACGGGAAAATACTCCTGCTGCATCGCCTCCCAGGCCTGCGCTCCATCTTCCGCGACGGTGACCGCGAAGCCGCTGCCGGCGAGGGTCGTCTCCAACAGCCGGCGTGAGATTTTTTCGTCTTCGGCGATGAGGATTTTCATGCGATGTGATTGCTTCGGGATTTCGTCCGCGGCTACACGGCGGCGGCTCCTGCATGGTCCAGCTCGCGCTCGATCTCCGGGCGCACGCGCGCCAATTCCGCCTCGAGCGCGGCGATCGACTCCGGCGCGTCCGCAGGTGCGGCCGCTTCGAGCTTGCGGCAAGCCGCGGCCATGCCGGAGGCCCCCAGGTTCAGGCAGGCGCCGCGCAGCGCGTGGGCCTCGCGGCGGAGCGTTTCACTCTGCCCGCTGGCGCACGCCTCTCGCAGTCTCTCGATCTGCGGCGGAGTTTCCTCCAGAAAGTTGCTGAAGATTTCCAAGAGCAGCGTGGGGTTGGCTTTGGCGGCGAGCTTTCTCCACCTCCCGACTATCTCCAGATCCAGGACGGACGAGCTGCCCGAGGAGACGTCGCCTTCCCGGCCGGCCGGCTCCGAGGCCGGGGCGCCGCTCCGCGCGGCGGAAGGCAGCCACCTGGCCAGCGCCTTTTCGATCAACGGCACCTGGAGCGGCTTGCTGAGGTAGTCATCCATGCCCGAGGCGAGACACCGCGCGCGGTCCCCGGAAAGCGCCTTGGCCGTCATGGCGACAATCGGGAGGCGTCCGGCCGGGGCCAAGCTCGAGTTGGGGGCGGCGATTTTTTCCCCGGAGGCAATTTCTGCCTCGAG
>DASYIS010000430.1:0-3547 GCA_035997375.1 Chthoniobacteraceae bacterium
CCGGACCAAGTACGCGCACGTGCGGCGGATGCTCGCGGGGATTCAGTCGGACAACCAGCCCTTCGAGCCGCTCGCCCCGCCCTCCCTGACGCCGCCGCTCGATACGATGCCGGTGGCGAATGCGCCACGCGGCGAACTGGCGAGCACGGGCGCTTCCGCTTACCCCACGCGCCAGGCGCTGCCGGTCAACGCGGGGGTGCGCAAACCCTTCCGCCCATAATCGGGTGAGATTGCGCCTTGAAATGACCGGCCTCCTGCTGTTTCCATGCGCCGAATGAAGATTGTTTCCTCCCTCCTTCTGCTTTCCCTCGTCGCACTCACCGGGTGCAACACGCTGAATACCCGCCGCGATCTCTATTCGCCCAAGAAGGGGAGCGGGTACTGGACGGATCGCGCGCATTACGGCAAAACCTATGCCGATGCCACGCTCACGCGGACCAAGCCGCCCGAGGTGAAGGCCAGCACGCCGGATGCGTCGCGGTAAGCCGCCTTGCCGACGCGGTGCGCACGGCCTAGTGTGATCGTGCACCCGCCCTCCGCCCATGAGCATGACTGAGACCCCCTCCGCCGAACCGGCCGCCGCCCAGCCGGGCACCGGCGTGGCCGAATTTCATCGGCAACTGGCGACCGAGCTTTTCTCGCACGTGCTGGAGCTCATGGAGCGCACCGACCGCGAATGCTCGGAAAACGACCGCATGATCCACATGGCGCACGCGTCGCGCTTCCACTTTGAGCTCGGCGGCACCGCGCTGAATATCGCGCTCGGCGAGTGGCAATGCGCTCGGGTGCATATCGCGCTCGGGCATCCGGACTCGGCGCTCTACCATGCGTGGCGGTACCTGGAGCATGCCGAAAACTACGGCCTCGGCCCATTTCATATCGGGCAGGCGCACGCCGTTCTCTCGGCCGCCTTCGCCCGCAAGAATGCGGAGGAAGCCGCGCACCACCTCGCCCTCGCCAAGGAAACGAGCGAGCATGTGAGCGATCCGGAAGAGGTGCGCTACCTCGGCCTGGAGATCGGCCTCGCGGAGGCCGAGCCGGCGCGCATTGCGCGGACCAGCGGCTCGTGCTGCTGACGATTTGCTGATCGTAATCTTACTCCTGCTCTTAATCTTAATCCCTCCCGGACGGCGATTAGGAGTAAGAGCACGAGTACGAGTAAGAGTAGGAAATCGCAACGGCAGCTACGCCGCCGCTTTCGCCCCGAGGCTCGCGAGCACCGACTCGAAAATCGCGCGCCCATCGATGCTGCCGAGGCGTTCGTCGCACGCGCGCTCCGGGTGTGGCATCAGGCCGAAGACATTGCGCTCGCGGTTGCAGATGCCGGCGATGTTGTCGGAGGCGCCGTTCGGGTTGGCGGCGTCGGTCGCCTCGCCCGCTTCATTGCAATAGCGGAGGATGATCTGTCCGTTCTCCTCGAGCCCGCGCAGGGTCTCGTTGTCGGCGACATAGTTTCCCTCGCCGTGCGCGATCGGGATGCGCAACACGCGACCCGGCGTGAGGCCGGCGGTGAAGAGGGTCGAGGTGTTTTCCACCCGCACGCGGACGTGCTCGCAGATGAAATGAAGCGAGCGGTTGCGCACCAGCGCCCCCGGCAACAGGTGCGCCTCGCACAGGATTTGGAAGCCGTTGCAAATGCCGAGCACCGGCTTGCCCTGCTTCGCCTCGGCGATCACGGACTTCATCACCGGCGAAAAGCGCGCGATGGCGCCGCAGCGCAAGTAATCGCCGTAGGAAAACCCGCCCGGCAGCACGATGAAATCGTAGCCCGCGACGCTCTCTTCCTTGTGCCACACGTACTCGGCGTCCACGCCGAGATCGCGCAGGGCGACGTAACAGTCCTGATCGCAATTGGAGCCCGGGAAACGGACGATGGCGGCTTTCATGGGGCCGGATCTTACTTCGAATCCGCTGCGATTTCGAGCGTGTAATCCTCGATGACCGGGTTGGAGAGCAGATCGCGACAGAGCTCATGGAGCTGCGCCTCGTCGCCGCACTCGAGTTCGATCTCCATGAACTTGCCGATGCGCACCGCCTTCACCGACGGAATTCCATGGTGCCGGATGGCATCGCGCACCGCGACTCCCTGCGGATCGAGCACGCTCTTTTTCGGCATCACAATGACCGTTGCTTTCATGCGGCGGAGAGTGCGCGGCGGGGAGGGGATTGGCAAATCTTTTGGGTCTGGCCGGCTCAACTCTCGGCGTCCGGCGTCGGTTCGTCTGTCGGCGGCTCGTCAGGCAGCTGCTCTCGAGGCGTTTCGTCGGCAGCCGGCAACTCTCCGGGCGGCAACTGCTCGCCGAGTTCCTCCGCCTCGGCTTCCTCGCTGACGACAGGCGCGATGGCGGTGAGTTTCTCCTGGCCCTTCAAGTTGATCAGCTTGACGCCCATGGTGTTCCGCCCGGTCGGGCGAATTTCCGCGACTCGCGTGCGAATCATCTGGCCCTTGTTGGTGATGAGCATGAGCTCGTCCGTCTCGCTCACGGTGAGGGCGCCGACGACATTGCCGGTTTTCTCCGCCATCTTCATGGTGATGATCCCTTTGCCGCCGCGCGATTGCGTGCGGTACTCGTCGAAGGGCGTCCGCTTGCCGATGCCGTTGGAGCCGACCACGAGGAGCATGCATTTCTTGGAGACCACGGCGCTGGCCACCACGAAGTCGCCCGACTCGGGGCGAATGCCCCAGACGCCGACGGTGTCGCGTCCCTGATCGCGGAGCTCGTTTTCGTGAAAGCGAATGGAGATGCCCTGATGCGTGATGAGGACGATCTCGTCTTCGCCTTCCGTCTGATTGGCTTCGATCAGCTTGTCGCCTTCCTCGATCTGAATCGCGATCAAGCCGCCCTTGCGCATGTTCTTGAACCGCTCCAGGTTCGATTTCTTCACGATCCCGCTCATGGTGACGAAGACGATATTCTTCCTGGCGTCCCACGTTTCCTCGTCGGTGGCCTTGCCTTGAATCCGGATGGTGGCGGCAATCTTTTCGCCGGCTTTTAGCTCCAAAAAATTGGCGATCGAGCGGCCCTTCGAGGCGCGGCTCATCTCGGGAATGTCATAGACGCGCTCGACGTAACAACGGCCGTCCTGCGTGAAGAACATCAGGTAATCGTGCGTCGTCGCGGTAAAGAGATGCTCGACGAAGTCGTTGTCTTCTTCGGACTCCCCTTCACGCGTCTGCATGCCGATGATGCCTTTGCCTCCGCGCCGTTGCGCGCGGTAGGAGGAAACGGCGGTCCGCTTCAGGAAGCCATTGTGCGTGATCGTGATGATCGTCCCTTCATTCGCCACGAGGTCCTCCAGCGAGAGATCGCCCAGTGCCGGCACGATCTGCGTGCGGCGCGGGCTGCCGTATTTTTTCTGAATCTCGCGGAGTTCTTCGGTGATGATGGTCAGGACGCGTTTCTCGCGCGCGAGAATGTCCAGCAAGTCCTGGATCGTCGCGATCAGGGCATCGTACTCGCTCTTGATCGTCTCGCGCTCGAGGCCGGTCAATTGATACAAGCGGAGCTCGAGGATGGCTGTCACCTGGCGCTCGCTGAAGGTGTAG
>DASYIS010000431.1:0-5177 GCA_035997375.1 Chthoniobacteraceae bacterium
AAACTACGAAGGCGGCCGCAACGGCTATACGATGGGCCGCGACCGGCTGCTCGAAACCGCCGCGCAATACGAGCTTTGGCCTGAGCTGACAGCGCTGGAAGAGACCATGTACCTCGCACCGACGAGTGACAAACGGCAGGAGATGAAGCGCGTCACCACGCTGGCCGTCGCCCATTTTGCGCAGGGCGAAACGGAGAAGGGCCAGGCGGCGCTGGCGCCTCTGGATGAGGAACTGCAGAAGCTGAAAGCCACCCAGAAGGCCGCGTCCGAGGAGGCGGAAACCAAGGCGCGCAACGAGAAGAAGACCGAGGCGCAGATCACGGCCGCAGGTGCCGAAGCGAAGAAAAAGTCGGCTCCGCGAATCGAGACGCTGCAGTCGGCGCTGGCGGAGCTGCATCTGGCGGAGGCGCTCGCGCTTCAGCAGAAAGACGAAGCCGTGACGCAGCTGGCTCAGGCGAAGAACTTGTCGCAACTCGAGCGCGCACGGTTGCAACTGCAACTCGGCCAAAATGACGCGGCGGAGAAAACCGCTCGCGAAGCCGTGAACCACACCGAAGGCCAGGTGCTGCCGCTGGCCACGCTGGCGGAAGTGCTCTGGACAAGCGGCAAAAAGGAGGAAGCGCTCGAGACGTTCAAGAAGCTCGTCCCTCTCACCGCGCAGGCGGACATCGACACGCCGCCCTTCGCCCGTCTGGCGCCCCTCGCCCGCGAGTTGAAGCTGCCCGAGGACTGGCGCCCGAAACTGGAGT
Organism: Chthoniobacteraceae bacterium; assembly: GCA_035997375.1. Taxonomy (GTDB): domain Bacteria; phylum Verrucomicrobiota; class Verrucomicrobiia; order Chthoniobacterales; family Chthoniobacteraceae; genus DASYIS01. Next base: position 750 of record DASYIS010000431.1, read on the forward strand.
GGAAACCCGACGCCGGCCAACGCCCCGATCTCGCGAGCCTCGGGCCGTTTCGCTGGCACCCCTACGAGGCGCCCGGCTGGTCGCTCGCGGACAAGGACGGCCAGCAATTCTCCTCCGGCGATTTCCGCGGCAAGCCCGTGCTCGTCATGTTCTACCTCGGGAGCGGCTGCGCCCGCTGCATCGAGCAACTCAACTTCTTCTCGCCCGTCGCCCAGCGCTTTGCCGACGCCGGCATCTCCATCGTGGCGGTCAGCTCCGACTCCGCCGACGCGCTCCACGAGACCTTCGCCAAGGCGAAGGAGGGCCAGGGCTTCAACTTCCCGATCCTCGCCGATCCGTCGCTGGAGGCCTTCAAGGCCTACCGCGCCTTCGATGACTTCGAGAAAATTCCGCTGCACGGCACCTTCCTCGTCGACGGCAGCGGCCTCGTCCGCTGGCAGGACATCTCCTTCGACGCCTTCCGCGACCCGGAGTGGCTGCTCACCGAGTCCAAACGCCTCCTCGCGCTCCCGGTGATCGACGCGCCGGCCAAAGTGGCGGGTCAGTAGGGGCTCCGGCAAGCTGCGCGCGGATGCTCAGATTCAAAGGCTTCCATCATCTTCCCAACCCGGCGGAGCTGGAAAGCAGAGCGCGCGAGCCCGCGCGCGACCCGGAGGGTCGAAAGAGATTAGCCGGTGGTGGAGCGAGTGTAACGAGCGTAACCACCGGATTGTGTCCGAAACGGGAATGCGCCCCGAAGGCGGCGCGAGAAGAGTTGCTCAACGCCTGTCACGCGTGCAGGAATTCCCGCGCCGCCTCCGGGCGCATTCGCGTATGGGAGGGGTCCGGGGGTTTCGCTCGTACCTCGCTCCACCCCCGGCTAACTTCTTCTGGCCCTCCGGGCCGACTGCACTGATACCCGCCCGCGATAACCCTGATCGCAAAGTTCTATTTCCATGATCAGTCGGCGGTCGCTATGAACTGAGAAATCTACCTATGTCTATTACCCGCTACCTCGGCACTGCGGCGCTCGGCCTGCTCATCCTCGCCGGCTGCAAGAAGGATTCCGCCACCGTCAAGGATAGCTCCAACAAGATTCGGGTCGGCTACATCGGCATCACCTGCGAGGCGCCGATTTACATGGCGGTGGAGCAGGGCTTCTTCAAGGAGGAGGGGCTGGACGTCGAGTTGGTGAAATGTGAGTGGTCCAAGTACAAGGACGTGCTGGCGCTCGGCGGCTATGACAACACGCACCACCTCGTCATGTATTTCCCGAAGCCGATCGAGCAGGGGCTCGACGTGAAGATGACGGCCGGCATTCACCGCGGCTGCCTGCGCGTCCAGGGGCCGCTGGAAGGCGGCGTCCGCACCGCGGCGGATCTGCGCGGCAAGCGCATCGGGGTTCCCGGCATGGGGACGCCCCCGTTCATTTTCGCCAGTCGGGTGCTGGGCAATGCCGGCATCGATCCCAAGACCGAGGTGCAGTGGAAGGAATACCCCGCCGCGACGCTCGCTCTGGCCTTGGAAAAAGGCGAGGTCGATGCGATCGCCGATTCCGAGCCGCTCGGCACGCTGTTCATCGCGCAGGGCAAGGTGCGCAACATCGCCGACCAGGCGACGGACGCGCCCTACAAGGACGAGTATTGCTGTGCGGTCATCGTCAACGGCAAGTACCTGGCCGCCAATCCGAAGAACTCCGCAGCGGCGACGCGCGCGCTGCTCAAAGGCGCCAAATGGGTGGAGACCAACCCGGCCGCCGCGGCGCGCATCTCGGTCGAAAAGAAGTACATCGCGTCCAACCCCGAGCTGAACACCGAGGCCATCTCGCACCTGCGCTACATCCCGAGCGTCAGCGGCGCGCGCGATGCGGTGAGCTCCGCCGCCGAGGAGATGAAGCGCGGCGGCATGCTCGCGCCCAGCACCGACGTCGCGGCGCTGGCCAAGAAGGCGTTCGTCGAGCTCGACGGCGTGTCGGATGAATGGGTGCGCAACTTGCAGGTGGAGAAACTCGCCGGCGGCCAGGTGCCGCCGGACATCGCCATCCGCCTCGCGCGGGAGCTGGAGGCCGACACCCACGGAACCAAAGTGGCGACCTGCTGCGCGCCGAAAACCGTCGTCCATAAATGAGCATCGCCTCCGAAGTGGAAGCAAGCGCCGCCGCCGCGCGCGGCGAGATCCCCCCCAATCGCCGCGGCTCGCCCGCGCCGGCCGTAGCGGCGAAACGCCGGGGCTGGCTCGCTCTGCCCGTCGCCATCGCGGTCGCGCTTGTGGTGCATTTTTTCGCCTCCCACGGCGCCCTGCCGCTCCCGACACGCGCCTGGAATTTCTTCCTCGGCGGCGCGCTCGCGCTCAGCCTCATCCTGGCGGTGCTGCAGGTCCCCTTCCCGCGCGTCCGCGCCTGGCTCGCCGAAACCGGCCCCATTCTCGCCGCCGCTTTCCTTTTGCTGGCGCTGTGGGAGACGCTGACCGACGGCGTCCGGCTGATCGAGCCGGCGCTCTATTTTCCCAGCCCCCCCACCGTCCTCGCCAGCATGCTGGATGACCGCCATCTCCTTTTTGACAGCACCTGGCACTCGCTCGCGCTGCTCCTCAGCGGGTATGGCGTCGGCGTGCTCTGCGGCGTTGTTACCGGCGTCATTGTCGGCTGGTTTGGCCCCGCCCGGTATTGGGGCATGCCGCTGCTCAAGGTCATCGGCCCCATCCCCGCCACGGCGTGGGTGCCGCTCGCCATGATCCTCACGCCGAGCCGGCTCCACGGGCTGTCGGCGGTCTTCCTCATCGCCCTCGCGGTCTGGTTTCCGGTCTCGATGCTGACGATCTCCGGCGTCGCCAACACGCGCGCCTCCTACCTCGACGTGGCGCGCACGCTGGGCGCGAAATCGTCCTATCTCGTCTTCCGTGTTGCCGTCCCCGCCGCGATGCCGAACATCTTCCTCGGCCTGTTCATGGGCCTCGGCGCTTCTTTTCTCACCCTCGTCGTCGCGGAGAATGTCGGCGTCACCTCGGGGCTCGGCTGGTATTTCAACTGGGCGCAAACGAATGCCGAGTACGGCAAACTCTATGGCGCCATCGTCATCATGGCCGCGTTCTTTTCCACCATCATGACGCTCCTCTTCAAAGTGCGCGACCGCGTCCTCGTCTGGCAGAAAGGGCAGCTCAAGTGGTAGCGGCGGCCGCCCTCGCCGAGGGCTCGCGCGTCGAGATCCGCGGCGTGAGCAAACACTTTCCCTCGCCCGATTCCCCGGAAATCGGCGCGCCGGCGCTCGATGCGGTGACGCTCGCGGTGGAAGCCGGCGAGCTCGTCTCGCTCGTTGGGCCCAGCGGCTGCGGCAAGTCGACCCTGCTCCGCCTCATCGCGGGTCTCGAGACGCCGAGCGGCGGCGAGGTCGTCGTCGGTGAGGGAGTCATCACCGGACCGAGCGCCGAGCGCGGCCTCGTGTTCCAGGACCCGAACCTGTTCCCATGGCTCACCGTGCGGGGCAACATCGAAGCCGGGCTCGTCGCGCGCGGCGTGCTCGCGCAAAAGCGCGCGGAGGTCGGCGAGTACATGCGCCTCGTCGGCCTGGAGGAGTTCGCCAACGCCTTTCCCCATCATCTCTCGGGTGGCATGGCGCAGCGCGCCGCCCTCGCCCGCGCGCTCATCAATCACCCCAAGGTGCTGCTGCTCGACGAGCCGCTCGGCGCCCTCGACGCCTTCACCCGCATGCGCATGCAGGATGAAGTCCTCCGCCTCTGGCAGGCGCGCCGCACGACCATGATCTTCGTCACGCACGACATCGACGAGGCCATCTACATGAGCGACCGGATCGTCATCATGAGCCCCCGGCCTGGCCGCATCGAACAGATCATCCCGGTGGAGCTCGAACGCCCGCGCGACCGGAGCAGCGCGGCGTTTCTCGGGTTGCGCAGCCGCATTTTGGAGCTGCTCCACTTCGCCGGCAACGCGGCTTAGCGCGCCACTCGCCTCGATCCGTACACCACGCAGCAGAAGAGCGTGATGAGTCCGACCGCGGCGAAGTTCTCCCAGCGGTGCGGCGAGAAGACGAGCGTGAAGCCACGCCCCTTCACGAGCGCGGAAAAGCTGGAGACGCAAAACGGCATGACGAACAGCCGGAGCGTCGGCCAGAAACCGAGTCGCGTGCCGCCGCTCCGCGTGCTTAGGAGCAACGCCACGCCGATGATCGCCGACAGCCCGAGCGACGTCATCCAAAGCGTCGTGCTCGCCTCGAAATACCGCGCGACGAAGAAGAGGTACCAGATGAGATAGCACCAGAGCACGAGCCGGGCGGTGCTGAGTTCGCGAAAGTAGCGCATGCGGACTCAGACATGCTGGTCGATCAGAACGGGGTTCCCGTCAGGGTCCACCAACATGATGTGCTCGGGGCCCGTCGTCGACTCGTCGGCCGCCTTCGTCAGCTCGACCCCTGATCGCTTCAGCTCGCGCTGCAG
>DASYIS010000432.1:0-22783 GCA_035997375.1 Chthoniobacteraceae bacterium
TCGCCGCCGTGGCCGAAATGGTGAGGCGGCGGAGCGCAAAGCTGACGCCGGGCGCCGCGCCGCCCGTCGCCATCTCGGTCGCCGGGCTGCGTGCCGCCGCCGGCCTGGAGTCCGAGGAGACGCCCTTCGCCGCGCTCCTGGCGCACGCCCTCTCCCGGCAGCCCGGATTCGTCGTGCTGGAGCGACAGCGGCTCCTCGCGCTGGCGCAGGAGAAGGAGCTTGGACCGGACTTGGGCGCGCCCTTTTGGGCGAGCCGGATGCTCCTCGGCGGCGCGATCGAGCATGACCCGCAAACCCCCGGCGGAGTGCTCGTGAAGGCGCGGCTGCAGCCGCGGGAAGGCGCCGCGATCGAGCTCTCCGTCCAGGGTCCCCGGGTCGAGCTCGGAAACCTCGCGCGCGAGCTTGCGCGCCGGACCGCCGAAGCGTTGAAGCAGCCCCCCGTGGCGATCGCGTGGGACGCCGGCGCCGAGGCCGGTCGCTTCATGCGCGAGGCCCGCGCGGCGCTCGCGGTCGGCCTGTGGGATCTCGCGGAATCCGCGGGCGGCGCCGCGTGGGCGCTCGGGTACCACGGGGCGGACCTGGCGCAGTTGCGCTACCGGATTCAGCTCGAACGGCTGCTCAACGCCAACCGCATGAGCGCGGGGGCGGCCAGCCCGTTCTTGCGGACGATGGCCAACGCCAGCCCGGTCGCGGAGTGCGAATGGCTCGGACAACGGAGAACGGGACAGTACCCGCAGGAACCCTACCTGGACTTCCGGTTCCCGGAAGATCTCGCCGGAGCGCGCCGGCTCCTGGATCTCTACTGGACCTGGATGAAGATCGCCCCGCCGCCCGCGCGTGGCAACGGCATGGAGTTCTTTCATCAATCCGGGGCGCTCATGTGTAGCCTCGCGTCGCTCCCGCTCGTGCTCGTGCATCGGCAATCCGATCCCGCGGCGTTTGCTCCCCAAATGGAGGCGCTGAAAGCGGACCTCGCTGACACGCTGCCGCGCCTGCTCGAGGCTGGCGTGAAGCGGGCCGGACCCGCCGCACTGACGGCTGCCCGGAACACGGCGGACGAGTCCTACGCCGCTCGCGGTCTGCAGCAGCTTCGCTACGTGCAGGGATTCTCCGCGGTCTTCCAGGCGGGCAACGCCGACGCGTGGCGGGCGGCCCTGCCGGTCTTGCTGGCGGAGGAGGTCAAGGGCGACCCGATGCGGCTGCAACTGCGGACCGGCTTGCTCAAGGGGCAAGCCGTCGCGGCGCTCTACGTACAGGCGACATGGCCGCGGGACGTCTTCCATGAAATCGGCCTCACCCGTCCCAAGGACGCGGCGCCCGACGACCGGCTCCTCGCGCTGGCCATGCTCGACGGCGCGCGCCTCGATCCCGCGGCGCGGCACGCGACGGCGGCGGCCTTCCCCGAGGCCATGTGGGCGCTGCGCGACAGCTATGTCCGCCATACGGATGCCACGCGCGCGTACGTCGAAATCGCGCTGCAACGGTTCCAGGTGGGACGGATGGACATGGACGAATGGAAGGCGCTCGTCGCGGCGGTCCGGGACGCCCGTCGGCGGCTCTTCCTCTACGTGGCCTCGCACTCACCGCAGGATCAGTTCGACCCCCAGCACCTGTGGAGCGAACTCGAGATTCTGCGCTGGACGCCGGAGGAAGCCGCGGCCTTCAATGACGGATTGCGCGCGCGCATCGGCGAAATTGAACAGCGCGCCCTGCCGGAAGTCGGGTCCCCCTACTACGCCGGCCAGCTTTCCAGCAGGAAGTACGACGTCCGGCGCGTGATGGGCTGGCAGGCGGAAGTGCGGGCTCGCTTCCCCTCCCTGCCGGTTTACGTGCCGCCCGCCGAGGAAGGCCCCGCGCTCCGTCCGCGCGCGCCGCTCCAGGTCACGCGCTTCTGGAATCCCTACCTCGCGACGAAGCTCGTGCCGGCCGAGCCGGCGGAAGGCTTTCGCATCCTGAGCACGTTCACGGTTGGCACCCGCCTCTGGCTTCTGGCGGAGCTGGCCCTGCCGAGGAGCCGGCCGAGCAACGCCTCGACCGTGCGGCGCGTCTTTTTCGTGGAAATCGAGCCGCGCAGTGGCGAGACGAAGGTCATCGAAGTGCCGAACATCGGCCACGTGAACGAGTGGCAGCCCTATGGTGCGTCCGCCGTTTCGCAGGATTTCATCGTGCTCATGAAATTCGGCATCCCGCCCTTGAAGTGGCGGCGGGACACCGGCGAGTGGAAGCCGTACGAGCAGTTCACCACGACCCGCTTGCCCGTGGAGCAGCCGGAGATTGTCGGCCATGAGGCCTTTGTCTCGCTCTCGACGGAGATCGTGCGGTGGAATCTCGAAACGGACGCGGTGAGCACGCTGGTCCGCACCCGGCGCGAGCCCGCGGAGAGCCCGCTCGACTCGCCCCAGCACACGCGCGTCTGGCCGAGCAAGGGGCAGCACGGCGAGCTCGTGATCAACGGGAAGGACGACTCGATCCACAGCGTGAGCTACCGCTTCGCGCCCGGCACGAATCAGTGGGAGAAGCGCACGTTCGCGCAGGAAAATGAAGACTACGACACGCTCTGTGTGATCGATCCGGCGGCGCACGAGAAGTGGGAGAGCCCCTTCCTGCATAAGGTGCTGAAATACTTCCGCCTGCCCGAGGGCGGCCCGACGCGGGTGATTTCCTGCGCGATTCCGCTCGCGTTCGTCATCTCGGAAAAGGATCACGCGGCGCTCCAGGCGAACGAGCGGATCAGTCCGGGCGAGTTGCAGGCCCTGGAGAAGAGCCTGCAATCGACGACGCAGGGAATGCTGCAGACGCCGGATGGATTGATCTTTGCCTCCTGGGAAACGCCGGGCTTCTGGTTCATTCCCAAGGAAGATCTCGCGGCTTATGTCGCGGCGCATGGCATGGCGGCTGATCCGCAGCCGACCGGGATCTTCCCCCCTACGGCGACTCCGGCGCCCAAAGCAAAAGAGACGAAACCATGATGCGTCTCATCGTCGCCTGTCTGCTTGCGCTCGCGCCGCTGGCCCGGCCGGCGGACTCTCCGCGTCTCGCCATCGTCGCCGACGCGTCGGTGAAATCGGAAGCGGATTTGCTGACCGTCGCCATCTCCCGGACGCCGGTGGTGCTGCTCGAGCGGGCTGAGATCGAGCGCGTCCTGGCCGAGCAGAAGCTCGCCGCGCGCGGTCTCGCGCAAGCCGTGCAGGTGGGACGAGTGCTGCGGGCGGATGGCGTGCTCGTGCTCTCCAAAATCGCCCGGACGCCGGTCTGCCGCCTGGTCGCGGTCGAGACGGGCGCGGTGCTCGATTCGCAACTCGCGCCGCCGGAAATGAAGGACCCCGGCGAGTGGATCGCCGCCATCGCCGACGACGTGACGCGGCTGAGCCCGCGGCTGGCGCGGGGTGCCGCTCCTCCGCTGGCCATCTCCGTCGCGGGTCTGCGCGCCGCGGCGGGCCTGGAATCGGAGGAGACGCCATTCGCCGCGCTGCTCACGCATGCCCTGGCGCAACAGCCCGGGTTCGTCGTGCTCGAGCGGCAGCGCCTCCTGGTCCTGGCGCAGGAAAAGGAGTTCGGGCCGGATCTTGCCTCGCCGTTTTGGGCGAGCCGGATGCTGCTCGGCGGCTCGCTCGAGCGCGACCCGCAAAGCCCGGACGGTCTGCTCGTGAAGGCGCGGCTGCAGCCTCCGCACGGCGCCGCGATCGAGCTCGCCGTCCGGGGTTCGCGCACCGAGCTGGGGACGCTGGCCCGGGAGCTCGCGCGCCTCACCGCCGAGGCGCTGCATCAGCCGCCGGGACCGGTCGCGTGGGATGCCCGTGCCGAGGCCGCGCGCTTCGGTCGCGAGGCGCGCGCGGCTTGCTCCGTCGGCTTGTGGGATCTCGCGGAATCCGCCGGCGGCGCCGCGTGGGCGCTCGGGGACCACGGGGTGGAGCTGGCGCGGCTGCGTCTCCAGATTCAGCTCGAGCGGCTGATCAATACCAACCGCATCAGCGATCAGTTCGGCGTCGCTGTCCTGCAGTCGATGACCAGCACCAGCGCGATCGCGTGCTGCGAAGACCTTGGGCACAGGCGGGCAATCCCCATGATTGCTCCCTTCGAGCCGTACGCCGGCTTTCGTTTTCCGGAAGATCTTGCCGGCGCGCGACAACTCCTCGATCTCTATTGGGCCTGGGAAGAACTCGCGCGGCCTTCGGGTCGCCGAGCCGGGCCTGACCTCGAAGATCGCACCGGCGCACGCACGTTTTGCCTGGCGGCGCTCCCGCTCGTGCTCGTGCATCGGCAGGCGGACCCCGCCAACTTCGCCCCGCAGATCGCGGCGCTGAAGGCCCGGCTCGCGGAGACGCTCCCGCGGTTGCTCGCGGCCAACGAGGCGGCGGCCGCGGTCGGCCGGTCGGATTCGGGGGACGCGGCGCGCGGCGTGCAGCAGCTCCGTTATTTGCAGGGCTTTTTCGCGGTCTTCCAGGCGGACTCGCCCGAGGCGTGGCGATCCGCCCTTTCGACCCTGCTCGCGGAGGAGGCGCAAGGCGACCCGGCGCGGATGCAGTTGCGGGCCGGTCTGCTCAAGGCGCAATCGGTCGCACCACTCTACCTCCCGCCGGCGGCCTGGCGGGCGGAGGTCTTCCACGAGGCGGGCTCCGTCCGGACGCGCGCCGCCTCGCCGGACGACCGGCTCTTCGCGTTCGCCATGCTCGACCGGCGGCGCCTCGGTCCCGAGGCCCGGCAGGCCCGCGCGGTGGAGGTGCCGCAGCGGATTTGGGAGCTGCGCGACAGCTTCGTGCGGGAGCCGGAAGCGACACGCGCTTTCACCACCGCCGCTCTCCAACGGCTCTACATCGGCTGGACGGAGGGCGATGAAATCAAGGGAATGCGAATGGCGCTCGAGGACGTGAAGCGGCGGCTCTTCCTGCACGTCGTCGCCGGCCACGGCCGGGCCGACCCGTATCAGTTTTGGGGGGACCTCTCCATTGCAAATTGGAAACAGGAAGAGGCGGCGGCCTTCAACCAGGCCTTCCTGGCGCACATCGCCGAGTTGCAGGCGACCGTTGGCCCTCGGAGTGGAGACACGCAGCGCTTTATCCGCTGGCAGGAGGAACTGCGGGCGCGCTTCCCGGCCTTGCCCGGGCCGTCGCCGTCGCAAGAGGCCGCCGCGCTTCCGGTCACCCGCTTCTGGAATGCCGGCACCGCGACCAAGCTCGTCCCGGTTGCCCCGGAGGAGGGCTTTCGAATCTGGAGAATGAGCTGGCAGGACGGCCGTCTCTGGGTCCACGCCGATTTGCGTCTGCCGAGCAGTCGGCCCATCGGCGCTCCGACCAAGGTGCGCGTCTTCCTGTTGGGGGTCGAGCCGCGCAGCGGGACCACGGAGGTCATCGAAGTGCCGAATCTCGGCGGGATGAACGAGGGACAACCGCTCGGCGCCTTCACCGTCTCCCCGGATTACATCGTGGTCGTGAAGAGCGGCGCGCCTGCCTTGAAGCTCCGGCGCGCCACCGGTGAATGGAAGGCGTACGAGCAATTCCGAAACGACCGGCTCTTCTCGTACGGGCCGGTCCTGGCCGGCGGCGAGGCCTTCATCACCATGGGCACCGAAATCGCCCGGTGGAATCTCCAGACCGACGCGGTGACAACCTTCGTCCGCACCCGGCGCGAACCGCCGGAGACTCCGCTCGACAACCCCCGCTACGGCGGCGTCTGGGCGCTGGCCGGACCGGACGGGTTGCCGATCGTACAGGGCGTGGAGGTGCCCGGCCGAGGGCAGGTCAACGCCAGCTTCCGCTTCATCCCGGCAACGAATCAATGGGAGAAGTGCGCCGCATTTTATGCCGACGAGCGCGCGGTGCATCGCTGTGTGCTCGATCCCGCGGCGGAAGAAAAATGGGCGGGGCAGGGGGAGAAGCGGGGGATCGATTACGTGCGCCTGGAAGGCGGACGTCCCGCGGCGCGTTGTCACATTCCTCTCGCCTTCACCCTTTCGGAAAAAGATCAGGCCGCACTGAAGGCGGGCGAGCGGACCTACCCCGAAGCGCTGAAGAAATTGTCGGCGAATCTGGAGAGTGCCGAGAAGGCGGTCGAAACCCCGGACGGGCTCGTCTTCTTCCGAGTCTTCACGCCGGGCTTCTGGTTCATCCCCAAGGAGGACCTCGCCGCGTATGTCGCTGCGCATGGCATGGTCGTTGACCCGCGGTCGGCGTCGAGCGTCACCCTGCCGCGACCGGCGGCGCCGAATGCAACGGAAACCAAACCGTGATGGAAACCATGACCCGCCTCCTCTTCGCCACGCTCCTCCTGCTCTGCGCCTGCGCCGGCTTCGCCGCCGAGAAGCCGGTCCTCGCCATCATCAACGGCTCCACCGACGCCGCCGCGGCCGACGTGTTGCTGACCAAGCTCTCCGCCGGCGGCGAGTTCGTCTTCGTCGAGCGGACCCGCCTGGACGAAGTGGTGCGGGAACAGAAGCTCTCCTCGACCTCGCGCGAGAGCAACGTGCGCACCGGCCAGATCCTCGGCGCCGATGCGCTGCTCTTCGTGGAATCGGAGGCGACGCTGCTCCATCTGCGCCTGGTGGAAACCGGCCGCGGCGAGCGGCTCTTCGATGAGGTTTTCCCGCTCAAGCCGCTCGACCTCGCGGCGGTGGCGACGGCGGTGCGTGGCCGCCTCACGCTGCTCGCCGGCGGCTTGCGCACGGCGCCGCGCGACCGGCTCTACGTGGCGCTCGGACCGGTGGCCACGTTCCACCCGACGCCGGCTTTCGGCGAGACGCTCGCCACACTTTCCACGCTCGTCGGCGTGCGGCTCGCGCAGCAGGAGCGCATCCTCGTGGTCGAGCGGGAGAAGCTCGCCGCCGTCACGGCCGAGCAAAGCCTCACCGGAAAATCGGCCGCCGATCTCGTGCCGGCGGATGTGATTCTGCGCGGCCGCCTCGTCGATGGGGACGCGAACACGCTCAAGCTGGAGTTCCAGGTCCAGCGCTCGAGCGGCGCGGCGCCCGCCGTGTTTGCGCTCACGGTCGATCGCAGCAGGCTCGCCGAGGCGGCGGCGGGCATTTCCGCGAGCCTGGTGAAAGCGCTCGGCGTCGCGACCGGCCCGGCGCGCCCGGAGGTCCTGGCCGCGGAGGCGCAGCGCCATTTCCGCAATGGCGCGACCCTCCTGCAGGCGCAGCTCTTCGAGCCGGCGCTCCGTTTTCTCGAGACGGCCTGCCTGCTGGAGCCGGCGAATGAGACCTACGCGCGGGCGTACCTCGGCGCAGTCGCGACCTGCATGCTGGAGCGCGCCGGCGGCTCCTACGCCACCGGCGGGGTGCTCTCCGCCGCCGAGTACATGTATTTCACGGATCGCCTCCGCTCGGCGATGAGCGTCGCGAGCGCGCACCCGCCGGCGCTCGGCATGGCCCTCGCCCGCGGGCGCCGCGTCGTCGCCATTCTCGCGGTCAAGAACGACAACCTCGACGCCGACAGCCGGGCGCAAGTGGCGGCGTGCCGCGGCGAGCTGCGCGCCTTCTTCGAGCGCCTCGCCACCGTGGACAAGGAGGGCTGGCGATTGCTCGGAAATTACTGCCCGCTCTTTTTCTCCGAGCCGCGCGCGGCCTTCGCCTATCTGCGCGGCGTCGTCGACGCCGGGCATTTTTCCTGGCCGCAACTGCGCGAGCACATCTTTCCGCGCGTCTCCTATTGGGATCAAGCGCTCGCCGCGGAGCTTTGGAACGGCTTCCTCGACGAGGTCCAGCGCAAGCCGGACCCGGAGGCGCAGTTCAGCGCGATCCTGGCCCGCTGCTTTCTGCAAAGCGCCTTTCCCAGCGAGTACGCCAGCTCGCCGCGCGGGCTGGGCCGGCCCGCCGCCGAGCAGCTCTTCGCCTGGCTCGCCGCCTCCGACGAGCACCTCGACTGGGTGCTCGCGCACGAGAAGTGGGACATCAATCTGCGCATCTGGAACGCGCTCTATTCGCTCTCCATCGAGGATCAGGACCGCTACTTCACCGCGCCGATGATGAAGTTCCTGCAGCGCGCGAAAGGCTCGGAGCACGAGGCGTTCACCTATCTCACGACGCGCTACATCGAGAACGTCACGCACGCGAAAGCGCCGCAGGATGAGGCGGACATCCGCCGGCGCCTGGAGGAGGCGCTCGCCGCGCTGGCGGCGGTGAATCCCGCGAAGCACGCGGATCTGCGGGCGTCGCTGGCCGGGAACAAATGGCTCTCCACCTTGCTCCCGCCCGCCGCGAAGGCGGAGCGGCTGATGCCCGAGATTCCCGGCGGCGTGCTGCTCTACGATTCGGCCGACCACGAGGAGGACGTGCGCTATTTCGACAGCTTCGCGGGCCTCGTCGAGGGCGACGTGCTCTGGCTCGCCCACACGCAGAATCGCGCGATTGCCGTCACGCGCGTCCAACTCAGCCGCCGCACGAGCGAAACCTGTCTCATCCCCGTGGAGGGCGCCTCGGTCGGCGGCTTCGAGCAAATCTCCCTCGCCCGCTCGCCGACGCACGTCATCGTCGCCGATCGCTACCGCGTCTTCGCGCTCGCCGTGGCGGATCAGGCGCCCTACCTCGATGCCAAACGCTGCGAGATCGCCGGCCCGCAATTCGGCGCGGACGCGACCGGCGGGGAGTTGCAGCGCGAGCTCGGCGCGCGGGTGATGAAGGGCGCGCAGTTTCGCCAGATCACGGCCGCGGTGCCGGCCGGCGCGTTCGTGTACATCGCCCTCGACGAGCGCAACAACACCAACTCCTGCCTCTACGGCGCGCTCTACCGTTGGCGGTTGGGGAGCGGCGACCTCGAGCCGGTTTGCGCGAGCGATTCGCTGAAGCCCGGCCCGCTCAACGACTGCCTGCCCTACAGCATCGTCGGCGGGTGCGCCGCGCCGGCGGGCGGAGCCGCCTGGTTCGTCCTCGAGGAAACGCCCAATCAGCCGGCGAAGTTCGCCGAAGGCCAGCGGCGCGGGGTCTGGAAGCTCACGCCTTCCTCCGGCAAATGGGAGCGCCTCAGCGAGGAGCGGCTCGGCAGCTCCCGCGAACGGCCCCGCCTCCGCACCGGGATGCTCCTCGACATTCCCTGCTACGGCACCGCGCATTTCCAGCTCGATCTCGCCACCGGCCAGGTCCGCCCCGCCGCCGGCGCGGCGGGCGGCGCCGACCCCGCGCGCGGCTGGTCGGCCGGCCTCGAGGTCGAGTCCGGCGTCCGCTACGAGCGGCTCTACCGGATCGACGGCAAGACCAAGACCCGCGTCCTCTCGCTCTCCAGCCGCGAGTTCTACATGACGTCCCTCCTGCCGACCGAGAACGGCCTCATCGTCCTGCTCGCTGGCTTGCAACCGGCGGCCTCAAGCCCACCACCCGCGGCCTCGCTTACCTGTTGCCCCAGGAAAAGTAGCGACTGCCGCCGGCGGGGTGAGGCGGGCGCCCCCCGGGGCGCTGCTCATGGGTTGCCACCGCCCCCAACCAGGCGATCAAACCACCATTGTGCGTAGCGTTCCAGGATCGGATGGAGAGGGGTGCGATAATCCAGCCAATCATACGGTTCCGAATATGACGCGGCCAGCATCGCGCGCCCGTCGGCCCGGCGCGGGTCGAAAGTCCGTGCGCTGATATGCGGGAGCGGGGTGTAAAAGGTATACCGAACGGCGGGAGCGCTGAGGAGATAGAGCAGCAACAACGCGAGCACGGCAAGCGCCCACGCCGCGACGGGATTTGGACGGGTTGCGGCGGTGCTCATCGGTAGTAACTGCCCCAGACCAGGCGATTAAACCACCATTGTTCGTAACGTCGCAGGATCGGGCGGAGCGGCGTGTGCATCCCCAGCCAAAGATAGGGTTCCGCGTATAACTTTGCCAGAGCCTCTCGCCCGTCGGCCTGGCGCGGGTCGAAAGTCGGTGGTCTGACACTTCCGAACGGGCTGGAAAAGACATACCGGACGGCAGGGGCGCTGAGGAGATAGAGCAGAAACACCGCGAGCCCGGCGAGCGCCCACGCCGCGACGGGAGTTGGACGGGTTGCGGCGGTACTCATCGGTGAATGGAAGGCCGCGGTGCCGTGGCCCCGCCCCGTGCCCTACCCGCGCACGATCACCTGCACCACGTCGCTCGGGAAGCCGATCTCCACGTCGCGCTTCACCGCGCGGGCGAGGAATTCCCACGGCTCGGGCGCGGCGCCGGCCAGCGGGACCAGCGCGCTGAAGGGGGTCGCATTGAACCGGCCCAACAGCGTCCAGGCCATCGTCCCTTCCTTGCGCCCGTAGAAGTTGATGCCGTCGATCTGCCCGTTGGCCTTGCGGAATTTCCCGCTCACCGTGTGGGCGGAGGACGAGAGGAGATTATTCAGCACCGCCTTGTACGTCGCGGGCTCGAACGGCGAATCGGGCGCCTCGATGCCGAGCTGGATGCCGATGTTCTTGTCGTAGCCCGGCAACTTCTTGGCCCGCTGCACCCAGGCCTCCCGCCGCTCCTCGATCCCCTGCGTGATGGTATCGACCGGCAGCCCCGGCCACGCCGGGACGATCGGCACTTCGGGCCCCGCGGCCCCATCCGGCCCATCGGTATACGCGTCGCACCACTGGATGATCCCCTTTTGCAGAACCTCGTACGCCTTGCGGACCGTCCGGTAGAGGTAAACGCCCCAGCGGGCATCGGCGATGATCGGGACAATCTCGGGCGCGGTGAAGCCGATCGCGAGCAGCAGCGTACTCTGCGTCAGGATGCGATCCCAGAAATCCGCGCGGCCGTCGTTGGTAGGAGGGTAATAGCTTTTGTTCATAAGGGTTGACCGCTCGGTTTTACCAATAGTCCGCCTAGTCGGCGAGGGAAAACCGCGGGAATTTCCGCTGAAACCACCTCCCCTCCCGGCGATTACACCTCCCCTCCTGGAAATAATTCCGGTCGGCGCAGCAAGCAGTCCGGTCGGCATGCCGTGACTTCCGGTCGGCCCGGTGATCCTTCCGGTCGGCGTGCCGTCCCTTCCGGCCCACACGGCGATCCCTCCGATCCGCCCGGCCCGCCGACCTCCCCTCTCCCCGCGCCGGGCTCCCGTTTGCGTGCCCGTAGGCGAGGGATGTCCGCCCCAAGGGGCGCGCTGGAGGGTGCCGCGCCGTCGGCACCAATAGAACAGAATCAGCCCGAGTGCGGCGAGCGCGGACGTGGCGACGAGCGTGGGACGGGCCGGGGCGGCGCTTATGGGTTCAGGCGATGCTCCCACCAATTTTGGTAGCGAGCAAGAGGCGCGCCGATGGGGGTGTTGCTCATCAGCCAGTTGTGGGGTGCCGTATACCATTTTGCCAGTTGGTAGAGCCGCACGGCGCCGTCGGATGGCGTCGTGCCTCCGAAGTCCAGATGCTTGAACGCCAATTCCTGGACGATGGGAGCAGTCAGCAAATAGAACAGGATCAGCCCGAGCGCGGCGAGCCCGCACGTGGCGATGGGATGGGAACGTGCCGGGGAGGCGCTCATGGCGGAAAAGTCTAGGGGACCCAGCCTGGCGGCGAAGGCGAAAGTAGCGCCGCGCTGGGACGGCGGAGGGTCACGGCAACGACGGGGCTGGCGTAAAAGCGGCGGGGCGTTAGTAAGAGAGGCATGGCTAAATATCTCCCTGGTTCCAAAGAGGGGCTCGCTGAAGCAGAGCGGCGGATTGAGGAATTCATCCGAGTGCCGATGATAGAATTGAATTTGAGTGGGTCCGGTCTCTTGAAGTTACCGGAATCGGTTCGGCGTATTCGATCGATCCGGAATCTCCGGGTTGAGGATAACTGCTTCACATGCCTACCCGAATGGATCGGTGAGTTGACCGATCTGACGCGGCTTTGGCTAGGTGGAAATCCGCTTCGGGGGCTGCCGCAAGAGATTCGCCAGCTTCAGAAGCTGAAGTTGCTAGGTTTAGCGAACTGCCATCCGGAGGCGGCTGACGCCGCGATTGGGGAACTCACGAATCTAAATCAGCTCCTACTTGAGCATATGGGATTGGAAACCGTTCCTGCTTGGCTCCGAAAGCTGCGTAGTTTGGGGGAACTTTCTCTGGCACGAAATGGAATCAGATTCCTTCCGCTATGGTTACATGAGTTACCGCTTGCGCAACTCTATCTCTACGGAAACGACAAGCTGGGCCTGCCTCAGGAGATCATCGATGCAACGGGCGACCCCAAGAAAATCCTCGATTACTACTTCCGCGTCGCCGCGCCCAACGCCGCCCAGCCGCTGAACGAGTTCAAGCTGGTGCTGGTGGGCCGGGGTGGGGTCGGGAAGACGACGCTGGTGCACAGGCTCATCACCAACCAGTACGAGGTGTTCCCCGAGACGCCGGGCATCCGCATCCAGAAGTGGCCGGTGACAATCGCCGGCGAGGAGCGGCGGGCGCATGTGTGGGACTTCGGGGGGCAGGAGATCATGCATGGGACGCACCGGTTTTTCATGACGGAGCGGGCGCTTTATCTCGTGGTCCTTTCGCGGCGCGAGAATCTGGAGGATCATGATGCCGAGTACTGGCTGTCGCTCGTGCGGTCGTTCGCGGGCGAGGTGCCGGTCATCGTGCTGCTGCACAAGTGCGACACCGGGCCGATTCAGGTTAACCGCCAGTTGCTCTGGGAGAAGTACGGGAAGGAGATCGTGTTCCTGGAGACGGACAGCTTTACCGGCACGGGGATCGCGGCGCTGAAGGAGAAGATCTGCGCGCTCGCGGGGGCGCTGCCGGGGCTGACGGCGAAGTGGCCGCGCGCGTGGCACGCGGTGAAGGAGGAGTTGCCGGAGGCGAAGAAGAACTGGATGACGTACGACGAGTTCTGCGACTTTTGCGCGAAGCGCGGCGTGCCGGAGGCGAAGGACCAGGAGGCGCTCGCGGAGAGTCTGCACGATCTCGGGCTGATGCTGGCCTACCGCAAGGAGGAGGCGCTGCGGAGCATCGGCGTGCTGAACCCGCTCTGGGTGACGAATGGGATTTACGCGGTGCTCAATGCGCCCGCGCTGACCAAGGCGCTGGGGCGGTTCACGGTCGCGGACCTGGCGACGATCCTCCCCGCGGAGGAGTACCCGCCGGCGCTGCACCCGTACCTGCTGGCGCTCATGCGCAAGTTCAAGCTGTGCCATCCGCTGGACGACGCGGGCCGGCAGCACTTGATCCCGGAGTTGCTGACGAAAGAAGAGCCCGCGACGCTGACCGCCGAGTTTCCCCCCGAGGAATGCCTGGGGTTCGTCTACCGCTACGACACGGTGCTGCCGGAGGGGCTGCTCCCGCGCTTCATCGTGGAGACGTACGTGCATTCCGAACCGAAGGATGCCTGGCGCTCGGGCGTCGTCCTGGAGCGCGAGGGGTGCCGGGCGCTGGTGCGCGGGGATCTGCAAGGCCGGCGCATCGCGATCCGCGTGACGGGCGAAGCGGCCGGCCGGCGCGTGCTGCTGGGCGTCGTGCGCCACCATTTCGAGACCATCCATCGGACGTTCGAGAAGCTGCCGGTGACGCAGTTGGTCCCGGTGCCCTGCTGGCCGGAAGCGGAAATCCCGTACGCCGAGCTGCGGGGCTTCGAGAGCGCGGGCGCCCGCGAATTCCCCAAAATGATCGGGGAGAGGTATGTCGTGCTGAACGTGAAAGACCTGCTCGAAGGCGTGGACGTGCCGGGGAAATCGCGGCGAACGCTGCGCGTGCCGGCGGTGCGTCTCTTCGTCTCCTACTCGAACAAGGACGCGGTGTTCCTGGAGCACTTCCGCGGGCACCTCACCCCCTACGAACGGAACGGACAGCTCGAGGTCTGGGCCGATGCGCTCATTGAAGCGGGCACGGACTGGAACGAGCAGATCTTCACGAACCTCGACCGCGCCGAAATCATGGTCTTCCTGATGAGCCCGGAGTCGCTGGCGTCGAAGTTTTGCATCGAGGAAGAGCTGCCGCGGGCGCTCGAGCGCGGGATCGAGATCGTGCCGGTGCAGATCCGGCAATGCCGCTTCGACCTGATCCCGCAACTCGCCTCGCTCCAGGCCATCCCTAAAGGTGGCAAGCCGATCCGCACGGCGAAGAACGACGACGCGTGGGTCGAAGTGACGCGCAAGCTCGATGAGGTGATCAAGCGCGTGCGCGATCGGCGGCCGTGACGGCGCTCAGACGATCCGCGCCTGGGTCGGCGGCGGCGGCTTGCCCCAGTAGCGGTCGGGGATCGCGACCTCGGCGTACAGCTCTTCCAGCAGCCGCGTCTGTTTGTGGAGATCGAACTTTTCCCGCACCCGCTGGGACGCGACGGCGCCCATGCTCGTGAAGAGCGCCGGCTCCCGCACGAGCCGCAGCATGGTGGCGGCGACCGCGGCGTGGTCGCGCTCTTTAACCAGCAGGCCGCTCACCTGGTCGTCGACGGCCTCGGGGATTCCGCCGTGCCTGGTCGCGATGACCGGCAGGCCGGAGGCCATCGCTTCCAGCATGGAATTCGGCACGCCCTCCTGGTCGCCTTCGCCGGCCGTCTCGCTCGGATGAAGGAAGATGTGCGAAGACGCGAACAGCGCGCGCAGATCGGGCTGCGAGAGGAAGCCGGCGAACTTCACGTGCTCCACGATGCGGAGCTCCCGCGCCATGCCACCGAGCGCGGCGCGCATGGGGCCTTCGCCGGCGATGGTCAGCGTGCTGTCGGGGAAGTGCTGCCGGAAGGCAGCGAAGGCGCGCATCGTGGTCGGCAGGCCTTTCTTCTCGATGAGCCGGCAGGCTTGCACGAACCGCCACGCGCCACGGGGCGGGGGAGTGCGCGCGTGGAAGTCGATCTCGTCGAGCGGCAGGCCGGTGCGATGCAGGCGGAGCTTGCGCGGGTTGCAGCCGAATTCCGCGAGCCGCTCGAGGAGCGATTCGGAGCGTGCGAAGACGAGCTTGGCGCGCTCGAGCACGCGGCGGGCGCAGGCGGCGTAGTAGGCGCCCTGCGTGTCGAGCTGCGCGTCGGCCCCGTGGAAGGAGACGATGACCGGCACGGGCGAGATCTCGAGCAGCGGCAGCAGGTGGACGCCGATGTGCCCGAAGTAGACGTGGAGCACGGAGGCGGCGATCTCTTCCAGCGTCTCGGCCAGGCGCAGCGCCTCGCTTTTGTAGATGGTGATGGGCCGGCCGAGGATCTGTTTTTGCCAGATGCGCCGCAGTGCGTGGGTCGCCGGCTTGGGGACGACCATCACGTCCTCCAAAGGAAAGTCGGCGCCATTTTCACGTTTTTGACAAATGACTACGGGCCGGAAGCGCTCCAGCGCACGAATCTGCCGGTAAATGTGGAGCATTTCCGGTTTCAAAAACGTGGCTACGTACTGCGCCGCCACGGGCGCCTGGACCAAGGGTGGAGCGGGCAAAAGAAAACTTCGATGAGAGGTTGGTGGCGGAGGCGTGCGTCCCTTATCGTTTTTCAAAGATGCGGATAGAAGCTGAAATCCTCAATGAACTTGGACTCCACGCCCGGCCGGCGGCGGAGTTCGTGCGCGCCGTGCACAAGTTCAAGTGCACGGTCACCATCGAGACGAAGGGCGTGACCTACTCGGCCGCCAGCATCCTGGAGGTGCTGAGCGCGAATCTCGACTGCGGCTCGCGCATCGTCATCGAGGCCGTGGGGCAGGACGCCGAGTCCGCGCTGGTCAAGCTGCAACGGCTCCTCCACGATTTCCGCGACCAGGAAAACGCCGAGCGCAAAAAGTGACCGGAGCCGAATATCTACAGAAAGCCCGCCGGGTCATTGCGCTGGAGCTCGCCGAGGTGGCGCGCCTGGAGACGCGGCTGGATGAGCGCTTCGTCGCCGCGATCGATCTGCTGCTCGCGTGCCTGGCGGCGCGCGGCAAGGTCGTCGTCTGCGGCGTGGGGAAAAGCGGGCACATCGGCGACAAGATTGCCGCGACGCTGACCAGCACCGGCTGCCCGGCGGTGGTGCTCAACTCGCTCAACGCCATCCACGGCGACCTCGGACTCGTTTCCGCCGGCGACGTGGTGCTCGCGCTCTCGTACAGCGGCGAGACGGACGAACTCGCGAACATCCTGCCCGCGCTCATCCGGCTGGAGGTGAAGATCATCGCGCTCACGGGCAACCCGCGCTCCTTCCTCGCGCAAAACGCGCACGTCGTCCTCGATACGAGCGTGGAGCAGGAGGCGTGTCCGCTGAATCTCGCGCCGACCTCCAGCACGACCACGATGCTCGTCCTCGGAGACGCGCTGGCGATGGTGCTGCTGGAGGCGCGCAATTTCACGAAGGAAGACTTCGCGCGTTTCCATCCCGGCGGCCAGCTCGGGCGCGCGCTGCTCCTGAAGGTCGACGCCATCATGCGCGACCGCGAGGCGCTGCCGATCGTGCGCCCCGACGCGCTCGTCCGCGAAGTCCTGCCGGAAATGACGCGCCGCCGCGCCGGCGCCGCCGTGGCGGTGGACGACGACGGCCGGCTGCTCGGGATTTTCACGCACGGGGATTTCGTGCGGCACTACCAGACGAACCCGGCCATCGGCGACGTAGTCGTCGGCACGGTGTTGACCCGGTCGCCGGTCACCGTGCGTGGCGACCGCCTCGCGGCCGAGGCCCTTCACGTGCTGGAGACGCACCGGGTGGACGACCTCGTGGTGGTCGACGCGGAGAACCGGCCGATCGGGATCATCGATTCGCAGGACTTGGCGCGGATTCGGTTGGTGTGATGTTGAGCTCAGCCGCCTACCGCCGCCGGAAGTACTGAGTGGCGATCTTTCGAGGCGTCGCAATTACGAGTTGGTCTCCGTCGACGGAGGCTTCCCTCAGGATGTTTCGAAACATCGGGTGCTCCTGCGCTTCGAGCAGGTGATGGTCGCTGCTGAGAAGTATCAAGCAGCCGAGCAGGGCGGCTTCCGCAACGATGAACGCGTCATTCTCCTCCTCGTCGGGGATGATTCCGCGCATTCGTAACTTCAGTCCAATCTGTTCGGTGATACCCCTGCCTGCCGGAATGATGTTCAACGGCTCATAGCCCCATTGCAGGAGAGAAGAGAGCGCCCTTTCGGCCAACTCAGCTTCTTCCGGCTCTCCGTGCTCGCAAAGGTAGCCAAGTTCTTCGAGGACCGTCGGAGTCACGATGAGTCGAGCCTCAGGGAGGCGCTCCTTGATCACGTCCAGTGCGCCGATGACATCCTCATCGCCGTCCGCGTGGTCGATGAGGACGTTCGTGTCAACGGCGATCAGCACGAACATCGGCCTGCCTCCCCCCGCGATAAATCAACTCGAGGGCACGCCCCATCGCCTGCTGGCGCTCTCGATCGGAAAGACGATTTGCACGCTCCCGATTTTTGGCGGCGATCTTCGTCCCCTTGGTGTTTGGTTTTTGTTCCACAGGTGAGGGCTCCATCCTTGGAAGTTTACGGATTACGGTGACTTGGGCAAGGAGTTCCCGCCCCCGGCCGCACTTGCGCCGCGGCGCCGTGCCCGCGCCTTTCGTCGAATTCATCCCGTTTCCTGCCTCTCAATTCCCTGCACGCCCCCATTGACACGCCACCTCTCCCGGCTACACTCCCACCCCCTTTCACCTTTCCTCGTCCTTTATGAAACGCACTTATCAGCCCTCGAAGCGGACCCGCAAGAAGCAGTTTGGATTCCGCGCGCGGATGAAGACGAAGAATGGCCGCGCGATCCTCTCCCGCCGGCGCGCCCGCGGCCGCAAGCGCCTCTTGCCGAAGGGCGTGGAGATCCATTTCGAGCGCCACACCGATCTTTACAACAACGCCGCGCAGGCCCTCGTGAAGCGCAAGCAGAAGCGCGCCGTGAAATCGGCCGCGCGCCGGGCGGCCGCGAAGTCCGCGCCCGCCGCTGCTTGAGCCCTGCGACCGGCTCAGGGCTCCGCCGATGCGCCTCCGTTTTCCGAAGGCTCTCCGGCTCACTCGTGCGCCGGAGTTCGCCCGGCTCAAGCGCGAGGGGACCTCGACCGCGGGGCGCTATCTCGTTTTCAGTGTCCTCGCGCATGGGGAAGGGCCCGTGCGCATCGGGCTCATCACCACGCGGCGAATCGGCAATGCCGTCGCGCGCAATCGCCTCCGCCGCCGGCTGCGCGAGCTCTTTCGGACCCAGGCGCCGACTTTCCGGGAAGGGATGTGGGTGGTCGTGATCGCCCGGCATCGCGCGGCCCAGGCGACGTTTGCCGAGCTCGCCACGGAGTGGGAGAAGCTCGCGCAGCGCGCCGGTTTGCGGCAGATTCCCACGCCGTGAACGCTGCGCGAAGCACCAAGAACCAATGACCAAGGGCCAAATAAGCTCCAAGGACCAAAGACCAAACCCTGCGTGTACGCGCGCCGTTTGGCCCTTGAGCCTTGGAGCTTATTTGGCCCTTGGTGTTTGTCATTTGGAATTTCCCCGGAGGAGGGGCCCATGATCTACCTCGTCCGGTTTCTCATCCGCGGGTACCAGCTCCTGCTCTCGCCGCTGCTCTCGCTGCTCGTCGGCCAGCCGAATGCCGGCTGCCGGTATGAGCCGAGCTGTTCGCGTTATTTTCTCGCCGCGGTGGAAACCCACGGCATTCTGCGTGGCTCGTGGCTCGGAATCAAGCGCATCGGACGCTGCCATCCGTGGGGTGGCCAGGGCTTTGACCCCGTGCCGCCTCTTCCACCGCGGCGCAACCGCATCTCACCCAAAGACTTTTAGAATCATGGATCGCAAAGGAATCATCATCGTAGTTTTGTGCGTCGCCGCCCTCGTCTGGTGGCAGCTCGACAACACCAAGCGGACCGCCGCGGCGCGCGCCGAGAAAGAGCGGGCGGAGGAGCTCGCGAAGCAGGAAGCCGCGAAGGTGCCGGTGGTGCCGGTCACTCCGGAGGCGCCGGCCGTCCCGGGCGCTCCGGTCCAGGCGGAAGCGCCGGTGGCGGAGAAGCTGGAGAAAGTCGCCACGCCGGCGGTCGATTACACCCTGACGAATCTCGGTGGCGGCATCCGGCGGGCGGTGCTGCGGGAGCACCTGGCGGAGCATGGCGCGAAGGTGGAGATGAACCAGTTTGCCCAGCACGCGATCGGCGAGCTGACGGAGGCGCCGGGCAAGGAGGCGCCGCAGGCTTTCACCAAGGAGGAAGGGAATGCGGAGTCGGACGTCACTTTCGTGCGCACCGATGCGCGCCAGGTGCAGATTCGCAAGACGTTCAAGCTGCCGCGCGCCGGCGCCGGGGCCAACGAGTATGTGACGCAACTGGAGGTCAGCTTCAAGAACGTCGGTCCCAATCCGATCAGCCTCCCGGCGTACTACGTCTACACCGGCTCGGCGGCGCCGATTCACCAGATCGACCAGGCGCAATACATCGGTTACGCGTGGATGCCGGGCGGGAAGTTCACGATGAAGAACGTCGGCACCTTTTCCAAGGGCGGCTTCCTCTGGACGGCCAAGGAGATCATCCCGATCTTCCAGGAAGAGCACCCCGACACGAACTGGGCGGGCGTCACCAACCAGTACTTCTCCAGCATCGTCGTCCCTCTGGAGACGAAGGGCATCGCCGGCTGGGCCCACCGTTTCGAAATCGACAAATCGCTCATTGGAACGTCGGGCGAGGCGCCCGCGACTCCGGTGGCCGCGGCCGCCCCCAACGTCCCGGTGCCCAAGGTCGAGGCGCTCGACGGCGCGCTCGGCATGCCGGGCTTGACCCTCGCGCCGGGCGCCGAGCAGGTCGTCAAGTTCCAGCTCTACACCGGTCCGCGCCAGTACAAGCGGCTGAAGGCGTTGGGGCATCGCGAAGACGAGATCATGGAGTTCGGCATGTTCCACTACGTGAGCAAGGCGTTGCTCTGGTCCATGAACCAGCTGCACGACAGGCTCGGCTCGTACGCCATCGCGATCATCGTGCTCACGATCATCATCCGCGGGCTCATGTGGCCGCTGCAAAACAAGGCGACGCGCTCGATGAAGAGGATGCAGGCTCTCACGCCGATGATGAACGACCTGAAGGCGAAGTACAAGGACGACCCGGCGCGCATGAACCAGGAGCTGATGAAGCTCTACAAGGAGTACCAGATCAATCCGCTCGCCGGCTGTCTGCCGATGGTCGTCCAGATTCCCGTCTTCTTCGGCTTTTTCAACATGCTCGGGAAGGCGGTCGAGCTGCGCGGCGCGGGCGCGCCTTTCCTCCCGTGGGTGCACGATCTCTCCCAGATGGATACGGTCTGGACAATCCCGATCATCCATGAGCCGCTGAACATTCTGCCGCTCTTCATGGCGGTCACCATGTTCTGGCAGATGTCGCTCTCGCCGAAGTCCGGCGACGCGGTGCAGCAGCGCGTGTTCATGTTCATGCCGCTGATTTTCATCTTCTTCTGCTACAAGTACGCCTCCGCCCTGGCGCTCTACTGGACGGTGCAGAACATCTTTTCCATCGTGCAGCTCTACCTCACGCGGAATCAGACCGCTCCCGTCTTGCAGAAAGTGCCCGCATCCTCCAAAAAACTGGCGGCATCCTTCAAAAAGAGGTAGCGCTTTCTCTCCGTCTTATGAGCCTCAACCCCCGCGAGACCCTCGATACCATGCTCGGCCTGCTCGGCTTCGTGAGCACGATCGACGAGACGGAGGACGAGCACGGCATCCATTTGCAGATCTACACGGGCGACAAGGACCGGCTCCTCGGGCCCAACGGGGCGCTGCTGGAAGACATCCAGCTTCTGTTGAATCGCGTGCTGCAATCGCGCGATAAACACGCGCCGAAGGTGCAGGTCGACATCGAGCACTACCGGAGCATGAAGGAGGACCAGCTGGTCCAACGGGTCCGCCAGGTGGCCGACGTCGTGCGCCAGACCGGCCGGTCGTATCAGCTCGAGCCGATGAACGGCTACGAGCGCCGGATCGTCCACAATGCGTTCAAGGACGACCCCGAGGTGATGACGTGGAGCCCGCCGGACGACGCGCGGCTGAAGCGGATCACGCTGCGGGTGCGGCGGTGAGGGGAGGGGAATACGAATGACGAATGACGAACGGCCGGCTCTGGCCCATTTCGTCATTCGTCATTCGTCATTTCCGCATTCCCTTGACAGGCACCCCGACCGCCCGTAGTTAGGCGCCAGATAGTTTATGCCATTACTAATGTTGAAGGATCTCCCGCGGTACGAGTGCCTGCTCCAGGCCGCCCGACGGTATCCCAGTCTCGATCCTTCGGCCACCGATGCTTTCCTGAATCTTTTGCGCACCGGCGACGAGGTTTTTGCGGCGGAGGCGGAGTTTTTAGCCGCGCGTGGGATCAGTCAGGGGCGATTTACCGTTCTCATGCTGTTGAATCGAGGTTGCGAAACCTACTCGACGCCGGCCGCCCTGGCGGAGGCCTCGGGCGTGACCCGCGCGACCATGACCGGCCTGCTCGACACGCTGGAAAAAGACCGCCTGACGGAGCGCCAAACCGATCCGAACGACCGCCGCACCATTCACGTGACGCTCACGCCGAAAGGACAGGCCTTGATCGAGAGCCTCATCCCGGATTACTTTCGCTGCGTGTCGGGGATCATGGAGCCGTTGGACGAAGTCGAGCGCACGGTGCTGGTCTCGCTGTTGCACAAGATCCAGCAGGGGCTGGCGCCACTTGATCTTCCGGAGCAAGCGGATCAGCCGGTCCCGGCCGGGCAGTCTCTGGAGTTGTCGGAAGCGGTCGCGGAGTTGGCCCCTGCTTAGCATCTCATGTTCAAACGTCTCGCTGTTGTTATCACGCTGTTCGTCCTTCTGGTCGGGATCCTCGTCCTTGTGACCATGCGCAATATGGCCAAAGGCATGGCCATGGGCGCCCTGATGGCGCCGCAGCCGACCGCCGTCTCGACGCTCAAGGTCGAACCGCAGTCGTGGCAGCCCGTCCTCAGCGCCGTGGGGACGCTTCGCTCCGTCAATGGGACCACGCTCAGCACGGATCTCGCGGGCATCGTCTCGAAGATCCAGTTTGAATCCGGCGCTTCCGTGAAGAAAGGCGACCTGGTGCTCGAACTCGACACGCAGCAGGAGCAGGCGCAATTGCAGGCCGAGCAGGCGAAGTTCGACCTGGCGAAGCTGGAGATCGCCCGCAAACGCGATCTCATGGCGAAGAACGCCATCGCCAAGGCGGACATCGACACGGCGGAGACCACGCTGCGCCAGTCGGAGGCGATGGTGCTCTCGGCCAAGGCGCTCATCGCCCGCAAGCGCATCGTCGCGCCGTTCGACGGCGTCATCGGCATCCGCCAGGTCAGCCCCGGCCAATACTTGAACCCCGGCGCCATGATTGCGCCGTTGCAGTCCTTCGACCCGATCTACGTGGAGTTTTCGCTGCCCCAGCAGCACCTCGCGTCGCTCGATTTGGGCAAGAAACTTCACGTCCGCGCGACCGGCGTCGAGGCGCAGTTCGACGGGGAGATCACCGCCATCGATTCGCGCGTCGATGAATCCACCCGCAACATCGTCGTGCAGGGGACGATCGCCAATCCCGAGCGGAAGCTGCGGTCGGGCATGTTCGTAAACGTGGAGGTCCAGTTGCCGACGCAGGAGGGCGTGCTTGCGATCCCGTCCTCCGCGATCAGCTACGCCACCTACGGCGACTCGGTCTTCGTGGTGAAAGAGGGCAAGACGCCTGATGGCAAGGTGCAGAACATCGTGCAACAAGTCACCGTCCGGCTCGGGCAGACGCGCGGGGATCAGGTCGCGGTCGTCTCCGGGCTGAAGCCGGGCGACGTCATCTCGACCGGCGGCGTCTTTCGCCTGCAAAACGGAGCGCCGGTCCAGGTCAACAACAGCGTGCAGCCCGGCAACGAGCTCGACCCGAAGCCGCCGGAGTCGTAGAGAAATGATGAGCCGCGAGAATCCAGCGATCATGCGACGGGCGCGCGTCGTGGCACGGGCATCCTGCCCGTGGGGCCGGCGGGCGTCCCGCCCGTCGAATCCGCGACCTGCGACACTCGGCGGG
>DASYIS010000433.1:0-18744 GCA_035997375.1 Chthoniobacteraceae bacterium
TCCCGCCCGTGGGGCCGACGGGCGTCCCGCCTGTCGAATCATTGGGTCACACTTTTTTCAGCAGGCGGGACGCCTGCTTGCCCCACGGGCGGGACGCCCGTGCCACTGAGCGCGGCCGGACCGCCGGCACGAATTTAGGGATGGTGCGCGCGCCGATTCCGCAGAAACTTTCGGAAATCTCCCGGAAACGGGCGTAGCTTTTCGTTCTCTTCGCGCCACTTCATGTTTCGCCGGCTTCTCTTCCTGTTCCTGGCCCTGCTCCTGGTCTTCGGCGTCACCATGGCGTGGTACGTTTCGAGCAAGGGCTTCACGCGCAAATGGCGCACCTTCATCGTGGCGGAGTTCCGCAAGGCGGGCGTGGAGGTCCATATCCGCCGGCTCACGCTCGATCCCTTTCGCGGCCTCGTGGCCAAGGAGGTCACGGTCCTCGATGCGCGCGACAAGAAGAGCGCGCTCGCCTGGGTCGACGAGGTGCTCCTCGGGGTGAACTACGCCGCCGCCATTCGCGGGCAGACCTTCCTCGATTCCGCCGATTTGCGCGACGCGAATCTCTGGCTGCCGCTCGACCCGAAGGATCCCGAGGGACCGCGCATCAGCATCACGAAACTCAACGCGCGCCTCTATCTCCCGCCGCGCCAGATCTACCTCGCCAAGGCCCAGGCGGAAGTCCACGGCATCCAGGTCTTCGCCAGCGGGCGCCTCATCAATCCGCAAGCGTGGGACCCGAAAGCGCACAAGCAGGCCGCGGTCATGGAGATCGGCCAGGAGGTGCTGCAGGAGCTGGAAAAGGTGCACTTCGGCAATCCGGCGCCGACGCTCACGATCGAGTTCTCGGGCGATCTCGCGCATCCGGACCAGATCCAGGCCGACCTGCGATTTCGCGCCCGCGAAGTGCGGCGCAAAGCCTACGAATTCAAGTCGATCAACGTCGTCGCGAGCTGCCGCCAGGGGGTCATCGAGCTGCAGCAGTTGCACGCCGTCGACGCGCGCGGCGAGTTGCGCGCCTCGGGCACGTACGACCTCGATTCCAAGGCCGTCGCGGTGCATGCGAAGTCGACGCTGCACCTGGGGGAAATCGACAAGGCCTTCCGCTGGTTTCCGGATCTCGACGACTGGACGCTGAACGAGCCGCCCGGCGTGGAGCTCAATCTCTCCGGCGCGCTGGAGCCGGCCGGCGCGCTCAAGGCGACGGGGCACGTCGAGATGCATCATTCCGCGTTTCGGCGCATTCCGTTCAAGGAACTGGCGAGCAGCTTTTCCTGGGAAGCGAAGGGGTGGAGCCTGCGCGATTTCCACCTGGCGCACGACGCGGGCGAACTGACGGGCGACGCGACGTTTCGGCCCGGCGATTTCCGCGCGCAACTCAACAGCACGCTCGATCCCGGCCTCCTCGTCGGCCTGCTCAAGCCGAACCACGCCGAGTGGCTGGCGCGCTTCGATTTCACCGTGCCGCCGACGCTCCAACTGGACGTGCGCGGCACCGCCCCGGCGCTGGAGGCGTGCGAAGGAAACGGCAAGCTCACCTACTCCCGCGTGCGCTACCAGGGCCTGCCCGCCACGCCGACCAGCAGCACGCTGCACTTCGCGAAAGAACTGCTCACCCTCGAGCCGTTCACGCTCGAACAGGACGCGAAAGCCGGTCCGTCCAAGTTGCTCTTCGACTTTGCCCGCCATGAAGTCCGCCTCGAAAAACCCGCGCCGCCTCCCGAGTAACGGGCAACTGCTCGGAGCGCACACCTCGACCGCCGGCGGCTTTCATCTCGCGGTGGAGCGCGCGGTCTCCATCGGCTGCACGGCGATGCAGATCTTCGTGAAGAACAACATGCAGTGGTTCGCCGGCGGCCCGCTGCTCGGGCCCGAGCTCGAGCGCTACCACGCCGCCGCCGGCGCGCTCGGCGCCGTCTTCGGCCACAGCGGCTACATGATCAACCTCGCCGCGACCAACCCGGAGTTCCTCGAAAAGTCACGGCGCGCCTTGATCGAAGAGCTCACGCGGGCCGACGCGCTCCGGCTCCCCTTCCTCGTCCTCCACCCCGGCGCGCACATGGGCGCGGGCCTCGAACCCGGCCTGCAAACCGTCGTGCAAAGCCTGGATGAAGTTTTCAAGAAAGCCCCGCATCTCCGGACCCGCGTCGCGCTCGAAACGACCGCCGGCCAGGGCTCGTGCCTCGGCGCCGAGTTCGAGCATCTCGCATATATCCTGGCCAATGTCCGCGAGCCCGAGCGGCTCTGCGTCTGCGTCGACACCGCGCATCTCTTCGAGGCCGGCTACGACATCTCCACCGCCGGCGGCGCCCAAGCCGTCTTCGCGAAATTTCACAAAATCATCGGTCGCGAGCATCTCGCGGCGCTCCACCTCAACGACTCGAAGACCGCCCTCGGCTCCCGCGTCGACCGCCACGAGCACATCGGCAAAGGGCAGATCGGACTCGAAGCGTTCCGCTACATCATGACCGCCCCCAACCTGGCGAAAGTGCCAAAGGTGCTCGAGACGCCGAAGGGAAAGGAGATGCTGGAGGACGTGGAGAATCTCGCCGTGCTGCGCAGGCTGGCGGCCGGGTGATGCCAGCCGCGGCATCGCGAAGGCCTCACTTCGGGACGAGCTCGACGGTGCCGCTCTGGGCCGTGCCGAGGAAGTACCCGGCCGCTTGGTTCTCACCTTGGTGGACGACTCCGTAAAACTTGATCGCCTTGGTCGTACCGGTCGGGACAAAACTGCCGCTGAAGAGCCCGGCGGTGCGGCTGATGGTCGCCAGCACCTTGTTCGGATTCGGCAGATCCGCGGTCACTTTGTCCGCGATGGTGACCGAGACGGTGGCATCGATCGCGGCCAGGCCGCCGTCACGCACATGGAAGTCGCCCTTGGCATCCATCGCCGTGTAGAAGAGCGTGCGGACGTTGCGGACGGCGGTGTAGCGGCTGCCGTCGACCGCCGTGGTCGCGGAGAAGCCGCTGGGGAAGAGGCCCGTGGCGACCGCGGGCTGCGGCTTGTTCCACGTCAGTGTCCCGCTGAACCGGCTCGGCACGGTGGCAAAGGTGAGCGTGCCGAAGAGCAACCCTTTCGGCTTCACGTAGAGCGGAACGTACACCCGCGCCGCCGACCGCGCGTCGAGCTGGCCACCGGCGCTCAGGATCGTGCCGTCGCCCAGCTTGCCAGCCAGCCGGAGACTGCCCGTCTTTGAAAGAGTGGCTGTCGCGTAGCCCGTGCCGCGCGGGTTGATGGGATTGGCATCCGGCGGCAGCAAGACGGTATAGGCGCCCGCCTCGATCCCGGCCGGCAGGGCAGTGAGCGCGACGGCGGTCGCCGCAAAGGCGTACGGCGCAGCGTCGCCCGTGGCGCCGCCGGAGACCTCGGCCGCGGAATTGTTCACGGCGAAGTTCAGGTTCACGACCAGGTCGGGGGTGTTCGCTGGAATCCGCCGCTTGAAGGTTTGCGTGAAGGAGCCGTCGAAGGCGGCGGTACCGTTCAGGAGGTACGACTTCCCATTGACCAGGAGCGTGCCGCTGACCACCCCGGCCGTGGAAAGCTTCGCGGTGAGCGTGCCGACCGGCACGCCATTGGCCGTCACGATCTGGAAAAAGGAACCGCGCAGCGCATAGAAGGGATTCGTGACCGTCACGGTGGCGGTATCGGTGAAGCCGTTGGAGGTCACCGTGTAGGTGAACGTGTCCGTGCCGTCGAACTTCGTGTTCGGAATGTAGGTAATCGACTTGCCGGCGGCGATGATGGCGCGGCCCTTGGCCGGAGCGGTGACGGCGGTGATCTTCAGCGTGGCCCCGGTGACCGTCGCCGGCGTGTCGTTGGCGAGCACGTCGAGCTTCGTCGTGCCGCGGATGTTGACCGTGTCAGACATGGCGTGGGGCACGTCGCCGGGCCCGGCCGCGCGGGCGCGGAAGACGCCGTAGGTGAAATCCGTAAAGTAGACCAGAAACGCGATGTGCCCCGCCTCATTCAGGCCGTAGCGGGAATTGTAGACGTAGCCGATCGTCTTGCCCGCCAGCTTATCGCCGGAGCCGATCACCCGCTCGATCGTCCCATCCGGGTGCCGCAGGAAGAGCGCCTCCTTGCTGCCGTCGATCGCATTGAAGGCGATCGCCCCGTCGTTCCGCATGCTCAGCGCCCTGAGGCGATGCTTGCCCGCATCGGACTCGGGCACCACGAGCGTCACCGCACCCCCCGCCGGCTTAAAATAAAGCGCGCGGGTCGCTCCGGTCGTGGGATCCGCCACCCTCAACTCGCCGACAAAGGCGTAGTCGCCATTGCTATTGATCGTCGGGCCGTCGTCGAAGGTAAGGAAGAGGCCCTGATCGTCGGCGACCGTCGATGTGGTGCCGGCGACATAAGCGTACAACGCCTCGACCTCCGGATTGCTGCCCGAAAAGGCGCGAAAGGCGACATTGCCATTGCGGCTGACCGAGTAAGGCGCGCGCACGGAATTGTACGGCTGCCCCGACCGGGCGATCTTGTTATAGACATTCGTGGTCGTCGGGAGCTGGTAGATGCCGTGAAAGCCGCTGCCTGACCCGAAAAAATAGACCGCACCGTTATCGTCGATTGCGGCATTGCCGACGTTCGAAAAGCCGTTGCTCGAGGCGACCGAGAACGGCGCACTCGCACCATATTGGATGGTGACGGGGACCGCCTCCCCGGCGCCATAGCGGGTCCACGCCAGCACGCCGGCAGCATTGATCGCCGGCGCGTACACCTCTTTGCGCACCACGTTGCCACCCACCTTCCGCGTCTCCTCCGTCGTCACGGTCGTCAGCGCCCCGCCCGCCCCCGTGTACACGCCGTTGGTCGTGACCGCCGGCGTCGTGGTCCGCCCGACGAACGAGACCGCTCCAAAGGCATTGATGGTGATCTCCGCCCCATCCGTGACCGTATCCACCCCCCCCACCCGGTCGAACGTGCCCGAGCCGAGCGCGATCGTGTCAAAGATCAGCGCCCCCCGCGCCGGCCGGCCGGCGAAGGCGAGGAGGGCGAGGGCGAAGCAAAGACCGATGAGGGAGCGGGAGCGTGTCATGGCGAAGCGTCGGGCTGCGGGTTAGGCGGATTGTACCGCTTTTGCAGGGAAAGTGCAGCGAGAATTCATGCGGGCGCCCCACCCACTCGCGTGTGTCATAAGTGTAACCTCAGGGCCATTCGTTCAGCTCAATCAAAGCCGTACGCAATGCTACACGATGGCGAGTATTGAACCCCAACAGCCACGTTGTCGTTCGGCCAACGGCGGTCACTCCAAGAATCATGGCCGCATCGCTCCGGAAGTGATCGGACCATTGGTCGTTCCTCGGGTTGAACAGGCGCTCCAGTTGGCCCGTGTCGGGATCGATCCCGGACAAATTCGGACCTTTCAAGGAATTACACAACTGGCACGCGAGCGCGAGATTCCTGAGGTCGTCAGGGCCGCCGTGGGAGATAGCGAGGATGTGTTCGACATGAAACCGGCGATTCGGCTCGTGCTCCTGACGAAGCCGGCAGTATTCGCACTGGTTATCCGCGCGGAGCCATACCTCACGCCGAAGCGCCGCTTTCATGCACCGGCCGCGAGCTTCTTTCGATAAAGACGCGCCTTTGCCTGGAGCAGCGAGATGATAGTGCCAGTCCTCACCCACGTCTCATAATCCCGCCGTTCACCCTCGCTGAGCTGCCCTTCATTCGCCTTCTCCGCGAGTTCCTCCATGCGCGCCGCCTCCGCCTCGTTCGTCTTGAGCGAGAGCAGCCTCTGCACGCCTTCCTCGGTAAACGACGGGTGGGCCGGATCGAAAAGAGAGTCGAACTCTGAGAACGGGTTCATGGCGGACTTACAATGCAACGGATGGGGCAAAAGGCAAGCGCTCGGAGTCAGGCCGCTGCTCTTCCAACTCCTCGTGAAGAGCGGCGAGGTCCGCTTCCGCGCCGCGCGTCCAAACGAGTTCCACAGGTCTTCAGCGCCGGCGGGACGCCAGGATGCGTTGCCGGACATCTTCCCAAGAGGACACACCAGGCGACCGACCGGCCGCCGCCGGTTGTAGCCACGGCCCTGGGCCGTCCGGATGTGCCGCACACGCGGCAAGACAGCCACCACGGTCGTCGTCGTTTTTGTTTTGGCGACTGCCCCTCTGACCCTCAAAATATTCGCCATGTCGATTGAGCGGCTTGGGAATCTTGTCGAACCACCCAAGCGTCCTTCGGAGGTCGGGAGTCTTGCCCAGTGGGAGGCGGTGGAGCGTCAGCTCGGCGTAGTTCTTCCCTCCGATTACCGCGATTTTGTCTTCACTTACGGCACCGGCCACTTTGC
Source organism: Chthoniobacteraceae bacterium (assembly GCA_035997375.1). GTDB lineage: Bacteria > Verrucomicrobiota > Verrucomicrobiia > Chthoniobacterales > Chthoniobacteraceae > DASYIS01. Next base: position 6,279 of record DASYIS010000433.1, read on the forward strand.
CCATTTCTACGGCGTTTACAATCCATTCGCCTCGTCTGAATGGATCGCCCTCTGGCCATCGGTCCAGAGAGTGTGCGCGGGCGAGCGACAGATTAAACGCCATTTTCCGGATGCCGTGCCCTATCCGGTTTATCCGGATCAGCCGGGGCTGCTCCCGTGGGGAGGCGACGATAACGGAAACTACTACTTCTGGATGACCAAGGGTGCGCCGGACACCTGGAAGGTCTTATCGGACGAAGTGCGCGGCGAAGGCTTCCAGGAATATGGTTGCACCATGACGGAGTTTCTCACGGGTGTCTTGTGCGGGGAGTTCAAGCCGTTGGCGGGAGACTATCCGAAGGATGAGGACCGAGTTTTTGAAGGTTGCTAGAGGCAGAATGGGGCTTGCAAAATCCCACATTGGAACACGAACTTCACAGCCAACCCGCCTTCCCTTCCCTCGGCATGAACACTCGGTTGCTTCTTCTCGTTACTCGCCGGCTTATTCGCGGCCTGGAAGCGGTCGATCCTGGCGGATCTCGCGTTGCCAGGCGACCGGGTCGGGGATAATGTCCTTTAATCCACCCAGAGCGCGCAGGGCGGCGAGGGCCTCTTTTCTTTCACGGAGCATGTCGGGGGTCGCGCGGACAGGCCCGGGCTCATCGGCCGCGACTACGGTGGCCTCGAGGCGGATGCGGCGGTGGCGAAGTTCCGCGGGCAGCGGCAGATGGAGGGTGCCATCGGGATGCGGCTCCAAGGTGGCTGAGATGGTGCTCACGAAATGGAGGTTCGCCTCGAATCGCGAAAATGGGAGCAAAACGCGCTCACAAAATTTCACTTTATTTTGGGGTCCGGGTGAGGGTTTGTGAGAATCTGTGCTTGGATGGTGGGATGCATGACTTGCCATTTCGTCTGCCCGCGCTCGCGCTGGGGCTGGACCCGCTTTCGAGCGGGGGCGCTCTTTTCGTCGCGGGGGTGCCGTTGAAAGGCGGAGTCGGGAGAATTGGCGCTTCGGGCATGGGTGGGTCGGCGGGCGGGACGCACGCCGCTCTTTGGGGACGCGGCTGGTGGTTCACCGGTTTCTGGCTGGCGGCGCGTCGACGGGCCACAGGCCCGTGGCTAAAACCGGCCCCGCCGCACGCAGCAGGCTGCGACTGCCACAAAGCGGCAGCAGGCTGCCGCAGTCCCCTTCGACAGGCTCAGGGCTGGCGCGCGACTGGCGCGCTTGTCTTCGATGTGGCGCGCGGTGGGTGGGATGGCGATTCCCATAATTCCCGTGGACGCGGCGGCCAGCTCGGCCCGGATGTTGCAAAACGTAGCAATCCGTCCCGAAATCCGCCGATGTCCGTTGGGCATGCCGAAGGAATCGCCGACGCGCCTCACTTCAGGGGCGGGGCGGGGGCTCGATTCATTTACTCTGAGGGCGATTCCCATAATTCCCGAATTTCCCCCGGTACCGGTTGGGCACGCCCGAGGAAGCGACGGCGCGCTTCCCTCCAAGGGCACTGCGTACGCTCGATGCGTTTCTCTGAAGGCGATTCCCGAAATTCCCGAAATTCCGCCGATCAGCCGGGCGGCCAGCTCGGCGTGGCGGCTGCAAAACGTAGCAATTCGTCCCGAAATTCGCCCATGCCGGTCGGGCATGCCGAATGAAGCTCCAGGGGTGCTGCGTGCACTCGATACGTTTTCTCTGAAACCGATTCCCGAAATTCCCGAAATTCCCCGTCGCCAGGCTCGCCTCGCCGACGGGAACGTCGACCGCGTTTTCATGCAATCCTTCCCGAAAGTGTCGCGATTCGCCCATCCGCCCACGCGAAAGCCTGCAAATATGTTCCATAAGTCCCGAAACTCCCTCCACTCGCCGGGGGGCCTGCCCCGGCGCGTGACCGCCATTGAGATCTGATGGAACTCCCTACCTCAACCCCGCAGCCGTACAATTAAATCCCCCGCCTCCACCGAGCTGCCGACGCCGGCGAGTACCTCGCCCACGACGCCATCGGCCGGTGCGTAGACGGAGGTTTGCATTTTCATCGCCTCCAGGGTGGCGATCTTCTCGCCAGCTTTCACTTTGCCACCCACCGTTGCATTCAACAACGTGATCATGCCGGGGATCGGCGCGGAGATGTGGAGTTTGTCGGCGGGGTCGGCTTTGATGCGCGGCTTGGTCTTCGGGGCGAGCGATTTGTCGACGATGGTCGCCTCGCGCGGCATGCCGTTGAGCTCGTACGAGATGACGCGTCGGCCGTCCTCTTCCGGACCGCCGATGTTGGTGAGCTTGACGAAGAGGACCTTCCCTTCCTCGATGGAGATGGAGATTTCCTCACCCAACTGCAGGCCGTAGAAGAAGGCCGGCGTCGGCAGCACGCCGACGTCGGAGAAGTCGCGCTGGAACTTCGCGAAATCGGCGAAGACCTGCGGGTACATGAGGTGCGAGTAGAGGTCGTCCTCGGTGGGCTCGCGGCGGGTCTTGGTCGCGACCTCGGCCATCGTCTCCTTGAGTTTGACCGGCGCGGGTTTGACGCGCTTCGGCTTCGCGGTGCCGAGCACCGCCTTCACGACCGCCGGCGGCCAACCGCCCATCGGCTCGCCGAGCCCGCCGGAGAGCATGTCGATCACCGACTCCGGATACGAGGTGCCGGCGGGGAGATTGACCACGTCGGCCGGCTTGATGCCGCGGGTGAAGAGGAAGAGCGCCATGTCGCCGACAACCTTGCTCGAGGGCGTGACCTTCACGATGTCGCCGAAGAGCTGGTTCACCTCGGCGTAGGTCTTCGCGATCTCGGGCCAGCGATGGCCGAGGCCCATCGAGTTCGCCTGCTCCTTGAGATTCGTGAACTGGCCGCCCGGCATCTCGTGCATGTAGACCGTGGCGTCGCCGGCCGGCGGGGCGGTGTCGAAGGGCTTGTAGAAGTTGCGCACGTGCTCCCAGTAGTCGGCGAACTCGTTGAGCGCCGGCAGGTCGAGGCCGGTGTCGCGCGGGGTATTGGCGAGCGCGGCGACGACGGAGTTGAGATTCGGCTGCGAGGTCGAGCCGCTCATCGAGGCGATCGCGAGGTCGACCACATCGACGCCCGCATCGCTCGCGCGGAGAATGGACGCGGCGTTGATGCCGCTCGTGTCGTGCGTGTGGAAATGAACCGGGATGCCAATCGCCTCCTTCAGCGCCTTGACCAGCGCCTGCGCGGCGTACGGGCGGCAGAGGCCCGCCATGTCCTTGATACAGAGGAAGTGCGCGCCCATCTTTTCCAGCTCCTTCGCCAGCGCGACGTAGTACTTCAGCGAATACTTCGTCCGCTTCGGATCGAGGATGTCGCCGGTGTAGCAGAGCGCGCCCTCGCAGATGCCGTGCGTATCTTGCACCGCCTCCATGGCGGCGCGCATGTTGGAGAGGTCGTTGAGCGAATCGAAGACGCGGAAAATGTCCATGCCCGCCTCGGCGGCGTGCTTCACGAAGCCGGCGACGACGTTCGGCGGGTAGCTGGTGTAGCCGACCGCATTCGCGCCGCGCAGCAGCATCTGGAAACAGAGGTTCGGCACCTTCTCGCGCAGCAGGCGGAGGCGCTGCCACGGGTCTTCGCTGAGGAAGCGCATGGCGGTGTCGAAGGTGGCGCCGCCCCACATCTCGAGCGAGAAAAGCTTCGGCGTCCGGCGCGCGACGGCGGCAGCGACGGTCGCCATGTCGTAGGTGCGGACGCGCGTGGCCATGAGCGACTGGTGGGCATCGCGGAAGGTGGTGTCGGTGATGAGCAGGCGCTTCTGCGCGAGCGTCCACTCGGCGAATTTCTTCGGCCCCAGCTCGAGCAAAAGCTGGCGCGTCCCCTTCGGCGGCTCCTTCTTGCGGTCGCTCGCCGGAACCGGCGCCGGCGTGAGCGCGGTCGCGGGCTTGTACCCCTTGGCGTGCGGGTTGCCGTTGACGATGACGTTGCCGAGGAAGTTGAGGAGCTTCGTCGCGCGGTCGCGCCGCGGCTGAAAGTTGAAGAGCGCGGGCGACGTGTCGATCATCGTCGTCGTCGCCAGGCCGGTGCGGAACTCCGGGAAATGGATGACGTTCTCGAGGAACGGGATGTTCGTCTTCACCCCGCGGATGCGGAACTCGCGCAGCGCGCGATCCATCCGCTCGAGCGCCCCCTCGAACGAGCGTCCGCTGACGGTGATCTTCACCAACAGCGAGTCGTAGAACGGCGTGATGACCGAGCCGGCCTCGCCCATGCCGGCATCGAGCCGCACGCCGTAGCCGCCCGCGCTGCGGTAGGTGACGATCTTGCCGTAGTTCGGCATGAACTTGTTCTCCGGGTCCTCGGTGGTGACCCGGCACTGCACGGCGAAACCGCGGCGCGGCACTTTCTCCTGCGCGGGCAGGCTGAGGCGCGGGCCGTGCAGTTTTTCGCCCTGCGCGATGAGGATCTGCGAGCGGACGAGATCGATGCCGGTGATCTCCTCGGTGACCGTGTGCTCGACCTGGATGCGCGGGTTCATCTCGATGAAGAACCACTCCTTTTTGTCGAGGTCGTAGAGGAACTCGACGGTCCCGGCGTTGTCGTAACCGATCTCGCGGGCGATGCGCGCCGCGGCCTCGCACAGGGCCGCGCGGATCGGCTCATCGAGATGCACGCTGGGGGCAATCTCGACGACTTTCTGGTGGCGGCGCTGCACCGAGCAATCGCGCTCGTGGAGGTGCATCGTGTTCCCGTGCTTGTCGCCGAGGACCTGGACCTCGATGTGCTTGGCGCGCGGGATGTACTTCTCCAAAAAGACCGCCGAGTTGCCAAACGCGCGCTCCGCCTCGCCTTGGGCCTCGTCGAGGAGCGCGTCGAGGTCGCCGGCCTTGTGGACGACGCGCATGCCGCGCCCGCCGCCGCCGAACGCCGCCTTGATGATGAGCGGGAAGCCGATATTCGCCGCGACGCGGAGCGCCTCGCCGCGGTCGCTCACGGGGTCCTCGGTGCCGGGCAGCGTGGGAATCTTGAGCTTCTGCGTGAGCGCGCGCGCCGCCACCTTGTCGCCCATGAGGTCGAGCAAATCGGGCTTCGGCCCGACCCAAGTGATGCCGGCCTCGATACACGCGCGCGCAAACCCGGCATTCTCGGAAAGGAAGCCGTACCCCGGATGAATCAAGTCGACCCCGTGCTCCAGCGCCGTGGCGATGATGCCGGGGATATCGAGATACGCGCCGACCGGCCCCTTCCCCTCGCCCACGCGGTACGCCTCGTCCGCCTTGAAGCGATGCACGCAAAAGCGGTCCTCCTCGGCGTAAATGGCGACGGTCCGCAACCCGAGCTCCGTCGCCGCCCGCATGACGCGGATGGCGATCTCGGAGCGGTTGGCGACGAGGAGCTTGAGCTGGCGGGCCGGCTTGGCGGACGCGGGCGCGGCTCCGGAGGAGCGAGTGGCGGTGGGACGGATGGAGCGCGCGGCAGTGGGCATAAGGGAGCGGAGGTTCTACCCGAAGGGGCGCGCGGGTTGCGAGAGTGGAGATTGGGGAAACGGGTGCGATGTCCACGTTCGGAGATAGTGCTCGTTTGCGAGAAGTCACCGCTCTACCATCCGCAGGAATGCTTCAGGGGAAGAACATCGATCGCTCCGGCGGCCAGCCGTCCATGCTCCGGGCAACCCAGGGGCCGGCTTGCAAGATTCTCCTAGTGAGCCTCGCGATCTGGACGCTGCTTGGGCTGTGCTGGGGCGATGCGTTGCTCCAGCAGAGCAGCCACTGGTCGCCCTCCGGCGCTGGCAAGAGCGACCCGCAGGAGACGCTGAAGCTGGAAACTGAAACGGCGGTGTCGCTCGCCTCTCGCGGGACCACGCCGGGTTTTCGAGATGGCCAGGCGGATATTTGCCTCGCGCTGAACGCGGCCTTCCCGTTCGATTTCTTCGGTCTCAAACCCCTCATCCCGCAGCGGCTCTCCCCCGAGCGCAGCGTCTTTGATGCGGGACATTCATGGTTTGTCGCACTCTGGCTCCTCTTACCGCCCATGGTCCTGCTCATCCTGAGTAAGCGGCGGCTCGGCTACGCGCGGACCCTGCGCCGGTTCACAGTTGGCAGCGTGGCCTGGATCTTGATCGGGCTGGCGCTCGGCTGGCACGTCACCGGGCTCTACGCCGCCAAGGGTGTGGCGGTCACGGATTCGTGGGCCAACGTCGTCCTCTCACTCATGTTTCGCGCGACCGCCTGTCTGGCCTTGCTCGCCATCGTGGCCGGGATGGGGCATGCCATGTGGCGCGCTGCCGCGTGGTGCTGGAACGCTGGCCAGCGCCGCCAGGTTCACGCGGGATTGATCGGCACCGTCGGAAGCTTCGCCGTGCTGGCCGCCGCGAGCAGTCTCTTTTGCAAGTCGGCCATCTGGCTCGGCTGGTATACCTTCGACACCAGAGTCAATCTGCTGGAGCCGTCCGCGCGCGGCGCTGCTTTCGCGAGCGGCATCATCCTGGTGCTGATGTTGACAGCCATGGGGGTGCGTTTCGGTGCCCGCAACAGGCGAAGGTGGCGTCCGGTCATGCTCCGGGGGTGCCTGGTCACAGGCGTTGCGCTGCTGGCCGCCTTGCTCATCCCGCTTCCTCCCTACATCGGGAACTTTCTGGGGCACGGCGATTACATCCTGAAGCGCAACGGGGATGTGATCTCATACGCCGACCGCGAGGCGAGCGTGCGAGCCGGCCCGGATGAGCTCTATGTCAAGCTCTCGGTCGATCCGGTGGCCGCACGTGAGAAAGCGGAGAAAGTGATGGAGCGTCTGCTCGACGGCGGCGCTCTCATCCCTCGGGACTCGGTGGTGATGATCAACGCGGCGAACAGCCATCGCCACCTGGCCGCCCACCCGCTCGTCGCGATGCTGCTGATCTGCACCATCGTCCTTCTGCTCGGGGCGGTCATCGTGCTCGGCTGCGCATGCGCCGGGGCGTGGGCCACGATGGCGACGTGGGGTCTCCTGCACGGTCGGCGGGGGGTTCTGGTCAGCGTGGTCACTCTGGCCATGGCCGCCGCCGCGTGGGAGTCGTTGACGTTCACCAAGAGCGCGCTCGACTGTCACTCCATTCTTAATTTTGTCATGGGAGCGCGCGGAAATGTGGTCCAGCGCGGCGTCGAGTCTTTGCTGGCGTACGAGAAAGATGCCGGCCCCGGCCCTCACCGGTTGCCTTGGGAACTCATTCCAGAGCTCTATGAGGAGTTCGATGGGAAATGGGGAGCCATCTCTCAAAGGGAGGGAGAACTCATGCAGAAGCTGGGCGCGTTCGGCGCCACCGATGTCATCTTCCTGTCAGGCGCGGCGAAGTTGCCGCAGAATGCCGCGACGGTGCTGGAGGTGATGAGGTGGCGGGGCTTGCTGATCGGCGCGTGTGCCGCCTTTCCCGAGACCCTGCGGATGAATCTGCAACGCGCCGGTTTCCCTCCCCCGCTGATCGAGCGCGCGCTGCAATCGTGGCACCGTGAGTTGAGGACCATCGATGCGATCAGCGTCGCGCGACTGGCGCGACTGTCGGAGGAATTTCAGTTGCTCTACACCCTGGATGAGAAGAAGGGCGAATGGACGCTGACCGGCCGGGGGACGATGCCGATTTTTGCAAAGGAAGCGGATTTCACCGCCTTCCTCAACCGGCTGGACGGGATCGTGGCACTGAAGGAAAAAGAGCTCCAGGCGATGTCCGGGTTGAAGTTGCGACCGGAGTTCTCGGCGGACGATCTGGCGAAACAACTGAAGCCCGAATGGGAGATCGTCGGTGCGCAGAGGCAGCTTCTCCGGTGCTTCGCGCCCCGCAACAACTTCCACGTCGACTGGCAGGAGAAAAAGCTCACCTTTCCGAGCAGCACCGATGCGAAAAACTATGAGGCCGCGTGCGAGCGGCTGCGCAAGGCGTTTGACGCCGTCAAGGAGTAGGCGTTTTCCACGCCGCGACGGTGCCCTCGGCGTCTACCGTCAGCACGTATGCGCCATCGGGCGAAAAGGCCGCCCACTTCAAGGGCGGTCCGGCCGGCCCCGGCGAGAACTCGCCTGCGGTGCTTTTCCCCCTCGGGGAAAGGGAATCAAGTTGCCGGGGTGGATCGGTCGCCCAGAGCCAGGCGGTCCCATTGTTCCCCGCAATCACGAGGAGCGAGCCGTCCGGGTTGAAATTGATGTCGTTCGCCTTGTCGGAGGACAGGAGGCGCCAGAACTTTCCCGTGACATGATTCCAGAGGACGACCTGATTCTTCCGGGCGTCGTATGGATCATTGCTGAAGAAGGCGATCTGCGTCTTTTTCCCCTGCATATCCGGATGAAACAGGACCTTTTTAATCTCCCCGGCGTGCGAAGAGTCTTCGTCAAACTTCCCCCAATAGTTTGAAGTGCGGGCATTGAAGACCGCCACCGATCCGTCGGCGCCCCCGATCGCGATCCGCCCGCTCCCGGTGCTGAACGCCGCGCAAGTGACGTTGGCATTGAATGAGCGATCCTGGCTGGGGCTGGTGTGAAGTGGGTTGCGCTTCTGCGGATCCAAGGAGCCGAGGGTCGCGCCGGCCCGCCTGAGGGCGGCGAGCACGACGGTGCCCTCGTCCGGCTTGAAAAAGACGTCGGCGACCGGTACCCGCTGCACGCCTGGCGCCTGAATCTGGACACCCGGGATTTTCTCCAGCAACGGCTTTGGCGCAAGAGTCCATACCCAGACGCCCCCCTCCTTGTCTCCAAGGACGAGGCGGCTCCCGTCTCTGCTGAAAGCGGTGGCCGTGGCGCTCGCCGGCCCGTCGAGACTGGCAACTGGTGCGCCCGTGAAGGTGGAGAAAAGATGAGGCGTACCTGTGGGCTCCGCGAGGACAAATTGGCTCCCCGACGGGTCGAATGCGACCGCGCCCACACCTACGCGGGACACGCCGATGGGGATTCTCGATTGAGTAAGGACCCCCTCTGGAAATGAGAGGTGGACGATCTCTGGCGGGTGCGGCGTTTCTCCCGAACCAATGAGGATGACAGCGATCGTTGGCTTCCCGGCAACGCTGATCGATGCGGGGGACGTCACCGCCCCGGCGACGGGCCACTTGGATACTGCGACGGTCACCGGCGCCTGGAGAGTCGGAGTAGCGGGAACGCTCGGGGGACTGTCTCCGCCTGGCGCAGTGGGTATCTGCTCCACTGCGGGAGCCGTTTCGTCCAGCACTCGGTTGACCTCGCTGGGAAGATCTTTCGGGAGGTCTGTCCGATTCGACAGCGATTCGACGAACACCCGTTGCAAATCAAGAGCAGTCCGCTGCAAACTCATGAGGAGGCGTTGCTGCTTCAATGCGTTGTCAACGTCAGCCGCAGCGCGTTCCGCGCGTGCGATTCTGCTCGCCTCATTCCGGCCTGTCCAAACGAGCACTCCAACCACCACCACCGCCAGCAGCGCCGCCGCTGCGCCCGCAAAACACCACTTGGCCCGTTGCCGCGCTTTCCCTTTCTCCCGCTCGATCCACTTTCGAAGCGGCAGGGCGAGCCGATGATGAGCGAGCGTATATGCGGGATTGCCGAGTTCCCCACCCAGATTCTTGAGCAGGGTCGGAGCCGCGCGGTCCGGCTGGTCCGTGGAGGCGCCCTCCGCCGGGTGCACGGGCGCGCTCGAACACAACCGATTGAGGAGTGATTCAAGCGTCGCCGCGTCCAGCCGAGACCGGACAGCCAGGTCGCGCACTCTCGTGACCGCTTCTGGTTGGGACACCGAGACGACGTAGTCGAGGGCACGCGCGATCCGAGCGCGTTCGAACCCCTTGTATCGCCCGACGAAAGCGACCTCGACGTACTCCTCCACGATCGCCTCGACGCCGGTTAGGTCATCGTGCACATATTCCTTGAGCGCCTCCACCCGGAAGCCCTCGCCCTTCCGGTCATTCCAGAGTCGCTCGAGGACGATCTGCAAATACGCGGCGTCAATCGGCGTGTCGTCGCAGAGTTTGGATCTCCTGGGGAGAGCGTCGGCGCGCACGCCCTGGAACAACTCCTCGAGGAAAGCGTCGCCGGCGAGTTCCCCGGCTTCCGCTCCCAACGCCTGCAACAACGGCTTTTTCACGGCGTCCACAGCGGCTTCTTTGCGCAAATGCCCGAGCCGGATCTGGTTGTCGAAAAGGTGGGGAATGCGGGCGTGCAGGCGATGCAACTGACAGAGGCAGTCCTCGCGTAAGGCAATCAGGAAGTGGATGGGCAGATAATTGGAAAAGCCCGGTCCCGCCCCACCCTCCGGAGAAAGCTGCGCCGCCGGAGGCGCCCGGTGTCGAATGACCGCTGGAGCGAGCTCATTCCGAAACCGTACGGCGGCATCGCTCTCACTCACGAGGATCTCTTCAAACTGATCAAAGATGAGCACAATGCGCCTTCCAGTCTGCACGGCGCACCACACGAGGAGCGGTCCGAGCGTCCGCGGCGGATCGTCTTTTCCCGGCGGCGCGATCTGTGTCAGAAGTTTGCACACGCGTGCCAGGGGATCGCCCTGCCAATCTTTGAGATGTACCACAAGGGGTACTTCTGAATCCTGCTCCTCTGCGGGATGCCGAAGGTGATGCAGGACGCCCGCCTGTAGAAGCGACGACTTGCCGACGCCGCTGCCGCTGTACAGGAGGGTCAATGGCGCCGCCCGTAGGCTGTCGAGAATCTGGCGTGTCTCGTGGGAGCGACCGTGGAAGCTCGGCCACTCGTCCTCTTCGAAAGGAGCCAGCCCCTTGAAGGGGCTCTTCGCGGATGAGCTGCTCATGGCGGATCGAGGCGTTTCAGTTGGGCGACCAACTCATCGCAGGTAACGTAGTGAATCTTCACGCCGCGCAAATTCCACAGTTCATGATCGATATCGCGGAGATCCACCGCAGCTCTCCCCGCTGACCCCTGAAAGGCGACGGAATGCATGGTTGTCCTTCCGCGACGCGCCGTAATTTCGGTCAGAAGGTGTCGCACGTTAATATCGCGAAGGCTGTAGCCGAGGAACAAGAAGGGTCTCTTCTCCATGGGTTCCGAAAACGCCGTCGGGATCAATTGCTCTCGGCCCATCTGCACCAGGGCCTGCGCGTAATCATCGAGCGTGGCCACATAGTGTCCCTGCTCGTCATCCTGCGGTTGGACGGCGATCGAGCCATGCAGTTTGAAGAGAGTCGTGCGTTTCGTCGGCTGATAGTCTGGCTCCGCAGCGAGCGCGTTCGCCAGAACCTCGCGCGGTTCCCGCCCATCGGGGCACCAAAGCAGTTTCACCCCCTCGTGATGATGTGGAGTGTACATGATGACGTCGCATTGGGCACCCGTGCTACGAATTGCCCGCTCCATCAGATCATCGTAATTCGTCGTGAAGATCAACAGGGGCTTTGTGGCCGCGACTTTCGCCAGATATTCGTGGATCGGGCACCAGTCTGCCTGCGCTCCCAAAGCATCCTGCAGGTGCTGGTGCAACGAGGGCCGACCGAAGAGCGTGGGGCACCGTTCGAAATATTCAGCCATTTGGCTGAGGTCATCCGCTACGTGATCGGGGACCACGTCTGCACGGGGGTGCTTCGCCTCAGAGGCCAGGTGCCGCGCAAGCTCTACGCTGCTTGGAATGACAGGCGGCTGAATGCCAGGCCGCCACGGGGGTTGCCCAGTACGCAGCGAAGCTCCGGACCCGAGAAAGGGAATCAGCTGCCCTCGGTGCAGAAACTTCCAAATCTCTGCGTAATTTGGCTGCTCCATCGGTTGATCATCCGATCGTGTTGTAAATGCAGGGGGTCGTCAAGCGGGCGTCGCGTGCTGCGGGGGAGCCGCGACCGGCTGCACTGTCTGAACGCCGGGGAAACGGGGAAGGGGAAACGCACCTCGTGTTTGCCGCTTGCCTTTTCGTTTACCCCATGAGATTGTGCGCGCTCTGTTGGAGTTGAAGATGTTCGTTTCGTAGAGTGGCAGTCGTCCGGTGCGCAAGCGCCGCGAGTTACCTTGCCATCCCCGGTTTCCCCGGTCACGGCAGCGACACCGTCACTTTCACATCAACCCAAACGCTTCCCCGACCCGACCACTCGCGACCCTCATGGCTGAACAGGCAATTGAAACCGAAGGCACTATTACCGCCGTCCTGGCCGGGACCATGTTCCATGTCGAGTTGGCGAACAAACACAAGGTGCTCGCCCACATTTCGGGCAAGATGAGGAAGCGCTTCATCCGCCTCACGCTGGGCGACAAGGTGAAGATGGAGATGTCCCCGTACGATCTCAGCAAGGGGCGGATCGTGTATCGGTTGAAGTAGCGCGCCGCGGAGCGGCGAAGCTCCAAGGTCCAATCCCCAAGGGCCAAATAAGCTCCAGCGGCCAAGGGCTCAAAAGCCAAACAAACGCCCCGCCGCGCGCGTTCGGCGTTTGGTCCTTGCTCCTTGGTCCTTGGGATTTATTTGGCGTTTGGGACTTGGGATTTGGCCCTTCGTCCGCCCGCAGACTTGCCATTCTCCCCTCCCCCGTGAAGCCTGCCCGCCCGCTCACCATGCTCAAACCCGCCATCATCGGAAAGGACGGCCGATCCTCCGCGATCATCAAGTGCCTCGAAAA
>DASYIS010000434.1:0-10187 GCA_035997375.1 Chthoniobacteraceae bacterium
GCGCACAGCTCCTGCAATTCGCGGAGGAAGTCAAGATGAGCCTCAGCGAGCCGCGCGGAAAGAGCGGCGTCCAGGTTCGCAACCAGCACATCCTGGTCGATGACAGCGGCAGCAAAGTGCAGATCCTGGAGTCGATCAACCGGGAGCAGTTCATTGCCCTGATCAAGGACGACCTCGAAAAGACGCTCGAATGCACCGAGCGCGCCCTCGAGCGAGCCGCCGCCAAGATGGAGGGCGGCGTCTGCAACCCCGATCACTATCTGCTCGTCGGCGGCTCGACCTACGGGCCATGGGTGTCGGATGCGGTCTCCGCGCGGTTCAAGGTGGAAGCGACGCCTTTCAACCCCGACACCTGCGTCGCGATCGGGGCCGCGCTGGTGGCCGCCACCCTCTCGGCGGATGCCAGCGGAGGCGGGCTGAACCTCGCGGTGGATGTCCCCTCGAGCACGCCGCTGCCGATGGTCAACATCTCCGGGACCGTGCTCACGGAAAACAACGAGCCGGTGCCGGAGGCCGAACGGCAGGGCCTGCGGGTCCGACTGCACTCCCCGGAGGGCCCGGAGACGGTCCCCCTCGAAGTGAACGGCTCCTTCCTGTTCGCCGATCGTCCGCTGCAGGAAAGCGGTCCCACGGACTTCCGCGTGGAGGTGCTCGACGCGCAAGGCGTCTCGCGCATCGCCCGCGCGTTTGCCGTGACCTATGCGCCGGACACGGTGACCGGCGAGATTTACGCTTCGGTGCCCAAGTCGATCTTCGTGAGGACGAAGGACGGCCTGAAGCTGGTGGCGTTGGAAGGTGAGACCCTGCCGGCCAAGTGCGAGATCAAACGCCCCAAACTGCACAAGGACGATTCCTTTGACATCCCGGTCATCCAGGATGGCGAGCAGGTCGCGACGATCGGCGTGAGCGGCATCCCGGAGAGCGCCGGCGAGGGGAGCATGATCGCGGTTTCGGTTGAGGTGACGCAGCAAAACAAGATGCAGGGAAACCTCACCGTGACCAACGCCAAGGGCGCCGTGGTGGCGCAGAGCCACATCGCGATCAGTTTTCCGCCGCTGCGCATTCCCGAGCTGCCGGAGTTGCGCGACCTCTTCGAGGAGCTGAACGCGGAGCGCGAGCAGGAGGCGTTCAATACCCCCGACCCGGACCGGCGCGCCACGCTCGACGGCAAAGGCTGCAAGATCGCGCGCAAGATCGAGAAGCTGATGAGCGAAGGGATGGGCCAGGACCGGCAGGAAATCTATCGCGAGCTGGTGGAATACCGGAAGGTGGTGCAGCCGCCGCCGGAGGACATGGATCCGCCGCGCCAGGAGTTCCGCGAGCTGGTGGAGGAGTGCCACGATCTGCTCTCCCGGCACAGCTCCAACCCGGAGGTGCAGCCGCTCGCCGACGCGCTCAAGAAGATCGAAGCCCGGGCCGAGGACGCATACAAGACGAAGAACCACAAGACCTGGGCCGCCGAGAACGGCAACCTGGTCACCCTCTACCAGCGCCTTTCGAAGCTGGGCGGCGACGGCGGGGAGCGGGAGCTCCCGCCAACCCCCATCCTCAAGGACGGCTGCGCCCAGGAGATCGATCAATTGCGCGCGCGCCTCCACAGCCAGCGGAACGCACTCGAATCCCTCCCCCGCTACGCGACGCACATCAAGTCGCGCCTCGATGCCATTGAGCACGAGATCGGGCTGATGGCCGCGGCGCTTGCGAAAATCGACGATGAGCTGCCGCCGAAACAGGGCTTGCCGCAATGCAAGCTGGTCTTGCGGCCCTCCGCCGACCTGGAGAAGCGCATCAAGGAAGCCGCCGACGTCTGGTAACCGCTTATGTACGACCTCGGCATCGATCTCGGCACCACGTTCAGCGTCCTGGCCGTCCAGGGACGCGTCACCCTCGTCGCGGGCTGGCCCGCGGCGATCTACCTCGAAGATTGCGACGTCACCATCATTCCCTCCCCCGAGGGCGAGGAGACGTTCCCGTCCGTGGTGATGGAAGATCCCGATGAGCCCGGCGCGCTGCTCTTTGGGCGCACCGCCCTCGGCCGCGCCGATGAGAGCGGCGCGCCGGTGCTCTTCTCCAAACGCAAGATGGGCACCAGCGAACCGATCCCCATGCCGAGCCGAAACTGGACGGCGAAGGAGATCGCGCGCGAGTTTCTCGCCTACCTCAAGCGCTGCGCGGAACAGGCGCTGGGCGAGACGGTGCGGCGCGCCGTGGTGACGCACCCGGCGTACTTCGACCGCGCGGCGGTGGAGGAGACCCGCGCCGCCGCCCGCGAGGCCGGCTTCGACATGGGCCTGGGAGAGCAGATGCTGATGGAACCGGTCGCCGCCGCGCTCACCTACACCCGCACCGATCCGCGCGACCCGCTGCGCATCCTGACGTACGACTTGGGCGGCGGGACCTTCGACGTCACCTACCTCGAGCGCTCGGAGGGCGTCATCCACATGCGCGCCTTTGACGGCGATCACCTGCTCGGCGGCTTCAATTTCGACCGCGCCCTCGTCCACTGGGTCCGCCAGAAACTGGAAGGCGAGGGGCGGCGGATCGTCCTCGACGAGGAGAACCCCGAGGATCGCGTCCGGCTCATCCGGCTCCTGCGCATCGCGGAAGAGGTGAAGATCAAACTGGCCCGGGCGAAGAGCGACACCGACAAGGTGGAATTTCGCGCGCAGAAAATCCTGGTCGATGCCGACGGCCAATCGGTGCAGGTCCTCGAGCGGCTCACGCGGCCGGAGTTCGTGGAGTTGCTGCGGCCCTACCTGGAGCGCACGATCGAGCGCAGCAAGAACGCGCTGGCCAAGGCTGGCGCGGACGTTTCGGCCGTGGATGAAATCGTGCTCGTCGGCGGATCGACGTACGGACCGTGGGTCGCGCAATTTCTCGCCGCGGCCTTTCCCGGGGTGCAGCCGAAGCTGTTCCACCCGGACCTGTGCGTGGGCGCCGGCGCGGCGATTCATGCGGGCTCGGTCTTGCCGACCATGGTCCCCCGGGAGGACGTGCATCTGCTGCTGGAAGTGCCGCGGATTTCCGTGCTCGAGCTCATCAACGTCGGCGGCGTCGTCCAGGGCGCCGCCGGGCGGCCGCTCTCGCTCCGGCTGCGCCTGCCGACGGGCGAGCTCCGCGGCCCGGAGCCGGCGGACCAGGAGGGCCGTTTTCTTTTCCCGGACATCGTCCTGGAACCGGAGGGCGCGAGCGAGTTTCAACTGGCCGTGCTCGGGGGCGCGGACGTCCTGCTCGAGCATCCGTTCGCCGTCCGCTACGAACCGGCGCACCAGGACACCTCCACCGTCACCACCGTCCTGCCGCGCCAGCTCTCGATCCTGACCTTCGACGGCCACGTGCCGCTCGCGGCCGAGGGCGCGACCCTGCCGGCGCGCTGCGTGCGCGTCCTCCGCCGCGAGAACGACAACCCCAGCCTCACGATCAAGCTCTTCCAGGAGCGCGACCACATCGGCTCGGTCCGCATCGAAAACATTCCGGCCGCCGCCGGCCGCGGGTCGCTGGTGGAGCTCGAAGTGGAGGTCACGGCGGAGAACGAGATCCGCGGCCACGCCAAGATCAAGGCGGACGGCCGGATTGTCGCGACGACGAAAGTCAGCATCGCCTTCTCCACCCCCGAGGCGAAGCCGCTCCAGGAGCTCGAAAAGACCTACACCGATCTGGGAGCGCGCGTGGCGCAGCTCGACGGCGCCGCGCCCGGCCATTCCGCCCTGCAGCGCCACCTCTCGCACCTCGCCGGCCTGTTCGCCCAGCAGCCGGTCGAGCGGATGGAAATCCAGGGCGCGCTGAACGAGCTGGGCCACCTGCTCGATCCGCCGAAGGACGAGATGATGCCGACGCGGGTGGAGTTTTGCGAGAGCCTCGCCGAGTGCCGGAAAGCGCTCGCCGCACTCGCCGAAGCCGGCGAAGCCGTCGCGGGCAAAAAGCGCATGGACCCCGACCGCGCGCGGCGCCTAGGGGACGGGCTCGCGCAAATCGAGACCGCCGGCCTGGCGGCGCACGCCCGCCGCGATCGCCGCCTCTGGGCGCGCGCCCACGAGGACGTGATGCGCATCCAGGGCGAGCTGACGGAGGTCCCCAGTCTCGACGGCGTGCCGACCGAGATTCTCAAGCTGATGGGGTGCATGCATCTGCAAAAGATCGAGGGGCAACTCCGCGAACAGGAGGCCAGACTCGCCGGCCAGGGCCGCGCCGACGACTGGCGGAGAGATGTCGACCGCATTTACCGCGGACTCGGCGCGCTCACAGGCACGATCCAGAAGATCGATGCCGGCCTTCCGGGGGACCAGGGACTCGCCCAGGTCCGGCTGGCGTTGCGCGCGTTGCGCCCTTTGGAAGAGGACATCCGCCGGCTCGGGATCGACCTCGGCAGCACGGAGCCGTTCGGTTGAACCCGCGTCTCACCGCAGCAGCCGATCAAACAGCTCCTTCGCGGTGTCGCGCGCGGCTTTGGTGGCGCCGGGCACGACGCTCTCGACGGCTTTGGTGGTCGCTTTCACGGCGCCGCCGACGGTCTCGATGACGTGGCCCGCCGCGGCTTTTGCGAGCTTGGGCGTGAGATCCTCGGTGGGGCGGTCCACCGGGCCCGTGATGCGCAGCGGCGCCCAGTAGTAGCCGCCGCGCGCGACGGTGAAGACGCGCTCTTGCGAGCCGGGGAGCCACTGGAGACTGGCGGCCGTCACGCCGACCTCGAAGGTGCCGTCGATCTGGCCGGCGACGAGCGTGAAGCCGCCTTCCACCCGCATCAGCCCCTCGGCTTCCGCGATGACGTTCCGCGCGGTGAAGCGATCGCCTTCCTGCGTGAAATCGAGCGACGCCGTGCTGAGCGCCAGGCTGCGGAAACGCTGCGTCTGGGTGAAGAGCGCGATCTGGTCGAGCACCGGGAGCGCGGTCAGTTGCCCGCCGTTGAGCCGCGCGGAGCCGGTGATCGAGACCGGCTCCTTGTTTTCACCCAGCCCGGCCCGCACCGTCGCTTCGCCGAAGATCTTGCCGGTCAGCCGCGCCCGCCAGTCGCCGGTGAGCAGCGGCGTCACGTCCAGTTCCTCGACCGCGACCTGCATGTCCAGCCGGTTCTTGACGTCGATCTCGCCGGTCACTTTCGCGAGGCCGCTGCCCTGGCGCAGCCGGCTTTCCGTGACGAAAAGCAGGCCGTTGCGATAGCGCAAATGCGCCGAGTCAATGCCGATCTCCGGCCAGCCGGTTTGGCGGAGCTTGCCTCCATTCACGGCGATGAGCCACGAGTCCTCCGCGGGCGTGACCATGAGCGAGGCCTGCGCCACTTCGCCCGCGGGCACGTTCACGCCGCCCCAGCGCCAACGCGAGTCGCGGACCGTCGCCTTGCGCAGATCGAGCTGCCATTTCGGCCTTTCAGACCCTGGCGGCGCGAGCGCCGGCGCGGGCGCGGCCTCGACCGCCGGCGGCGCGAAGGCCGTGCGCTTGTCGGACAGGTCGAGCTCGAGTTTCTCCACGGCAATTTCGTCGATCTGCCATTTGCGATGGAGTAAGCCGTGCCAGTTGAAGTCCGCGCGGATTTGCTCGGCCTTGAGCTGATGGAAGGCGCTCTTCTCATACCCGGCGGCCTGGAAGCCATCGGAATAGGCCGTGGTGCCTTCGAGCCGCGGCTGCTGGATGGTGGCGTCGGCCTGCAGCGCCTTGCCGGCGGCCGCTTCGATCTTCCGCCGAAAGCCCTCGCTGTTCAAATAGCTGCGAAAAGCGATCGGCACCGCGATCACGCCGGCGAGCAGCAGCACGAAGAGGGCGGCGAGGCTGTATCCTGCAATTTTTCGAAATTTTACCATCAGGGCTTCTCAAGCGTAGCGGCGCCCGGCCAGTATTCAAGCAATGCTGGAGCTCATCGATGTCACCCTCGCGACGACGCCCGCGCGGGACGACGCGTGGCTGCTGCACGCGATCTCCGCGCGGCTGCCGCCCGGCCATCTCTGCGCGATCGTCGGCCCGTCGGGCTGCGGGAAGAGCACACTGCTGAAGGTGATCGCCGGCGTGCGCGTGCCGGAGGAGGGGACCATCCTGTGGGAGGGCCGCAACCTCGAGGAGCGCGACCTGGAGCCGCACGAGATCGGCTACGTGCCGCAGTTCAGCATCGCGTACGACTTGCTGACCGTGCAGGAGAGCGTCGAGACGGCGCTCCGTCTGCGGGTCGGCGGGCAGACCGCGGACGAGCGGCGCGAACGCGCGACCGGCATTCTCGTCAGCGTCGGGATGTCCGACATCGCCGACCGCCGCGTGGGCGTGCTTTCCGGCGGACAAAAGCGCCGGCTCGCCCTCGCGCTCGAGCTCGTGAGCTCACCGACGCTCCTCCTCTGCGACGAAGTCACCAGCGGCCTCGACCCGCTGGCCGAGGACGAGATCGTGCGCCTCTTGCGCATCCTCGCGACGCCCGACGCCGGCGGCGCGCCGCCCGAGGCCGGCGCGGTGCCGCGCACGGTCCTTTCCGTCACGCACAGCCTGCGCCATCTCGCGCTGCACGACAGCGTGGCCGTGCTCTTCCAGGGGCATCTCATCTTCCACGGGCCGCCCGCGGTGCTCCCGTTTTACTTCGGCATCGAGCACGCCGACGATCTCTTCCCGACGCTCACCAAGCGCACGGCGGAGGAGTGGCACGGCTCATGGCAGAAGCATCGCGCGGGTTACGAGGCCAGCCTCCACGATGACGATCAGCCGGTCGCGCGCGCGGAGGACATTCCCGTGCCCGTCGAGTCCGGGGATAAGCCGGCGGCCCCGAGTCCGCCCGCCGCGCCGGAATTCCAGCGCCCGCAATGGACCGAGCAATTCGTGACGCTCCTCACGCGCCGCTGGCGGCTGCTGTTGCGCGACCGCGGCCAGTGTGCGTTGCAAGCCGCGCTGCTCTTCGGGTTCCCGTGCCTCGTCGTCATCTTCGCCTGGGACGGGCTGCCGCAAATCCAG
Source organism: Chthoniobacteraceae bacterium (assembly GCA_035997375.1). GTDB lineage: Bacteria > Verrucomicrobiota > Verrucomicrobiia > Chthoniobacterales > Chthoniobacteraceae > DASYIS01. The sequence continues at coordinate 6,922 of DASYIS010000434.1, forward strand.
AACCTCACCGGCACCGGCAACGCGCTGCAGCAGTTGATGGAAAAGGCCGCCGACGCGCTCCATTCCTCGCGCACCGCGGGGCTGGTCTCGGGCCTCGTGATGTTCCAGGTCATCCTGCTCACGCTCGTCGGCTCGAACAACGGCGCGCGCGAGATCGCCGGCGAGCGCACCGTGTTCGAGAAGGAGAAATTCGCCGGCGTCCGCGTCACCGGTTACATCGCGAGCAAGGCCGCGTTCCTCGCCGTGCTCGTCCTCGCGCAGTCGCTCTGGATGGCGGTTTTCGTCAATGTCATCTGCCGGTTCCCCGGCGACCTCGTCACGCAGGCCGGGCTGCTCGTGCTGGTCAACGGCGCCATGACCGCGATCTGCCTCGGCATCTCCAGCATCACGAAATCCGCCGAGCACGCCTCGCTCATCTGCGTCTATCTCGTCGGCTTCCAGCTCCCGCTCTCCGGCGCCGTCCTCGCCCTGCCGAAATTCCTCGGCTGGATCACCCAGCCGGTCATCGCGGCGTACTGGGGCTGGTCCGGCTACCTCCAGACCATGCGCGACACGCGCTTCTACGACGTCGTCCAGAGCGTCTCGCAGACGGAGCTTTCGCCGCTGGGATTATGCGGCTGGGTGCTGGTGTTTCACATTTTGGCGGGGTTGCTGCTGGCGTATTTGGGGAGCCGGCATAGCCGGTGGGAGTAGAAGCCGGACGAATCCCGAGCCTCTGGCACCCTTGACTCCCCCAAGCTCGCATGATTCCTTTTGGCAGCGGTGAACAAGAATCCCCAATACCGGCCGGTGATCAAGGCCTCGGCTTCGCTGAAAGCGAAAATGCGCAGGCTTTCGCAGCAGCCGCCCGTCTCGTACGTGACCGCGCGCGATCAGGCGCAGACGGTTCATCGATTGATGCTCGCCGGATCGCGGAACAAGAGCAGATAGTTCGATGGTCATCGGCGACCCGGTGGGCCAGCCGTCCTCGTGATCTCGCAAAAGTTCGTCCAATTCGCCGGCGATCAAAAGACGCTCCGACCGATGCGCAAATTGCCGCGTTCATGGGCGAGCGCGTGCCAAACTCCTATTTCGGCTGGCTCCGAAAAAAATGACGGCGTCGCCATTGTGGATGCCAAGCCGGATAACTTCATCATCTCGATCGAAGGATTGGTGTCCATCGACTTGCAAAGGGCGCGACTCCCGGAAGACGCACTGAAGGCCATGGAGGAGCCTCGGCTGACTATTTAACCGCTCTCGCCGCGTACCGGGGCAGGTCCGGCTACCTCTCAACCCATGCGCAACAGCTTCTACGACGTTGTCCAAAGCGTCTAGCAAACCGAGCTCGCGCCGCTCGGGTTGTGCGGCTGGGTGCTGGTGTTTCACATATTGGCGAGGCTGTTGCTGGCGCTCTCGGGAGCCGGCATAGCCGGTGGGACTGAACGAGCCGGCGCGCCTTGAAGGGCGGCAGAGTGCTGCGGGCGGGGGAGGGGCGGCATTTAGGAGTGGACGTAACCGCCTTGGCGCGCTTGCTATTCAGAAGTGCTATGGTTCCACAGCACTGCCATGCCTCACCGCGTTCCAGCCCTGGTTAAGCCTGAACTCCTCATCTGGGCGAGGGATTCGGCGGGCTATTCATCGCTTGATCGCGTGGCCGAGTTGACCGGGTTCGACGCCATGACGCTTGCGGAATGGGAGAATGGGCATGAGTCACCGAGCCTCGGCGAGCTCCGCAAGCTTGGCGAAGTCTACAAGCGACCCATAGCGGTGTTCTTCCTCGCGGAACCCCCGCGCAAATTTGACGCCCAACGAGAGTTTCGCCGACTGCCCGGCATCGTGCCGGGTGCGGCTTCCCCGGAGCTATTGCAGGCTCTGCGCTGGGCGGTGTTTCGGCGTGAAGCGGCGATGGAGCTTCACCGGCTGACGGGCGAGCCTCCTCCGGAGGTCGTGGCGAAACTGCACCCCGAGATGGATCGCGAAGACGCAGGACGGCAGATTCGCGAATTTCTCGGCCTGAGCTGGGGCGAGCAGATGCAGTGGGGAAATCCCAGTGAAGCGTTGCGCGCCTGGCGAACTGCGATTGAGGAGAAGGGGGTGCTCATCTTCCAAACTTCGGATGTCCAGATGGAAGAGACGCGGGGCACCTGCATTCCCGATCAACCTCTCCCGGTCGTGCTGCTGAATGGTAAGGACGCTCCTCACGGGCGTATCTTCTCCCTGCTGCATGAGTTCGCGCATATTCTCCTGCACGCCGGTGGCCACCACACCAGCCGGATGGTCGGCGAGCGCTCACCTGAAGAGCAGCCGCTGGAGGTCGCTGCCAACGCCTTCGCTGCCGCAGCCCTCCTGCCGGAAGATGAATTCAGAGCAGTGACGGCATCGTACCGGGCCGCCAGGCGCGGCGAGGATCGGGATTTGCAACTTATGGCGCAGAAACTGAAGGTCAGTCCGGAGGCTATTCTGCGGCGGATGTCTAGCCTCGGCATTGCGACCGAAGCTCTTTATCGTCGGAAGCGGACGGAATGGGGGGCGGCACTCTGGTACGTGCCTGCACCGGCGGGTGGAGGCGGACCGCCGCCTTCGGTCAAGACGATCGCCAAAGACGGTCGCGGTTACACGCGGCTCGTACTGGACGCCTACGATCAGCGGCTGATCACCACCAGCACCGCCTCGGACTATCTGGGCGCGAGGCCGCGGCACTTCCCCGACATCCGCCGGGCCCTTTCACAACGGCCGGAACTAACAGATCCATGACGATCTATTGCGTCGATACCAGCGGGTGGCTCGATGGTTGGGTCCGTGACTATCCGCCCGATGTCTTCCCCTCCCTTGGGAGAAGCTCTCGGAGTGCATCTCAGCTGGTGTGATCAAGTGCTCGGAAGAGGTTTACGTCGAACTCGATAAGAAGACGATGGTATTCACAAGTGGATCATGACGCGTAAGTCAGTGCTGGTGCCGATCGACGAGCCAATCCAGCGCCTTGTTTCCGCATTGCTGGCCGCCCACCCGAGGCTTGTTGATAACCAGCGGCATCGCTCCCAAGCCGATCCCTTCGTGATAGCGACGGCTGAGGTCTTAGGAGCCGTCGTCGTAACGGGCGAGAAACCCGGGAAGCGGGACAGCCCAAAGATTCCGGATGTATGTGAGGCCCGCAATATTCGCTGCATAACTTTCCTGGAGATGCTACGCGAACTCGGATGGAAGTTCTAAGCCTAGAAGCGTGAATGAAAAGCTCTCGTCCTGCGCGTAAAGAGCTGCTGTGGTGAGGGATGCCGCCTTTGGAAAGC
>DASYIS010000435.1:0-22992 GCA_035997375.1 Chthoniobacteraceae bacterium
CGCTCGGCGCGCTCTTCGCCATCCTCGTGTTCGCCGGTTGCGAAAGCGATCTGCCACCGGAACCTTCGGCCGTCCCGGGCAAGATCCAGCGCGGCGTGACGGGGCAGGGGACGCTCTATCAACCGGACCGCAGCGGCGACCCGATCATTCGCGAGGATACCCGCGTCGGCTACTAGCCGCTCCGCCGCCCATTCCCAAGTTCGAACAACCGGCGCGGGCTGCGCCGGCTCCCACCCTTTTTCTTTCCTTTCGCCCATGAGCAAAAGCTCCCGTCTTCTTCCCGCCGCCGAGCCCGCCGCGGCGCCCGCCGGCCATTCGCGCATCCTCATTCTCGACTTCGGTTCGCAATACACGCAGGTCATTGCGCGCCGCATTCGCGAGTGCCAGGTCTACTCGCAGATCGTCGCGCACAACCTGCCGGCGGTGAAGATCGCCGAGCTGCAGCCGAAGGGGATCATCCTCTCCGGCGGTCCAGCCAGCGTGTATGGGAAAGACGCGCCGCATCCCGATCCTGCGATCTTCGATCTCGGGATCCCGATCCTCGGCATCTGCTACGGCATGCAGCTCATGGGGCATCACCTCGGCGGCGTGGTCGAGCATGCCACGGAGCGCGAGTACGGGCCGGGGCAGCTCGAGCTCAAAAGCAAGCCGGCGTGCCCGCTCTTCGCCGGGCTCGGCGAGTCCATCGACATCTGGAATTCGCACGGTGACAAGCTGACCAAGCTTCCCGCCGGCTTCCGCGCCGTCGGCCGCACGACGAACAGTCCGTTCGCCGCGATCGAGCACCCGAAGAAGCAAATCTACGGCCTCCAATTTCACCCCGAAGTCGTCCACACGCCGCGCGGTCGCGAGCTCATCCAGAACTTCGTCTACCAGATCTGCCAGGCGAAGATGGACTGGACGATGGGCTCCTTCATCGAGGAAACCTGCGCGCAAATCCGCCGCCAGGTCGGCGTCGACCACGTCCTGCTCGGGCTCTCCGGCGGCGTCGATTCCTCGGTCGCGGCGGCGCTCGTTCACAAGGCGATCGGCGATCAGCTCACCTGCGTGTTCGTGAACAACGGACTCCTGCGCGCGAACGAGGCCGAGGCGGTGCAGCGGCTTTTCGGCGAGAATTTCCACGTCAAGCTCAAGACCGTCGACGCCTCCGCGCAATTCCTCAACAAGCTGCGCAAAGTCAAAAGCCCGGAGCGCAAGCGCAAGATCATCGGCCACGAATTCATCCGCGTCTTCGACGCCGCCGTGAAGTCGGTGACCAAGGCGCGCGGCGCGAAAAACACCTCGCGCTTCCAGTGGCTCGCGCAGGGGACGCTCTACCCCGATGTCATCGAAAGCGTCGCCATCGCCGGCAACCCTGCCGCGCTCATCAAGAGCCACCACAACGTCGGCGGCCTGCCGAAGAAGATGAAGCTCAAGCTGCTCGAGCCGCTGCGCGAGCTCTTCAAGGATGAAGTCCGCGAAGTCGGCGCGCAGCTCGGCCTGCCGAAGGAGGTCGTCCAGCGCCAGCCTTTCCCCGGCCCCGGCCTCGCCGTGCGCATCCTCGGCGACATCACCCGCGAGCGCCTCCGCATCCTGCGCGACGCCGACACCATCGTCGTCAGCGAGATGAAAGCAACCGACTGGTACTACAAAGTCTGGCAGAGCTTCGCCGTGCTCCTCCCGGTGCGCAGCGTCGGCGTCATGGGCGACGAGCGCACCTACGAGAACACCATCGCGCTCCGCATCGTCGAGAGCCAGGACGGCATGACCGCCGACTGGGTGCGCCTGCCGTACGAAGTCCTGGCGCGGATCAGCGCGCGGATCATCAACGAAGTCAAAGGCGTGAACCGCGTCTGCTACGACATCTCGAGCAAGCCGCCGGCGACCATCGAGTGGGAGTGAGGCTGGGGAGCGCAAGCTGGTTCTGAAACCACCCCGGAGGTTTGACACCGCGCCTCCCGCCTCCTACGATGGCCGCTCCCCCGGTTATGTCTGCCGCCATCCCTTATCATAAACACACCGTCGGTCGCACGTTCATGATTGCGATCTCGGTGCTTGGGCTGGGCGCGTTCGTGCAGTTCTGCGCGGTGAGCTGGCTCTTTTTCTCGCGGTATCGCGCGGCGCCGCCGGTGGAGCTGCCGGGGACCGCGGCCAATCCGCCGCCCGCGACGGCGAAGGAGTTTACCGATCCGTTCGCGGAAACGACGCCCGCGGCCACGACTCTGCCGGCGACCACGCCGCCGCCCAAGCCGGCTCCAATGCCGAACGTTTCCCGCGCCCCGGACGCGGCGCAGGTGGCGCGCAAGAAGGAGCGCATCGAGCAAGGGCGGATGCTGCGGGAGCGTGGGGACACATATGCCGCGGTGACGCTGCTGCGCGAGGCGGTGGCGATGGACGAGGCAGATCCGGAGCCGCGGGCGGAGCTGGCGATGACGTACGAGAAGATGGGCTTCAGCGAAAAGGCCGCGGAGTGCTGGAATGGCATTTACGAAATGGGGGAGGCGGCGGGCGTTTTCTATGCGGCGGCCCAAGGCCGGCGGAAGGCGGGCGAGGAGGAGGCGCTCAAGCAAACCGGCCCCGGTGCGCCCGCGCCCGCGGCCGTGACGCCGACGAACACGGGGACTTCCGTCGTCCCGGAGAAGCTGGGCGTGAAGGGGGACGCGAAGCTCGGCCTGCTCGACATCACCCGCGCGGACGAGGCGAGCGACGCCAATACGAAGCGGAAGTTCGTGCTCCATATCCCGCTGAAGGCGCGTCCGCGCGTCCGCATCGACGTCCGCGACGTAATGGTGCAGGTGACGTTCTACGACATCGTCAATAACAAGGCGCTCGACCGGACGAATGCGACGGTAAGTTACAAATGGAGCAACCCGCCGCCCGACTGGGCCGATGACGACGTGGAAGGGCTCGAGGTCACGTATCAGCTCCCGGAATTGCGCGTGACCGATGAAGACCGAAAATACTACGGCTATATCGTGAGCCTGTACTATAAGAACGCGCTGCAGGACTACAAGTCCGACCCACCCGCCCTGGCCCAAATAGCCGTCCCCCCCGCCGCCCTTGCCCAAGACGCCCCATGAAGATTCTGCTGGTCGACGACGATACGAGCATCATCCAGGCACTGCTGCCGGCGCTGAAATCGCTGCCGGGGCATGAGGTCCACGTCGCGCTCTCGGCGGAGAAAGCGGTGGAGCGCGCGCCCGCGGTCGGCGGCATCGATCTGCTCATCACCGACGTGGTGATGGACCCGATGGACGGCTTTACGCTGCGCGAGCAGTTGGAGTCGTGGTACCCTGGGCTGCGGACGCTTTTCATTTCGGGCTACGACCTGAGCAGCTACGCCGACCGGATGAACGGCACGTCGCTGCTCAACAAGCCGTTCGGCGTGGAGGAGTTATTGGCGAAAGTCCAGGCGGTGATCGAGGGACGGACCGCCCACCTGGAAGCTGCGCCGGCGGCGGTCGTGGAAGAGCAGGCGCCCGAGGAGTTGGCCGCGCCCGCGGCGGTGGTCGAGCCCGAGCCTGCGCCCATGGCAACGCCGGAACCGGTCGCGGTCGAGGAACCGGTCGCCTATGAAACGCCGTCTGCTCCGGCGGAAGAGACGCTGGACCCGGTGGTACACAGCGCCGCGCCGCACGGTGGGTCGCCTTCGGTGCCCGAGACCGAGGAAGCGGGAGATCTTTACGCCGGGAGCTTCGAAGCAGCCCCGAACATCGCCGCGCATGCCGTGATGCCGGTGGAGGAGCCTTTGCTCCCCGTGCATGAACCCGTCGCGGAGCCGGAGCCGGAGCCGCCCGCGATGCCGGTGCCGGTGGCGGTGCCGGTCGCGCGTCCGGTCGCGATGAAGCCGACGACGAAAACGGTCTCGGGGATTCATCCCGCGCCGACCGTGAAAGCCGTCGCGCGTCCCGCGACCCCGGTCGCGGCCCCGAAGGCCGTGGCCTCTCCGCGGGCGACGGCGGTCCCCGGTTCCGTCGCCGCGCCCAAGGCCGTGGCGACCGGGCCGCAACCCACCGCCGCGCCGACCGTCCGCGCCACCGCGAGCACGCCGGGCGCCGTCCCCGTGGCGCGGCCTGCTGTTGCCGCCGCCGCAGTGCCGGTCGCCAAAGCCGTCGCCGCCACACCCACGGCCGTCCCGGTGGCCAGACCCGTGGCCGCGACCCCGACGGCCGTGCCGGTGGTCAGACCCGCGGCTGCGTCGCCAACGGCGACTCCCGTGGCCAGACCCGCGGCTGTGACCCCCGGCGCCGTGCCGGTTGCGCGGCCGGTCGCCACCCCTTCCGCGAAGCCCGTCGTCGCCACGCCTTCGGCGGTTCCCGTGGCCAAGGCCGTGGCCGCACCGGTGGCCAAAGCCGTGGCCGCTGCCGTTCCGGTCGCCAAAGCGGCCGTCCCGTCTGCTCCAGGCGTTCCCGTCGCGAGGCCGGCCGCGCCCGGCGCCACTCCCAAGGCCGTCGCCGCGAAGCCCGTCGCTTCCGCCACCGCCCGGCCCCCGGTCCCCACCATCCGGGCGGTCGCCCCGCCGATGCAGGCCGACCTTCCGCCTCCTCCGCCGCCGCCGAAGCGTGAGAGCCACTCGAGCTCCGCGTATCTCATCGGCCAGACCATCGGCGGCTACAACATCGTCTCGCAGCTTGGGGAAGGGCGGTGGGGCTCGGTGTTCGCCGCCGTCCAGGTCTCGATCAATCGCCCCGTCGGGCTCAAGCTCCTCAGCCCCGACTACGCCGCGGATGAAGCCCAGCAGGCGCGTTTCACCGCCGATGCGCGGGCCAAAGCGCACGTGCAGCATCCCGGCATCCTTTCCGTGTACGAGGCCGGCTCGGCGGACAACTGGACCTTCTATACTCAAGAGTTTGTCGATGGCCAGAACCTCGAGGAGATGGCCGCGACCGGCCGGCGCATCGACGAGCCGACCGCGCTCAAGCTGCTGAAGACCGCCGCCGACGGCCTCGCGTATTTTGCGAAGAACAACATCCCGCACACCCCCTTTCAGCCGAGCGACATCTACCTCGGCGCGGATGGGCAGCCGCGGCTTTCCAACCTCGCCACGCAGCTCGCCGACCAGCCGATCGTCGTCGGGCAGGAGATCGAGTCGCTCGGGCGCGCGATGCTCTCCGTCATCGATGCCGGGGCGAATGTTTCCACCGCGATGCGTGCGCTGCTCGGCCGCACCTTGCGCACCCACGCCAACCCGATCACCGACTGGGCCGTGCTTTTGCAAGGGGTGAAAGCGCTGGAGCCGAAAATCATCCCGGTCGAGGCGGCCAAGATCAGCGCCCAGGAGCGCGCGGCCCTGGCGACCGTCGCGAAGGCGCGCCAGGAGCAGAAGCGCTCCTTCCTCTACAACGTCGTCGCCCTCATCTCGCTCATGCTGCTGGCCACCGGCGTGGTCGTCTACCTCATCTGGTTCCGGACGAATGAGCGCCTCCTCAACGAGCAGGTGCACATCCCCGCCGGCGAATTCCTGTTCGGCCCCGATGGCAAGACCGCGAAGACCGAGGAATTCTGGATCGACCAATACGAGGTGACGATCGGCCAGTACGCGAATTTCGTCCGCTTTATCGATGCGCACCCTGGCGACGAGCACCAGTTCGATCACCCGAAGCAACCGAAGAACCTCGGCCACATCCCCGAGTACTGGACGATCTATTACTCGCAGGCGCGACGGGGCGGCGCGGCGCACAGCGTGCCGATCACTCTCAATGCTCCGATGCTCACGGTCACCTGGTGGGACGCCTATGCCTACGCGAAATGGATGGGCCGCGAGCTCCCGACCGAGCAGGAGTGGGAAAAGGCGGCGCGCGGCGAAAAGGGCCTTGCCTTCCCGTGGGGCGACGACGCCGACGCGAAGCGCGCCAACACGAACGCCGACTACAACGAGCGGCAGCCCGGGGCGAAGGCGATCGTCGACGGCTTCAACTTCTGGGGCGACGTCGACAAGCAAAAGAAAGACAAGAGCCCCTACGGCGTCATCGGCATGGCCGGCAACGTGAGCGAGTGGGTCCTGAACTGGGAGGGCGACCGGTTCCCGGTGATCAAGGGCGGCAATTTCAGCATGAGCCTGCAGCAGATGAGCTCGCGCATCGTGAATCGTCCCCCGGAGGACGCGCAGGAATTCATCGGCTTTCGCACTGTCACGCACAAAGCGCCCGAAAAGAAGTAACGACGCCTCGCGCATGAATTCACCCTTTCGGAACTCCGTCGCCGTGCGCTTTCTGCCGATGCTCGCCATGCTTGCCGTCTCGGCCGCCGGGCAGGCGCCGGAGACTCCCGAAGGCAAGTTTGACGAGCAGGTCCGCATTCCGGCGGGCGAGTTCATTTTCGGAGACGGCACGACCGCGAAGACCGGAGAATTCTCGATCGACAAGTACGAGGTCACGATCGGGCAATATGCGAAGTTTGTGGAGTGGCTGGAGCAGAACAAGGACCAGCAGCACGTCTTCGATCACCCGAGGCAGCCGGCGAAACTCAGCCACGTCCCTGACTTTTGGCCGATCTATTACGGGCAGGCACGGCGGGGCGGCGCGGCGCACAGCTCGCCGATCAGCCTCCATTCGCCCATGATGGCGCTGACGTGGTGGGACGCCTACGCGTATGCGAAATGGACGGGCCGCGACCTCCCGACCGAGCTCGAGTGGGAGAAGGCGGCGCGCGGCGAGAAGGGATCCGTGTTCCCATGGGGCGACGAAGCCGACTTAAGACGGGCCAACACGAACGCGGACTACGACGAGCGCCACCCCGGAGCGCTGGCGAGCATCGACGGCTCCAACTACTGGGGCGACGTGGACAAGCACGGCGACGACAAGAGTCCCTACGGCGTCATCGGCATGGCCGGGAATGTCAGCGAGTGGGTGGGCGACTGGGTCGACCGGCACCCGGTGATCAAGGGCGGCAACTTCACCATCGCCCTGCAGCCCTCCAGCGCGCGCATCGTCAACCGGCTGCCCGAGGACGCGCAGGAATTCATCGGTTTCCGCACCATTTCCCGCACCCCAGTCGCCAAATCCCCCCCCTCCCCATGAACATTTCCCGTCCGAGATCCGGCGCCTGGCGCGCCCTGTTGCCGCTCCTCCTCGTCGCGTGGACTGCCGCCGCGCAGGCTCAGGTCAACGTCACGCTCAACATCAAGCGGCGCCTGTTCATTGCCGCCGAGCCAGTCATCGCCACCGTCACGATCGTCAATAACACGGGCCGCGACATCATGCTCGCCGATACGGAGGAAGGGAAACAGTGGTTTTCGTTTCAGGTGATCGGGCCCGAAGGCCGGCAGATCCCGCCGCGGGACGCCAATTACGAGTTGCAACCGCTGCCGATCAAGGCCGGCGAGACGGTGAAACGCAGTGTGAACCTGCACGAACTCTATCAACTCGGCGATCTCGGCGCCTTTCGCGCCACCGCTTCCATCTACCTCGCCTCCGCCGCCAAGTGGTTCACCTCGAAGCCCGACGCGTTCGACGTCACCGAAGGCCGCCTGGTCTTTCGGCAAACCGTCGGGATTCCCGATCGCCCGGAAAAGTCGCCGGCCAACCGCACCTTCTCGCTCCTCACCCTCGAGCACGACAAGGGGAAGATGCTCTATGTCCGCGTCACCGGCGAAGAGGACGGCTTCACCTACGGCTGCTACAACCTCGGCCGCATCCTGGATGGCAACACCCCCGACGCCAAATTCGATTCGGGCAACAACCTGGCCATTCTGCAACCGACCGCGCGCAAGGAGTACATCCTGACGCGCGTCGGCGTGAACGGGAACTTCGTGGGGCAGTCGATGTACACTTCGATCAAGTCCCCGCCCTTTCTCCGGAAACTCCCCGACGGCGCCCTGCAGATCGTCGGCGCCGTCCGCCAGGAGCCGGTGGCGCAAGTCTCGCTCGAGGATGCGCCGAAGCTCTCGGATCGGCCGCCGGGGTTTCCGAAGTAGGAGCGGGGCAAACTCCAAGCCCCAAAAGCCAAGGGCCAAATAAGAGCCAAAGTCCAAAGTCCAGGCACCCAAACAGCGCGCGTCCACGCCTGTTTGGCCTTTGTCCCATTGGAGCTTATTTGATCTCTGGTTTTTGTTTTTTTGGAGTTTTCGGGCCCCGTAGGTCCCAGCGGCAACGTACGATCTCGAGCACGAGGATCCCACTCCCGCCCTTGCCAACCGCCGCCCGGTCCGGTACACACCTCAACCCCTCCGGTCAGAAACCCACCGCCGCATGTTTTTCCTCACACCGCGCTACCTCAAACACGGGCGCCAATTCATCAAGGATGCCCGCAAACTGGTCGCTTACAAACGCGACCTGGTCGGCGAGGAGACGCTGCTCGAGGTCGAGCGCGAGATCGCGCACCTCGAGCACGCGGTGGCGCAGAAGGATGAAAAGGCGGTGACCGAGCAGATGCACCGCCTCGACCAGGCGTGCGGCAAGCTGACCAAGCCGTCGCCGGACGCCGCCTGGCGCGAAAACGTCGAGGTCTTCCTCGTCGCCATCGTCATCGCCCTCGCGGTGCGGACCTATTTTCTCCAGCCGTTCACCATCCCCACCGGCTCCATGCAGCCGACGCTCAACGGCATCATCGTCACCAAGGGCGGGCCGCCCCCGGGCGTCGCCCGCCAGGCGGTTGAGCAGGCGATTTTCGGCCGGCGCTACGTCAGCGTGCTCGCGCGCGAGGATGAATCGATCCTCTCCGTCACCGAGCGGAAGCGGTTCTTGTTCTTCACCTACTCCGAGCTCCACAGCTCGAAGGACAACGTCTACCTCGTCCACGCCACCCCCCAGCAGGTCGGGACCGATGCCAAGAACTCGTTCGGGGTCAAGCTCCAGTACGAATTCAAGAAGGGCGAGCCGATCGTCCAGGGCTACATCGACACCGGCGACCATGTCTTTGTCGACAAGTTCAGCTACCATTTCATCCGGCCCAGGCGCGACCAGGTCTTCGTCTTCACCACCGCCGGGATCGCGGGGCTCAAAAGGGAAGGCCAGCAGTCGCAGTACTACATCAAGCGCCTGGCCGGCCTGCCGAACGACGATTTGTGCGTCGTCGCGCCCGAACTGTTCATCAATAAAGAACGGGCGAAGGGCCAGGGCTTCGAGCGCGTGATGAGCGGCACCTGGGAGAACAAGGACGGCTTCGAGTATCGGGGGTATCAGAACAACCCATTGGCGACCTACCTGACGCGGCCCGAAGAGAAGTACCACGTCGAGTCGAAGACGTACTTTGCGATGGGCGACAACAGCTACAACAGCGCCGACAGCCGCTACTGGGGCCCCGTGCCGCAGGAGAACATCGCCGGGCGGGCTCTGTTTGTGTATTATCCTTTCACGCGGCACTTTGGGCTGATCAAGTAGACCGCGCCGGCCGGCGCGCGCGATGCGGGCCTAAGCGTTGTTTTGCTCGCCGGTTGACATGGCACTATTTTAACCTTGTGCCGCTGTCTGAAGCTGCCACCTATTCTCCCCACCCATGAACCCGAAAGACGAGTCCGCCCTGCCCCACGGCGAGACCGCCTCCGGACCGCTGGAGGGCCGTCCCCCCAAGGAGTTAGGCGATTTGCAGAAGGCGATCACGATGGCCCAGATCGCCAAGGCCGCGGGGGTCTCGCAGGGCGCGATCTCGTCGCTCCTCAACGACCGCGACTACGGCATTCGCGTCAGCGAAAAGACGCGGGAGCGCGTTTTCAAAGTCTGCCGCGAGATGGGGTACATCCCCAACGATCTACGCGCCGTCGTGCGCATGTACCCAGAGCTGGGCGAATACTGCCTCCTCATTTCGGACGCTTTCCCCGCCGGGCTGAGTGATCCTTTTATCGCGCGCATCGCCCGCGCGGCTATGGCCGCCGTCGACGATCCGTCGCACCCGCTCATCCTGGCGTTCTACGACCCGGCGCGGGATTACTCGGGCAACCTCGACAGTCTGCCTCATCCCATCCGGAACGGCGTCGCGTCGAAATTCCTCTTTTACGGCCCGATCAATGTCAGCCTCGTCACGCACATCCAGCGGCGCGGTCTCACCGTCGTCTCGCTCGGGGCGGATGCGCCGATTCCCGGCGTCATCAGCCTCATTCCCGATTACGCCGCCGCTTCGCGCCTGGCGATCGAGCATCTCTTCGGCCTCGGGCATGAGCGGATCGGCATCGTCTCCGGGCCGTTCGGCACCTCGGATGCGCCCACCATCGCGCTGCACCGCGGAGTCAAGGCCGTCTACGACGAGCGCAAGGTCCCGATCGAGGCGCAGAACATCGTTTACGGCGATCTCTCCTACCAAGCCGGCGCGACCGCCTTCGAGAATCTCCTCTCCCATGCCAATGCGCCGACCGCCGTCTTTTGCCTGAGCGACGCCGCCGCGGCGGGCGTGATCAGCGCCGCGCATGCGCATGGGCTCTCCGTGCCGCGCGATCTCAGCGTCGTCGGCTGCTACGACGATTTCTGTGCGCAGCTCATCATGCCGGCGCTCACCACGGCGAACATTCCGGCCGAGCAGATGGCGGAGCAGGGGGTCAAGCTGCTGGAGCGTGTCATAAGGGAATCGCTCGTTCCGGAGCCGCAGCGGCACATCCTCCCCGTGACCCTGGTGACGCGGCAGTCGACCGGACCGAAAAAGACGGCCTAAAATCGGCGCGGTTCGAAATGTTTATTGACGCCGCGCGCGTCCATGAACGACATAGACGCCTCCAATGAACTTCTCTTCCCTCCTCGCGATCGGTGCCTCCGGTCTTTCACTCGTCCTCGGTTTGTGGCTGTTTATCTCCGGCATGCTGAGCGGCAGCCAGCAAGGCCGTTGGCAGGATCAACAGCAGGAACTCCTGAACCACCAGACGGAGTTCGCGAAGCTCCAGCAGCAGGCCCAGATCCAGCAACAGAACATCCGGGCCGGGCAGCAACTGGAGCAGCAAGGCAAGGTGGTCTTGAACGAAATTGGCGCGGCGACGCTTCCTCCGAAGAACAACGAGAAGCTGAAGACCCTCCTCGCTCACCACAAGATCACGGTTCAGCCGCCTGAGAAGCCGGCGGCCACCCCCGCGTCGACCGCGCCGGCGGTCCGTCCCCCGTCCGTTGTGCCCTGAGTTTCGATCACCATTCGGTAACCCCCAATCCTTCTTAAGTCATGTCCATCGATCCCAATTCCTCTTCCCGCGGCTCCGGCACCAACCTCGCCATCACGCTGCTCGCCCTGGCCGTCGCCCTCTTCTTTGCGGCCCAGATCAACGCCACCGGCAACCAGAAGAAAGTCGTCACCTGGCAGATGAGCAACGGCGACAAGCAAATTGAAAACATCAAGGCCAACGAGGGCCAGATGAAGGACGTCATCAAACAGCAGGAAGGCGTCGTCACGCAGGTCGTCGCGCTCCAGGCGGAATACCAGAAAATCTTCGAGGAGCTCCTCTCGCTCGCCGAGGACGACAAGGACGCCGATGCCCAAGCCATCGTGAAGCACTTCGGCATCGCGCGCAACAAAGGCGCCGACAAGGACAAGGAGAAAGAAAAGGACAAGTAGGAACCCGCACGTCCGAGATTTCAGCACAAGCCAGGGCCGCCGCGAGGCGGCCCTGTTCTTTTTTGGGAGCCGCTTCGAGGCGGTTTGGTTTAGCCGTAACCATCAAGACGCGCGCCGCGCAACGATGGGTAGCACAGGCGTCCCGCCTGTTCCGGCGGGCGTCCCGCCCGGCGGCCCACGCGGCGCACCTCTTCACCGTTTGTGAATGCCACGCGCCGCGTCGACGACTCGGCGGGACGCCGAGCCGAACAGGCGGGACGCCTGTGCTACCCATCGCGCGGCAGCGCGCGTTTTCAATCGGCACGGCTCAGCCGTGGCAGCCGCAGTCACCGCACCCGCTCTGGAGATCCTCGAATTCCGGCCGCCGGCCGAGCTCGAACGTCTTTTCGAGATAGCTGCCGACGATTTGATGCACCTTCTGCACCTCCTCGCGCGCCTCCAGAAATCCGCGCGCCACCGGGTTGCTCAGCAACTCCTCGCGCATCGTCTCGAACTGCCGAATCTCCTCTTCCTTGAGCTCCAGTCCTTCGCCCTGCTTCATCTGCAACAGGCTGCCGAGATCGTTCACCTGCTGGTAGTGGAACTTGAGCCCCTCATCGGCCATGAAGGCGTCGAGCTTGCTCTTGAGATCCTGAAACCCCGGCTGGTCCACCAGCGTCTGGCAGAGGTCCTGCGTCTTTTGCACGATGATGCTGTCTTTGGAGGAGGTTTCCATGGCGGAGGGCAATCAAGCCGAAGAAGGGCGGGATGACAATGGGGTTCGTGCGGGGCGGCGTGAAACGCTAAGCCGTAACTTATTCAGTTGGCGCGCAGGCGCCGGCGTGGCACGGGCGTCTCGCCCGTGGGGCCGGCGGGCATCCTGCCCGCTGAGTGTCGCATTCACTAAACGGTGATCCTCCGTTTCGACGGGCGGGACGCCCGCCGGCCCCACGGGCAGGATGCCCGTGCCACGTCGACGCCGCGTGCCCACTGAATAGTTACGGCTAAGCAAGGAGCGTGCGGGTTTCTGCCATCAAGGGGTGTTCGAAAGCGCTGCGGTAGGCGTCGAGGGTGGAGCCC
The DNA here is from genome assembly GCA_035997375.1 of Chthoniobacteraceae bacterium. Lineage (GTDB taxonomy): Bacteria > Verrucomicrobiota > Verrucomicrobiia > Chthoniobacterales > Chthoniobacteraceae > DASYIS01. The sequence goes on from DASYIS010000435.1 coordinate 12,505, forward strand.
TTGAGATGGAGCCGACGGCCGAGCTTGCGCCAGTCCGCGACGGCGGCGTACACCTCCGCCAGGATCGATGTGGCTTCCGCCGTCCCAAGACCGAAGCGCGAAGCGGCGCTCAATTGCAGCTTCGATGGACGGTTCACCGCCCCCCTCGTTGATCGGGGTTTGGGGCGTCCGCGCGCGCTCCTCTTCCGGCACCGGATTCAAGTCGTAAGCCGGCGAGAGCGACCAGCGTCCCGGCTGTTGCATGAGGAATCCGTGATTGCGCAGATGGTCGTCGTAGTTGCTCGAGAGCAGCGAGAAAACCAGGCGCCGCCAGAGTTCCCGCAGGTCGGCCGCGATGTCGTCGCCAAATTGGCGAATCCCGTCCGCCAGGGTCGTGTAGGCGCCGGGTTCGTCCGCCGGGAGCCCGAGCAAAGTATTGGCGGAGAGAAAGGGAATCCGCTCGTCGCCGTGGCGATCGAAGCGGGTGATGACCGCGACGCTCCGATTCGCGACTTGCACCAACCGGTGTTCCGCGGCGCGGATGCCTGCGCTGTGGGCCAGGGTCAGGGCCAGGATCTCGCCGGCGGCGATGTCGCGGGTGTCGTCGGGCTTCGGGAACTTGGCGATCGCGCGCCGCTGATCCGGCAGAACGACGGCGGATTTTGGCCGCGCGCCGCCGAGCGGCGAACCGTGACCCAACAGGAAGCGCAAGTCCTTCGCGGTCTCGGTCTCGCCATGCACCGCGTCGGCGGCGTTGAGCAGTGCGCCGAGTTGCAAAAGCGGGGGAATCTTGCCCGCGCGCGCCGCGAGAAAGGCTCCGTTGGGCTCCGCGCGAAATCGCAGCGCGCCGATGCGCGATTCGTCGTCCAGCGCGAGCACGTAATCCAGGTCGCGATACGGCTTGCTCGCGAGCACGTGCTTGTGCAGCGCGCGCTGAATCAAAATGCGTCCCCAGCGGTCGGGCCCGCAATCCTGCAGCGCGCCGAAGAGCGTTGCGCTGTGGTGCGGACCGGCCCGCAGCGGGAGCCCTGTCGGATCGATGGCGAAGGCGTCCGTCCGCGCGAGCCATTCGGACGCGTACTGAAACGAAATGGCGTGGCTCCGCTCGGCTGCGTCGATCCGCCCGACCAGAAGCGTCGCGCCCGCCCAGGAGATGTGAACCTCCACGCTCATACACGGCGGCGGTGAATACGCTTGGGCAGCCGACGTTCATCGAGGCTGAGCGCCAGTTCGTCCGTTCCGGGCGCCGCAAGGTTGGCGAGCCGGTCGTGCAACTGCAGCACGAACGCGGCGGTGGCGAGCGTGCCGACGGCGACGGTCGGATCGCCCCTCTCCATCCGCCACAACGTATTGCGACTGACGAACAGCCGGGAGGCCATGTCCTCGGTGGAAATCCCGCGCTTCCGCCGGGCGATTGCCATTTCGCGTCCGAGTTTGCGCAAGGCGTAGGCTGCCGGGAGCGGGATGGAGGCGATCTCTGGCATACCGCAATCTCACTTATACGAGACATTGGCACAAGTAATGTCTCGTATAGATTACGCTGGCCCAGTTCCCCTCGACCATCGTCTCGAATGCCGAATCTTGATTGACTCCAAACTCCATCCGTTCACCTTGGCCGTGTGAAAACCCTCGTCGCCTTCGCCCTCGCGCTTTGTCTCTCCACCGGTCTCACCCGCGCCGCCGACACGGAGGCCGAAAAACACGCGGCCGTCCTGCGTCTCATGGAGGTTACGGGGATGACCAAGATGGTCGATCAAATGATGGAACAGATGATCGGCGGGTTGAAAAGTTCGTCGAAAGAGCTGTCGCCCGAATTTTTTGAGATCTTCAAAAAGAAGGCGAATGGGAAGGACTTGATCGCCCTCATCATTCCCATCTACGAGAAGTACTACAGCGTCGAAGAGCTGAAAGCGGTCACGGCCTTCTACGAGAGCGCGGCCGGCCAGAAGGTGCTCTCGACCATGCCGCAGGTCATGCAGGAAGCGGCGAAGATCGGAGAGGAATGGGGCGGGAGAATCGGGCGCGAGGCCGCCGAGGAAGTCCAGGCCAAGAAAAAGAAGACCAAACTGTAAGTCCACGGCGATCACGCCGTGACGTGGAGTCGTGAGATGCTGCCGGCCGCCACCGGCGCGCGAGTGCGAAAAGCCGCACCTCCACAATTGTCCACCGCCAAACGCGGCCTCATCATGCGGCGATGAAACTCCCCCTGACCTTCGCGTTCATGGCCCTCACCCTGCGGCTCACCGCCGCCGCGGTGCCGCCTGCGGTGAGCTTGTCGAATCCGCTGGTGTTCCATGATCCCAACCCGCAGCGCTACGACCTGACGGCTCGCGCGAGCGAGATCGATCCGCGAGCGAAGGAACATCCGGAGATCGACTTCGTCTTCAACAAGGATGGCAAGCCGCAGGACGTGGAGCAGGGGACGGTCGACACGCGGGTGAAGCCGCGCGGCGAGTTGATGATCTGGCTCATGGGCGGCGGCGGGCCGCTGTTCGAGCGGGTGAACAGCTACGGCATCCACGCGCTGCGCGTGCATTATGCGAACGGCTGGTTCGGCAAATTCGGCAAGGACCCCGCGCCCGGCGACACCACGGTCGACGACCAGGCGCTCGGGAAGATTCGCCTCGAGGCCGCGACGGGCGAGGACTTCAGCAAGCTGGTCGAGATTCCCAAGCCCGACAGCATCATGGAGCGCGCGTATCAGCTCGTGAAACATCTCGCGAAGGTGAACCCGCAAGGGCGCTGGGATTACTTCCTCTCCGCCGATGGCCAGGGCCTGAACTGGGATCGCGTCATCATCGCCGGCATCTCGCACGGCGCCACCACCGCCGCGCGCTTCGCCATTTATCAGAAGGTCGCGCGCGTCGTCATGTTCTCTGGCCCGCGCGATCAGTTCGAGACCTGGCAGGGCCTTCCATCCGCGACGCCGGCGAACCGTTTCTTCGGCTTCAGCCACACGCTCGATGGCGGCTGGAGCGGCGGCCACTACTGCCGCTCGTGGGAGCTGCTCGGCCTGCACAAATTCGGCCCGCTCGTCGATGTCGACACCGTGCCTGCGCCCTTCGGCAACAGCCGCCGGCTCATCACCTCCGCCGATGTGAAGGGCAACGCCGGCCGCGCGCACAGCTCCAGCATGCCCGGCGGCGCGGCGGTGAAGGATGCGGAGGGCAAGTTCATCCACGAAGCCGTCTGGCGCTATCTCTTCACGCAACCGGTCGAGACCGTCGGCGCGCCCGTGCCGCCGGACCCGAAGTGCCTGAAGGACCTCCACGGAGCGCCGAAAAAGTAAACCCCCTCCGGCCGGAACAAGGCAAAAACTCGGAAGGCTGCAAGGGCCTACGAATCACTCGAATCACTCGAATCGGAAGGCTGCATTCGTCCTGATTCCCCATGCTGCAAATGCGTTCTGTGAAGATGCTTTCCGATTTCGTGGCGCGCGAATTCGAAGCTCCGGTTGTAGCCACGGCCCTGTGGGCCGTCTGCGCGTGACCAATGCGCCGCAGTTCGAACTACGCTCCGCCCGCCGCGTGTTCGACCCGTCCAAACGGCCCATAGGGCCGTGGCTACAACCGGAGACGGCTCCCCCGTGTTCTACATGCGGGTCGAAGCTCGGCGCCGCGGCCACGCGAGGACGAGACCCCACAAGACGAAGGCGCCCACCGCCACCGGGATTCCGAAGCGCAGAGAGGGCGGGCGAAAGCGCAGGATCAGCTCGCCAGCCGCGCCCTGCGGCAATGCGACCAGCGGCACGCCGTGGTAGTTATCGACGGGGCGCGGCCGGCCATTCCACCGCGCTTCGTACCCCGGCAAATACGGCCGCGAAAACGCGATCGCGGAGGGCGCGGCGGTGGAGACGGCCGGCTCGATGAGGCCGAGGTCGGCGATCTCTTCGCGCGAATGCGGCGCGCTGGACTGCGGCTCCACGCGCAGTTTCACCTCCTGCCGGCCGTCGTGCAGGACCGTCAGCGTCGGCCGGCTGAGCGGCGTGGGAGGGTCGGTGCCGAGAACATCGAGCGGGTGCGCCACGGCGGCGCGCGGCGGGTCGCGATGGTAGACGGATGCCTCGTCGGAACGATGGACGAGCTGCCACTCCGGCCCGAGGTTTTCCGCCAGCGTGCGGTATTGCGGGCTGAAGACCAGGCCATCGACGCCGAGCAGCGCGAACACCGGCTCGGCTCGAGGGCTCGCAATGGTGGCAGCCTGCTCATCGCTGATCACGTTCCCCTCGCCGGCGAACCACGACGGCACGCCGAGCGGAAAGAATGAGCTGTAGCCATTGAGGAAATGCACTCCGCCGCAGAGGGCGGTATTTCCGATGCGGAGCACGGCGCCCGAGCCCGGCGGCCCGCGTAGCACGCCGATAACGTCGCCCCACGAATAGACCGCGACATAGAGGCGCCGGGGGTCCAGCGGCGCGGTCCGCTCGAGGTTCGTGCGAAAAGGGTAGGTGTAGGCGAACGAGCTTTCCTGGAGATCGAGCAGTGCAAAACCCGCGAGCGAAAGGGCCGCCACGGCCGCGGCCGCGCTCCAACGGACGCCGCGTGCCGCGAGAAACCACCAGGCGAGCACGATGGCGATTTCCGCCGCGGCGAAGCGCCAGTCGCCGAGGGTTCCGGTCGCGAGAGCAAGCACGACCGCCACCGCGACGAGCACCGCCGCCACCCGCGCCACGCGCAACGGAGCGAGGCGGCGCAGCGCTTCCGCACCGGCCACCGCGAGCGCGAGTTGAAACAACGGCAGCCAGCGGAAACTCCAGCGAAACGAGCCGACGAGCGGCACCATGCAAAGCACCGCCATGAACCTGAAGAGCGCGAGATCCCAGGTCTCGCCGGGATAAGGCCGGCGAGAAGCCCTCCCCGTGTGCCACCGGTGCCGGGCGCTGAGCGCGAGCCCCGCAGCGAGCGGCACGAGCGCGCCGAGCAGCACCGCGCAATTGCGCGGCGCCGCTATCTTGAAGAAGTCGACCCACTCGACGCGCACCGAAGGCAGCAACGCCCCCAGCCACGCACGCCACGAGACGAGCCATTCGAATTGCGGCGTCATGCCCCATTCGCGGCGCGTGCTGTAGGCGCTCATCTCCAGCAGCATCCACCAGGCCGGCGTGGAGAGTGCGACGCCGAGCACGCCGGCCCACGCGAGCGGCGCCACGGATTTCCAGTCGCGCGTGGTCGCCCAGGTGCGCCCCGCCAGCCACGCAGTCACGATCGCGAGCATCACGGTGCTGAACGGGCTCCCGGCGCTGATGAGCAGGTAAGCGAACGGCGCGGGCAGCGCCCACCGCACGCGGCCGGAGGAAGTGCTGAGCGCCTTTTGCATGGCCCACCAGGCCCACGGCAGCCACGCGAATCCGCCGAGCGCCACGAACCATTGCGCCGCGCCCCAGGTCACGATCCAGCCGCTCAGCGCGACCGAGAGCGCGCCGGCCGCCGCCACTTCCGCGCGCGCGCCGCGTTGCCGCAGCAGCATCACGACGCCCGCCGCGAGCAGGCTCAGGTGAATGATCGCGAGCGCCGCGGCCTTGCCCGCCGCGCTCAGCGGCAGCGACCACAGCACGCGCAACACAGCCGCGTGCCACAGCGAAAAAGTGCCGGCCTGGTACTCGCCGCCGAGGTTGCCGGCGGACCATGAATACGGCGTGAGGATCGGCCATTCTCCGCCGCGCCAGGCGCGCACCATGTCGTCGTAGATCGGCGTGTACCACGTCTGGAAATCGTTCTTCCAAAAGAACGTCCCATCCTTCGCGACCAGCAGCAGGCAAACCAGGCAGACCCCGCCCACCGCCGCCGCGAGCGCCCGCCAGGTCTCGCGGGAAGAGGGGGGCAGCCGGCGCGCAGCCATCTTCCACCGATGCATTCCGCTAGTACCGCCGGTACGGTTTGCTCGGCACGCCGCGCGGAGAGGCGTCGCGCAGGGCGGCTTCCAGGGCGGGCCGCATCGGCATGGCCTCGGTCTCGCCGAGCGAGCGGCTGAGGTCTTCGAGCTGGTGAATGAGATCGACCACCTCGCGGCGCGCGTACGGACCGCCGGCGGCCTGGCAGAAGTGCGTGCGGCAGCCGAAGGGGCGGCTTTCGTAAATGAGGCAACGGCCCGTCTTCTGCTCGAGCATGGGACACGCCCCGTCCTTTCCCGATTCCGGCAACCGCCCGCGCCCGGTCGCCTTCCACGCCTGCGCGGCGTACAGCGCCTCCGCCTTGGTCAGGAAGGGCGTCTTGCCGGTGAGCTGGAAACGGCAGCAGGTCGTCGTCGACGTGCAGTTGCGCTCGAACGGCCGGGCCTCGAGCTCGGCGTAGATGGCTTTGACTTCGCCGGCGACATCGGCAGGGGCAACTTTGCGCATAAGGCGGCGACTATCGCACACTTTGGCTTTCGATCCACCGCGATCGTGCGGGCGACGGCGACGAGCTTGATTGCTCGCTCACAGAGGCTACGGCGCCGGCGCGGGTGTGCTCAGCTTTTCCAGGACAGCCTTGTCCCACGCGGGCCAGTCGACGCCGTGATCTTGCCCGACGAGCAGCGTGAGGTTTTCGTGCGCCGAGGGGGCGAACGGGTGATCGGGCGTTTTCGCGATCTCCACGAGGGTCGGCAGCGCCACGGCGTCGGGGCGCTGCATGAGATCGGCAAAGAGCGCGCCGAGTACCGCGCCGTGGGTCTTCGGACTCAGGATCCACGGACGCGCGATGCGCGCGTAATCGCGATCGCGCAGCAGCGCCGCGGCCTGCTCGGCGGTGTTCGCCAGGCTCTCTTCGGGCACTTGCGGGAGCAGGTTGAAAAGCGCCTGCGCCTTCACGCCGTCCGGCACCGGCGCAGCCATGATCGAGCCCACCGTGGACTCGTAGGGAAGCGGGCCGGCATCGAGCTTCAGCGGCTGCGTCGCGATCGCGCCCCGCGGCACGGCGAGCCAGACGGAGTGGGGAATTCCGGAGGCCGGCGAGGGCGTGGGAATGACGGGATTCCTGGGAAGAATGGGGGTGCTGTCCGGCGGGTCGGACGCCGGTTGAGCGACTGCGACTGATGGTGGCGACGGGGTGGGGGAGAATGCGGCGGGGCGCGGTGGGCGCGCTGGTTGCCAAAACAGCTTGAGCGCAAGCACGCTGAGCAAAGGAACGCCAACGCACAAGCAGACCCAGCCCCAGACCAAGACGGATGAGCTGCGAAATTTCACGGTGACGCCGGGAGGGTATGGCCAACGAATGACTCGAATTGAAACGAATCAGGGCCTTGGAAGACGACGCGGTCCTCGTCTCGCCCGCGCCGGCCCAAGACGGCCCCATTCGTTCCAATTCGCTTGATTCGTTGGCGCCTCATGGCCGTCTCACTCGATGCGGCGCGCGATGGCCTGCGCTTGCAGACAGAGCTCCGCGGCGCGGAAGGCGTGCTCCTGGGTCATGGCTTTTTCGGTGCCGTTGAGACAATCGAGAATCAGCGCGCCAAAGAACGGATACCCCACGTTGCCATGGCAGCGGATGTGGTGTTCGCCCTTGTGATCGACCAGATAGAGCTGGTCGCCCTCGTACTCGCGCGCCAGGTCGAGGTATTTGCGCAGCTCGATGTAGCCGGCCGTCCCGAGGATGAACGTCCGCCCGTCGCCCCAGGTGCGCAGGCCGTCGGGGTTCAGCCAATCGACGCGGATGTAGTTCGTCGCGCCGTTCTCCGCGATGAGGTTCGCCTCGCCCCAGTCCTCGAATTCCGCGTGCTCCTTGTGGTGGTAGTTCGCGACCGCCGCGTTCGTCACCTTCGCGCTGCTGGCGCCGGCAAAGTGCAGGAACTGCTCGAACTGATGGCTGCCGATGTCGATGAGAATCCCGCCCGTCTTTTCGCGCGACCAGAACCAGTTCGGCCGGCTCGCCGGCGAGCAGCGGTGCGGCCCGAGCCCGATCACCTGGACCACGCGGCCGATCGCCCCCTGCTCGATGAGCTGCCCCGCGCGCACCGCGCATTCCACGTGCAGCCGCTCCGAAAAGTAGACCATGTATTTGCGCCCCGTCTCGGCCACCTTGCGCCGCGCGTCGGCGAGCTGCTCCAGCGTGGTGAAGGGCGCCTTGTCGGTGAAGTAATCCTTGCCCGAGTCCATCACGCGCAGCCCGAGCGGCCCGCGCTCGCTTGGCACCGCGGCCGAGGCGATGAGCTTGAGCTCGTTCTTGGCCAGCACCGCCTCCTCGCTCGCCAGCGGCTGCACGCCGGGGAAAGCCTTGCAGAATTTCTCCACCTTCACCGGGTCGGGATCGTACACGTACCGGAGCTCGCCGCCGGCCTCGAGCAGCCCGTTGCATTGCCCGTAGATGTGCCCATGATCGAGCGCCACCGCGGCGAAAGGGAACTCCCCTTTGCGCACGACCGGTCGCGGCTTGCCCTGCGGGGCGTAATTCATCCCATCGGCTTTCTGCATCGCGCGACGGTAGAAGAAAGGGCGCGATTTGAAAGTGAAAGTGTTGAAATCCGCCGCCCGCGCGCATGGTATGAATTCCATGTCCTTCCGCCTCCTGCTCCTGCTCCTGCTCCTGCTCCCGCCGCCCGCCCGCGCCCTCTCCGAGTCCGAGCTCGACTCCATCGGCCACCGGGTCTGGCAGAACGAATGCGGCGGCACCCGCGAAGGGCTCACCTCGTGGAATAGCGGCGAATCGTTCGCCTCTCTCGGCATCGGCCATTTCATCTGGTATCCGCGCGGGCAGAACGGTCCGTTCGAGGAGAGCTTTCCGAAGCTCACCGCTTACCTTGTCGCGCAGGGGACCGAGCTGCCCGGCTGGCTGAAACCCGGCGCGCCGTGCCCGTGGGCGACGCGGCAGGAATTCCAGGCGGCGCTGCACGAGCCGCGCCTGAATGAGCTGCGCGACCTCCTCGCGCGCACCGTGCGTCTGCAGAGCAAGTTCCTCGTCCAGCGCCTCGAGACCTCACTCCCCAAGCTCGCCGCCGCCGCGCCCGCCGCCGAGCGCGAGAACATCCGCCGGCAGATCGAGCGCCTGAAACAAAGCGGTGCCGGCACGTTTGCGCTGATCGATTACGTGAACTTCAAGGGCGAAGGCCTGCTCGAGACGGAGCGCTACAAAGGCGAAGGCTGGGGCCTGCTCCAGGTGCTTCAGGAAATGCACGGCGCCGGCCCCGGCGCGGCGAAGGAGTTCGGCGAAGCCGCGGCGAAAGTCCTCACCCGCCGCGTGCAAAACGCGCCCGCCGGCCGCAACGAAGCGCAGTGGTTGCCCGGCTGGAAGAACCGCGTGCGGAGCTACGCGGGTTAGGGGGAGGTCCCGCGGCGGAGCCGCACATCGTACCCATGTGTAGAGACGGCTCTCTGTTCGCCTAGGCGAACAGGTGCCGCCTCACTTTTCTTGAGCGCCGGTCGCGCGAGAGACGCTCAAGGAATTGGAGGCGGCACCCCTTCGCCTATGCTCAGGGAGAGCCGCGCTCTACACCCGGGACAAAGGGCCTCGCGCGCGGAACTACGCACGGAAAATCATTCGTAGGGAATGTTTGTACGGAGGCCATGCTGGCACCCCTCTTGCTTTCTCACGTCTGAATTCAACCATGCAAACCATCCGCCGGGGTCAGGCCCGAGCCTTCACTATTGTCGAGATCCTGGTCGCCGTCGGCGTCCTGGCGGTGACGACGATTGCCATGACGCAGGCCATGCTCGTCCTCAATCGGAATTCGGCCGTCGCCCGGGTCAAGAATCTCGCCAAGGCGCTCGTCTTGAGCCGCATCCAGGAGGTCGCCGCGGTCACTTACGATTACAACGCGACGCCGCAAGTCATCCCGACGCTCTTGAATGTCGGCGTGACGACGGAGAACGTGAACATCGGCGACGCCAGCACCGGCCTCGGCAATGTGCCGGGCACGCTGACCTGGACCGTCGCCTCGGTCGGCGCGATCGGCATTCGCTCCGTCAAATGCCGGGTCGCGTACACTTACATGGGAAGGCCGCAAAGTTATGAACAGCTCACTTACCGCTCTCCGGACTAAGCTCCGGCAACAAGCATTTACCATCGTCGAGCTCACCGTCGCCGCCGCGCTCACGGGAGCGGTCGGCTTGACCGTGATCGGCGTCCTGCGCAGCAGCGCGGTGCTCTCCAGCCAGAACGCGGGGATCAACATTTCCGCCAGCCGCGCCCGGGAGGTCATCGATCAAATCAACGACCGCGCGCGTTATGCGCTGGATCAACCGGTCCTGATCAACACCGACGGCACCGCTGCCACTGGCAGCACCGCGGACGGCGTGCTGCTGAAGCGCTATCTCGGCGCTCCTTTCGTCGTGAAGGAAGTGAACGGCGGCACGGACATCGCGGCCACGGCGACCCAATTCGTCCTGGAGTATCGCGCCGGCCTGCCGGACCCGCTGGTCGGCGACTGGATCCTGCTGGAATCCGTCGCGCGGCCGGAACTGGAGATCTCAGCCGTCGCGGCCATGACCCCCTCGGGAGCCATCCTGCGCAAGCTCATCACGACCACGACCGCCGTTGGCGAGCCCCTGCGGCCGCTCAGCTACCGCGTCGGCGGCAGCCTTTATCACAAGGAGGCGTA